>NZ_JAPSKQ010000061.1 GCF_031181555.1 Streptomyces sp. | reverse complement strand
CAACGACACGGATGTGAAATAGTCACATGATCGCCCGGACAAGTCCTAGGCGGTCGGAGACCTGCCGGTAGCGGTCGGACAGGAAGCCGCCCATGTCGGCGGCGCGGGTCTCGGCTGCGGTGCCGCGGTCGGTGCTGTGGCCGCGCGGCTTGGTCCGCATCCGGTTGTCTGCGCGGGCCGCGGTCTGGGCGGCGTGCTCGATGCGGGCAGCGCGCAGCGACGCGTACGCGCGAGGGACGGCGGTGACGAGGACCAGGAGCATCAGCAGCGGGTCGAGGGTAGTGACGACCGCGGTGACGGCGGCGAGCTGGGCGAGGACGGAGATCGCGGCCTGGGCGCCGGCGACCAGATCGCGGGCGGACTCCGCGCCCTTCCCGGCGGCATCGAGGCGGTCTTCGAAGCCGGGATGCTCGTAGGCGATCAGTCCGACGTCGGCGGCGGACCGCAGGAGGCGCAGATCCGCCTCACGGGAGGTCCTCGGGCCGAGGCGGGCGGCGGCCTGCGCGGCGGCGTTGCACAACGCGCCGCCGACCAGGGACACGGCCACGACCAGGGCGACAGCGGAGAGGACGGCGGCCGCGAACTGAGTAGATGTGGTCGAGCTGTTCCGCGGCCTCGCTTGGTCAACCGATGAAAAGCGACACAACGGCTGACGAAATGCGGAAGAGTGCACAGTCAGTCAAGGCAGCGAGCGCGCGATGTACTCCTCGGACGCCACTGTGACACGGCGATGACAACAAATGGCTCGTCTCGACTTGTTGTGGGCGCTTTCATATCCACACGAGCGCCACCCGATCCGCGGTGGCGCGCCGACATCAGGGGTGGGACCAGCGTTGAGGAACACATTAGGAAGAGGCAGCAGGCTGACGACGGTGCTGCTGGCGGGCGCGCTGGCCGGGTCGGCGCTGACGGCGGTCACCGGTACCGCGTCCGCGACCCCGGGGGCCGCCGCCCCGGACACCGCCGCGGCGGCCGTGGTGCCGTCGGGTCCGGGCATGGAGCTGTCGGCCGCGTCGTTCACCCAGATGACGGTGGACGACGTCGGCCAGCGCGTGTGGATCGCCGGGGACCGGGTCTATCCGGACGGGTCGCGGGACGGCGAGGTGGTCGGCGTGCTCTACGGGGGCGTCGGGCGCGCCGTCGCGAGCGCCCACATGGCCGCCCCCCTGTCCGGCGTCGCGGTGGAGCCGGACGGCTCGAAGGTCTATGCCGGGCAGTCGGACCACATCGCGACCTACTCCCACTACAGCGGGTCCTTGTACCCCCTCGACCCGATTCCGGCACCGGCCGACGGCTGTGGGCGGGAGCTGGTGCACACCGGCGGGCGGCTGTTCTTCACCAGCCGGCCGGCCGCGTCGCCCGAGGGCTGCGCCGACGCGCTGGGCAGTGTCGGCGTCGCCGCGACGGCCGAGGGCGGCAAGGCCGGGGAGGTCATGTACTCGAGCACCCCGATCCATCTCGAGGGAGGGCCCGGAGGTCTACTGGTGACCGCTCCGGAGCGCTGGTCCCCGACCGCCGACCCCGACCTGGGGATCTACCGGGTGACGGACGGGGCGGACGGGAACCTGCTGGAGTTCCTGGGCGAGCGCCGGTTCACCGAGGACGGTACGGATCGGGGCATGGACTTCCGGGACGCCGACTTCTCCGCGGACGGCTCCGTCCTCGCGGTGGCCGACGGGGTCCGGGGGACCGTGCTGCTCGGCGGCCAGGACGCCCGCTTCCTTGAGAACCACTACGCACCGCTGCCGGAGGGCGTGGCGCCCACGGCCGTCGCCTTCAGTCCCGACGGCAAGTGGTTCGCCCAGGGCGGCGCGGCGTCGGGCGATGCCGCCGACCTGACCCTGGCGTTCGCCGACCCGTCGGTCGAGCGGCAGCCGCTGCGCATCAGCTTCGAGGACGAGGCCGCGGGCCACCGCGTCGTCCCGCGGGGCATGGAGTTCTCCGGGGACGGACAACAGCTCTTCGTCGTGACCTCCAACCAGGAGGGCACCAGGTTCTGGCTGCACACGATCCAGACCCGGGAGGCCTTGGCTCCGTCGCGCATCGTGGATGTGACGCACGGCCCGGCCGTCGCCGGGGGGCCGTTCAGGGTGACCGGACGACTGGACCTGGACGGACTGGCACCCACCGAGGCGCCGCGGATCACGGTGCAGCGACTGAACGGCCTGGAGGTCGCCGACCTGCCGTCGGTTCCGGTCGCCGAGGACGGAACGTTCGTCCTGGAGGACGTCCTGCCGGACCGGGTCGGGGACGTCCACTACGTGCTCGGCTACGCGGGTGACGAAGTCCACTACCGCTCGGAGCACTGGCTTGTGGTGGAGACGGTCAAGGCGTCGAGCACGGTGACCCGCGACGGCCGGTAGTCGGCGCGCGGCGCGGCGGGCTTCCTCGGCGGCCCGGCGGATCATGTCGAAGGTGAGCGGCTCCGGCGGGCGTCCGAGGTGTTCGTGCAGTCTTGTTCGGCACGAGCCGGGCCGGAGCCGTCGACGACGCGCTCTGCCGGTCCACCGATGTCGACGCACTGCCCGCCGCTCACCCCGAGGTCGACTGCGCTCCCCGCTCGACGCGCTGGCGAAGCAGACTGCCCCGGCCTGACCCGGGCCGCTGCTCGCCGACGCCGCCTCTCCCCGTGTCCAGCGGGAGGGACGGCGTCGCCGTGTGTGGTCAGATGCGGCAGCGGAACAAGGCACGACGGGGCTTGCCCGGCTCCTGGCCGCGGTCGCCCTCCGAAGCCGGCTGCATGGCGGCCTGCTCGCGCGCGGCGGCGGCTTTCTGCCGGGCGATGTCGTCGGCGTGGCAGGGACCGCACACGGACCAGGTCACCGGCCTTCGGCACGAGACTGTGCAGGGTGGTCTCCTCCCACTGCTGGTCGGTGAACTTCTGCCCGCACTGTTGGCGCACCGGCCGCCGCGCCTCCCGCGCAGCCGCCCTGCACCGTTCTTCTTCCGCTTCGGCGCGGGCGGCCTGGCGGCGCTAGAGAGCGTCGCCGTCGGGATTGCCGAGCGCGACGGTCGGTGTCTGTTCCTCCGCGCGCCCCAGGCGCCGCCACACCGCCGCGTCCGCGCCGCGCTCCGTCAGCAGCTCCAGGGTGGTGAAGACGACCGGCGCGGCCTGGCTGTCGTCCTTCGCCGTGGTCGCCTCGCGGCAGTACGTCTCGTACCGGCGCGGCGCCCGGAAACCGCGGCCGGCTTCCTCGAGCACCCTCACGGTGTTGTCGACCTTCGCCTTAGAGGGCATCTGGTCACTGTTCAGGCTGTTGCGGCGGTCATGTCCGTTTCGATTCGCCAGGTGGTGCGGATTCTCCGGTCAGTTCGCGGGACATTTTGTCAGCCATCGCCCAGTGGATCATCGTTCGGGATCTCTGGGGCAGGGCTTCGTAGTCTCGTGCCAGGCGGCGGTGCTGCATCAGCCAGCCGAAGGTCCGCTCGATCACCCACCGCTTCGGCAGCGGCTCGAACCCCTTCGCCCGGGGCCGCTGCACCACCTCCACGTCGATGCCGAGCAGGGCGCCGTGGTTGAAGATGCTGTTCTGGTATCCGTCAGCGGCCCAGGCCTTGGTCACTCCGGGATAGTTCGCGGCCACGTCGTCGAGCAGGAGCTTGCCGCCGGTGGTGTCGTGCACGTTCGCGGCGGTGATGAGGACGGCCAGCACGAGACCGAGCGTGTCCGTGACCAGGTGCCGTTTGCGTCCTTTGATCTTCTTGCCGACATCGATGCCCTGGCTGGTCCCGGCGACGTTTGCCGAGGTCTTCACGCTCTGGGCGTCGACCACGGCCGCTGTCGGGCCGTACCCGGACCTGTTCGTCTCGCCCGCCAGGCGGTGAAGACCGGCTCGATCAGAGCCCAGCGGGCATCGGACACATCACTGCGGTACGGACGGCAAACACTCACACACCGTGCAACGACCGCCAGGGCCATCGGTCACACAAACATCCCAGAACACCAACTACCTAGATCAGATGCCCTCTTACAGTGTCTTGAGCTCCGCCGCGTCATCGGCGGCCAGTTCCTCGGTGACCCGCATGGGGTCGAGCACGTCCGCGGCGAAGTGCACACCGGGAGCGACCGACCCGTCGAGCGCCTGGAGAGCGGCGGCGGCAGCGAGGAACCCGCTCAGCTCGTAGGAGTCCGGGGCGCGCAGGACGAGCCTCGCGGTGGGCGGGCCGTCCGTCGCTCCGTCCCAGAGGTGGAACTCCTGTCCGTACCAGGCCCCGTGGCGCCGCACGTCCTCGTCGGCCGCCGCGACCAAGTCAGCGGTCTTTGTGCTCTCCAGTGCCCATGCCATGGCCAGCTCCTCGGCCAGGCGTCCACCGCCGAAGACGGTGTACCAGCGCACCTGGCCGATGTCCGTGGCCCGGGCCAGCCGGACGGCCTCAGTGGACAGGAAGGGGAAGGCGTCGACGGGTGTGGGGAAGGCGTCGAGTCGCACCCCTCGGCGGGGGGCCAGTGCACGCTTCCGCATCCGGCCCCCGTGCCAGGCGGCCGCCGGCGTGCCGTGCTCCGGTCCACGGCCGAGCAGCACGTCACCGGCGGCGGCCGGGGTGAGCGGCGCGACACCGCCGACGTAGGCGTCCAGCGCGACGGGAACGGTGGCGCGGGCGGCCAGTGCGCGGGGCAGCAGCGAGGACAGGCCCGGCAGCGCGCCGGCGGACAGCACGGCCGCGCGTCCGGCCGTGACCCATCGCTCGGCGCCTCCGTCGGTGGACAGCAGGTTGTGGACCGGGTCGTCACCGGCCGCGTCGACGTAGTCCGCGCCGCCTCGCAGCGCGGCCTGGGCGACCGCGTCGAGGACGCGGTACGAAGGTCCCGCGCAGTTGATGACGAGTCGGCAATCCGCTGTGAAGCGATCCAGCGAGTCGGGGTCGGTCAGGTCCACCGTCAGGGCGCCCACGTCCGGGCCGCCTTCCGGGAGGCCGGCTATCAGCGCTTCCGCCCGGCCCCGATCGCGGCCGGCTACCAGCAGCGGGTGGACGCCCGCCCGGTGGAGCCGCCGTACGACCGCGCTGCCGACTGCTCCGTAACCGCCTAGGACGCCGATGGCCGCCAGGTGTTGCACCGGTCTTCCTCCCATTTCCCACTAACCCAGTTGATGAAAATGATAATTATTATCGTAGTCATTATTGGACGGGCCAGGGAAGAAGTGACGACGATGTACGACGTGATCGTGGTGGGCGGGGGGCCCGCCGGCCTCAATGCGGCGCTGGTGTCGGGGCGTCAGCGCAGGCGGGTCCTCCTGCTGGACTCGGGTCGCCCGCGCAACGCACCCGCGGCGCAGATGCACATGTTCCTCAGCCGGGACGGCTTCCCGCCCGCCGAGCTGCGCCGTATAGGCCGGGAGCAGCTCACCGCCTACCCGAACGTGACCGTACGCGAGGCAACCGTCACCGCCGCCGCGCCCGAACCGCAGGGGTTCACCCTGACGCTGGCCGACGGCACCGTGGAGCGGACCCGGAAGCTGGTCCTCGCCACGGGGCAGGTCGACGTGCTCGACGAACAGGTGGAGGGCCTGTCCGCGCTGTTCGGCCGAGGGGTGTACCACTGCCCGTTCTGCCACGGCTGGGAGACCAGCGGGATGAGCCTGGCCGTCTTGGGGCACGAACTGCCGCAGGTCATGCAGGCCCTCTACGTGGCCGACCGGTTCAGCGAGGATGTGATCGTGTGCACCAACGGTCACCCGGTGCCCGAGCAGGCCGCGGGCCGTCTCGCCGAGGCCGGGATCGCCGTGGAGGAGACGGCCGTGACCCGCTTCGAGGGCGAGGAAGGGGCCGTCCGCCTGGTCCTCGCCGACGGGCGGGTGCTCGAACGGCAGGGCGTCTACCACCGGGCGCCCACCCGTCAGCACTCCCCGCTGGCCGAGCGGTTGGGATGCGCGGTCCTCCCGGACGGCTGCGTGCGGGTGGACGAGTTCCAGCGCACCTCCGTACCCGGTGTGTACGCGGCCGGTGACACCGCCCGGCTGGAGGCCCTGCCGGACGCCCTCACCTTCGTGATCACCGGTGCCGCCGACGGAGCCCGTGCCGCGGTCTGGCTCGACCAGGAGCTCTTCCGCGAGGACGCCGGCCTGGGCGGCTGAGACCGAGGTGCGGCGGGGGCGGTTCCGCCCCCGCCGCACCCTTCTCATCGGTCGCCCGGTTCGCGAAGAGCGGCAGCGAGTCCGGCCACCGTGGGCTGCCAGAGGAAGCGGCGGGGCGTCACCCGTCCCAGTCCCTCCCGCGCGAGCGACCCGAGCATCCGCACCGCGAGCAGCGAGTCACCGCCGAGCGCGAAGAAGTCGGCGGTGCGCTCCTCCACCGGGCAGTCCAGCAGCTTCCGCCAGTGCGCCGCGACGGCTCGTTCCGTGTCGTCCCGGGGCGGTCCCGGTTCCGTTCCGCCGACCGCCGCCGCGGGTACGGACAGGCGCCGGCCGGATGCCTGCCGGGCCGGCCCGGCCTGCTCACCGTCGACCGCGTCGGGCAGTTCGAGCACGGCGGTCCAGCCGCCCGGTTCGACCAGCGATTCCACGGTCGCCATGAGATCGGCGAACATCCGGTCGACGTCCGCCGCCGCGAACAGCTCCTCCACCAGCGAGAAGACGACCACCAGCTCGCCGCGCAGCTCGAACAGCCGCACCTCCAGGGCCACCTGGGGCGTTCGCAGCTGCTGATGGTGGCTCAGCAGGTCGATCGCGCCCAGCGGCCCGGCCTCCTGGGGCACCTCGCTGCCCAGCGCCGCGTCCACGCCCAGGGTGGACTGGAAGACGACGGGTGCCACCGGGCGGTGGGTGCCCCGGCGGCGGCCCAGTTCGCGGGAGACCTCCACGCCGGTGATCAGGTTGTGGGCGAGCGCGTCGCCGATGTCCTGCTGCGCGCGGCCGGCGAGGTCGGCGAAGACGGGGGCCGCCGGCAGGTCGACCGGCAGGAGCATGGTGGACGAAAAGGCTCCCACCAGGCGGGACACGTCGGGATGGAGCGGGAGCCGGTTCAGCTGGAGGGTGTTGAGCAGGAAGCGGCGGTGGCCGCAGGCCCGGGCGACGGCGGCGGCGAAGGCGGCGAACATCGCCGCGGACGGGGTCACCCCGTGCTCGGTGCACAGCCGGCGCAGCTCCGACCAGCGCTGCGGGTCGAGCACCGCCTGCCGGGTGCCCATCAGGGTGGGGCGCACCTCGGCGGGGTCGGCCACCAGCGGCAGGGCCGGCGGCAGCGGGAAGTCGTCGAGGCGGTCCCACCACCAGTCGCGGTCCTGCTGCCACGCCTCGGTTTCGGGCAGGTCCCGCAGGGTCGTCACGTAGTCGCCGTAGTCGATGTCCAGGGGCGCGAGGACGGCGTTGTAGTCGGAGACCAGGGCGAACAGGTCGCGGTAGAAGACGCCGGAGGACCAGCCGTCGATGATCAGCAGACTGGTCGAGGAGTGCAGCCGGGCGCGGTCGCCGGGCATCAGCGTCAGGCGCATGTCCAAACCGCAGCCCCGGGACGGGTCGGGGCCCTCGGTGCTCATCTCATGGCGTATCTCCGCGAGCCGGGCGGCGGCCGTTTCCTCGTCGGCGTCGCGCAGGTCGGTGACCTGAAGCTGCGGTACCGCCTCCGGATCGTCCAGGGGCAGGATGCGCTGCCGGCCGTCGGGCAGGATGCGTGCCCGCAGGACGGCCTGGTGCTCGGCCAGTCTTTCCAATGCGTCCTGCAGCGCCTCGGGGGCTTCGTCGGCGTCGATGTCCTCCAGCCCGATGTCCACGTAGTGGTGTGCGGAGCGGTAGGACAGCTCCCAGGCGTCCTGCTGGCCCACGAAGTAGCCCTGCTGGAGCGGCAGGAGCGGGAACGGTGCGTCCGGGTCCTCACGTCGGCGCAGGTCCAGGGGCAGTGGGCGCAGGGCACCCGTCCCGGATCCGGTACTGCGTTCGTGGACGAGGGCGGCGAGCTGCGCGGCGCTCTGTTCGACGCGGACGTCCGCCAGCGCCAGCGGGGTGCCCAGCCGTTTGCGGAGCATGGCGGCCATGCGGACGGCCAGAACGGAGTCGCCGCCCAGGCTCAGGAAGCTGGCGTCCGCCGGTACGGCGGCCAGATCGGTCTCCAGGGCGTCGGCCCACACGGCGCGGACGGCGTCGACCAGGTCGGCCGAGGTCCGCTCGGCGGTGTGTTCGGCTGCGGATGCGGGTGTCAACAGGGGGCTCCAGTCGGGTTGGCGGGGCGGATGATGTCGTCCACGGTGTGAATCCGTGGCAGGGGCAGGGCAGGGGGCAGACGGCCGGCGAGCGCGGCGCGGACGCGGCCGGGGTCCGGGCGGGCCCGGTGTGACCTGACACGGCCGGAGATGACGCGCTGGCCCGCCGCGGCGAGGGGATGCTCCTCGTGCGGCAGGACGGGCAGCGGGTCGAAGCCCGCCGCGTCCAGTTGCCGTGCCCATTCCCCAGCGGTGAGGAAGACCCGGTCCTGGCCGGCCCGAAGGTCCGTGAACCACTCCTGTTCGCCGGGTGCGGGCGACATCAGCAGGTACATGGAGGTGAGCGCCTGGTAGTGCTCCTGGCACGACTCGACCAGGACCAGCAGCCCGCCGGGTGCCAGCAGTTCCCGCAGGGCCGCCAGGCAGCGTCCGACGTGCCGTGCGTTGTGCAGGACGTTCGCCGCCAGGACGACGTCCTGGGATTCCGGCTCCAGACCCTGCTCGAGCGGGTCAGTCTGGATGTCGAACAGGGCGTGCCGCAGTCCGGGGTGGTCACCGAAGACGTCCCTGGCCGTCCGCAGGAAGAACGGGGAGACGTCCGTGAACAGGTAGTCGACGGGCGTGTCGCCGAGCGCCTCCAGGACGGTGCCGGTGGTGCCGCCCACGCCGGCGCCCGCCTCGAGGACGCGCAAAGGAGCCGGCGCCGTCCGGCGACGGGACTCGCCGGCGATCAGGGACGCGGCGGCATGGTTGGCCCAGCGGCTGGGGACGCTGTCACGGTAGTTGCCCTGCGCGGTGTTCGTCTGCCCGTCGGGGAAGAGGACCTCCTGCAGGGACGTGCGGTCCTGGAGCAGCAGCGGGAGCCGTTCGGCCGCGGCCCGGAAGAAGCGGGTCATGGACGCCGGGTAGCCCAGACCCGTGCAGGCGCCGTCCAGCTCGCGCAGCGCCCGGGCGTGGTCGCGGCGGTCCGGCACCGCGAGGGAGTGGTAACGGCCCGTCGCCGCGTCCAGGTGGAGCCGGGCCTCCGCGGTCAGGGTGTGCAGCCAACGCCGTACGATCCACGCGTGCCGGGGTGCGACCGCCAGGGTTTCAAAAATCTCGTCGGTGCGGGGCTGGCCATTGCCGCGGAACAGGCGGGTCCGGTCCAGTACCCGGGCCATCGTCAGCAGCGCCGTCTCGTCGAGCTGCCGCATCAGTGCCGGGAGAACGGCCAGGTCGGTACCGCGGACGGCGGCGTCACCGGTGTCCGCGGCCCGGCCGGTGGCGCGGGCGTCGTCCCGGCCGGGGCCGGATGACGCCCGCGCCGCCGGAGGCGGACCCGTCACCAGCAGGGTGTCCTGCCCACCGCCGCGCACCAGCTGCCAGTCCGTCACGCCGGGCAGCCCGGTGAAGGTCTTGTCGGTGAGTGCGTCGTTCACGCGTGGCCGTCCTCGATGACGTCCACCACGGTGATCGCCGGTGGCACGGTGTCCTGCCCGGCCCGGCGCAGGTGGTCGCGCAGCACTTCGGGCAGACGGCGCCGGACGAACAGGGGGAACGGCTCGTGGGCGACCGGGCCGGAGGGCGCCGGAAGGTCCTCGGCCGCGGCGGGCGCGCAGTCCGCGGGAGCCGCCACGGCCAGCGCGCGCGGGTCGGCGGCGTCAAGCAGTACGGCGGCGTCCGCTCCCTGCAGTGCCTCGCGCAGGGCGTACGGGGTCACCGCCCCGGGGGCGTCGTGGAGCAGGGCGTTGGGGATGCCGTGGACGATGACGGGACCGTTGGCGAGCGCGTCGCGCAGCGCTTCTGGGACGTCGCTCCCCCCGTGTCCGTCCCAGGGCGTCCGGCGCACGTGCCGGGTCCCCGGTCCGTCGGTGTGCGGGCCGACGCGCAGGACGATGTCGTAGCGGTAGCGGGTGAGTTCGGTGTCCTCGGTCATGGTGCGGGCGTGCACGCTCATGCGGACCGGGCGGGATTGGGCCGCGACCGCCGCGGCGACGGCTGCCGGGGTGAAGGACAGTTCCTCGTCCGCCTCGGCGGCGGCCGCGGCCCTCGCGGCGATCGTCGTGCCGTCCGCCTCGGGGTCGCGGGCCCGTTCCAGCCGTCCGAAGTGGTCGAGCAGCAGGCCGGAGTGCCGGATGTCTCCTACGATCACGGTGCCGCCGTCCTCGACCGCCGACAGCGCCCCGTGCAGGACGGTGGTCAGGTAGGCCAGGTCGGGGAAGCACTGGGTGACCGAGTTGAACAGCACGCAGTCGGGACGCGCACCGGGGCCGAAAGCGGTGTTCATGGCGTCCCGTACCCGAGGCGCGGCCGTCTCGTGGGCGGCGGCCCGGACGAACGCGGTGCGGGGCAGGCCGGCGATGGTGAGGCGGTCCACCGCGACCTGGGCGACGTCGGTGCCGACATACCCGTCCAGGTGCGGGTGCAGGCGGTGGGCGAGCAGGCCGGTGCCGCAGCCGAGTTCCAGGAGCCTCCTCGGGCGCTGGGCCAGGACGAGATCCACGGTGCGGTCCACCCAGTCCCGCATGTGGGCTTCGGGCAGCGGTGCTCCGGTGTCGGAGGCCCGCCACCCGGACAGGTCGAGGTCGTTGGCGTGCCGGCCTTCGGCCGTCTCGTACGTCCACTCGTAGACCTCGGCCCACTGCTCGAGGTGCTCGCGCATCAAGGGGCCCGGCTCGGGTACGGCGGTCACAGCGTCCGGGTGCGGGACGACCCGGACGCCGCCGTCGGGTGCGGGGTGGGCCCGGGCCACCCAGGGATGGGCGGCCAGCAGGTTCGCGATCCGGCCGGTGTGTTCAGCCGTCGTGTGGTCGGACACCGGAGTGCTCCGTTCTCCCGTCGGGGGTGTGGTCGGGGATCGTGTGCGGCCGTGGGGTCAGGCAGCGGCCGGTCAGGTGGAGGACACGGTCGGCGCGGGCGGCCGTGTCGGCGTCGTGCGTGACGGTCAGGACGGCGGGGCCGTCTTCCCGCAGCCGGTCCAGCAGGTCGAGGATGAGTCGTGCCGAATCCGGGTCCAGGCCCGCAGTGGGCTCGTCCAACAGCAGCACGTCAGGCCCGGCGGCGAGCGCCCGGGCGAGGACGACCCGACGGCGCTGGCCGCCGGAGAGCGCCGCGGGTCTGCGGTCGACCAGGTCGGCGGGGAGTCCCACGGCCTCGAGGAGTTCCCGTACGCGTTCCCGCCCGGCCGTTCCGGTCGTGCCGTGGAACACCTTCAGCGGCCGGGCCACCGCTCGGCCGACGGTGTGCGCCGGGTTGAGTTCCGCCACCGTGTCCTGTCCGGCCAGTTGGACGGCGCGCAGCATCCACCGGTCACGCAAGCGGCTCCCGGCGGGCAGCGAGCGCCCGTGCAGCAGGAGTTGTCCGGCGGCCGGCGGGCGACGGCCCACGAGGGCGTGCAGCAGGGTCGTCTTTCCGCTGCCCGACCGTCCCGTGACGGCCAGCCAGCCGCCCGTCGGCAGGTCCAGGTCCCCGGCGTCGAGCAGTGGTGTGCCGTCCGGGCTCCGCAGAGTCAGGCCCCGCGCCGACAGCACGGGCACCAGGGGCGGGGCAGGGTCCGCCGCCGTGTGGGGCGGGCGCCCGGTTTGTGGTGGCGCGGGATCGGCGGCCGGGCGGAGCGGCTCCTTCCACGAGGCGCTGGTCATCCGTCCGCGTACGGCGGCGGTCGCACATGTCGTGTGCCGCACGGCGGCGTCCGCACCGGAGGCCGGGCGCGCGTCACCGGCGAGCACCAGTGTCCGGTCGGCCAGTTCCGCGGCCAGCCGGGCATCGTGCGTGACCAGGACGACACACCGGCCGGGGATCCCACGGCGCGACCGCACCTCTTCGGCCACCAGATCGGCCGTCGCACGGTCCAGTGCCGAGGTCGGCTCGTCCAGGACGAGCAGCTCCGGGTCGGCGCACAAGGCCCGCGCCAGGGCGACCCGTTGGGCCTGTCCGCCGGAGAGTTCCCCCGCTCGCCGGGAGGCGAGCGCGGGCGGAAGGCCCAGTCGGTGCATCAGGGCCTCGACCCGCCGGGCGCGGGTGGCGGCGTCACCGGTGAACTCCTCACCGATCAGCCGGTCCACGCACCACAGCGGATTGAGGGCCGCGCCGGGGTCCTGCGCCAGCCAGCCGCACCGGGCACGCCGCCACCGCCGGGCCGCCCGACCGGGCGACACGGCCACACCGCGCCAGCGCACGGTGCCCGACGCGCGCTGCAGTCCGTCCGGGAGGACGTCGAGCAGGGCGCGCAGCAGCGTGGATTTACCGGCGCCGGACGCGCCGGTGACGGCCAGCACCTGCCCCGGGCCGACGCGGACGTCGACCGGCGGCAGGACGGTGGCTCCGTCGAGGGCGCGGCGAACGGTCAGGCCCTCGGCCGCCAGCAGCGGGGCACCGGTAGGAACGGACTCCTCATGGTCATGGACCGTCATGCCCCCTCCCCCGGAGCCCGGGCGGCCGTCCGGGCCGCCGCGGCGAACACCCAGGCGCAGCCCGCCAGGGGGATCGCCGGCGCCAGCAGCGCCCAGGGGTTGAGTGCGGCGCCGGGCAGATTCTCGCTGAGCATCAGGGCCCAGTCGGGGTCCGGGGGCTGAGGCCCCAGGCCGAGCACGGCGAGGGCCGCGGCGATCTGCAGTGCCGTGACGAGCCGGAGCCCGGCGTCGGCGGCGACCAGACGGCGCAGGGCGGGCAGCACCTCGTAAAGCAGCACGGCAGGTGTGCGCTCGCCGCGCTCGACGGCGGCGTGCACATGCCCGCTGCCGCGCAGCTGCGCGCACTGCGTGGCGACGACCCGTGCGGTCAGCGGGGCTCCCGCGAGTACCGACGCCACGACGACCGCCGCCGCCCCCGGCAGCGCGGTGGCCAGCACCAGCGCCAGGACCAGGGCGGGGACGGCTAGCAGCAGATCGCACAGAGCCCGTACGGTGCGGGCGGTACGGTCGCCCGACCAGCCCGCGGCCAGGCCGAGGCCCGTGCCGCAGACGGCGGCGGCGAGCGCGGCGAGCAGGGACACGGTCAGGAGCTGAGTGCCCCCGGCCAGGACCCGGGACAGCACGTCGCGCCCCAGGGCGTCGGTGCCCAGCGGATACCGTCCGCCGGGCAGCGCCCAGGGGGCGGCGACCGTTCGCTCCGGTGGGTGCGGGGCGGCATACCGGCCGAGCGGCACGCACACCAGCAGTACGAGAGCCGCGATCACGGACACCGGAGGGCGGGTGGCTCCGGGGAAGAACGGCCGAGGCGCTCCGGTCATACGGTCCTCCCCGCCGCCACCGACGGGCCGGGGTCCCCCGGCACCGTGGTGCGACGGGCGGCCAGGTCGGCCAGGAGCATGCCCAGCAGCAGGACGACGGCCGGGAGGAGGGCCGCGGCCTGAATGACGGGGACGTCCCGCACCGCGACGGCGGACACCAGCAGCTGCCCGGTACCCGGATAGCCGAACAGGGTCTCCGCCAGGGCGGTTCCCGCCACGAGACCGCCAACCAGCAGGGCCGTCACCTGGAGCACCGGCACGTACAGGAAGGGAAGGACGTGCCGGTGCAGCACGAGCGGGGCGGGCAGGCCGCGCAACCGCGCGTCGGCCACGTGGGGGCGGCGCAGGACATCGCCCAGCGCCCCGCGCAGCAGGACGGTGGCGAACGCGGCCGAGGGCAGCGCCAGGGTGAGCGCGGGCAGCACCAGGAGCCGGGGGTCCGCCAGGGGCGATCCGCCGGGCGGCAGTAGGGACACAGGGGGCAGCCAGCCCAGCAGCCCGGCCAGGACCGCGCCGAGCACCGCCGCGTGGACCGGCTGCGGCACGGCGGCCAGTCCGGTGGCGGCCGAGCCGCCCCGGCCGCCGCGCAGGTACGTGACGGTCAGGGCCGCCGCGGCCAGCAGCGCGGTGACCGCCAGCGCCGCCGCGACCAGGACGACGGTGGCGGGCAGCCGCTCGGCGAACAACGTCACCACGGGTCTGCCGCCCGCCAGCGAGTGTCCCAGGTCTCCCCGGATCAGGCCGTACAACCAGTCGAGGTAGCGCACCGCGGCCGGCCGGTCCAGTCCGAGGCGTTCCCGCTCCGTCGCGACGTCCTCCTGGGCGGCCCGGCCCGCCGTCCTCAGTTCCCCGGCGTCACCGGGGAGCAGTTCGGTGGCTGTGAAGACCACGGCCGTGGCGGCGATGGCCAGGACCGCGGCCCGGCCGGCCGGGCGCAGGGCGCGGCCGGCAGTGCGCAGGGTCACTTGGCCATCCACACCTGGTCGATGAACATGCGCTGGAAGCCGGGCCCGTCGGGCAGTCCGCGCACGCCGGGCGCGGCGAGGTCCAGGCCGTCGCCGGTGCCCCAGACGACATAGCCGCCGTCCTCCCACAGCTCGCGCTGGATGCCGGACAGCAGCTCCTCGCGTCGCGCCTCGTCGGTGGCCGACATGGCCCGGGCGAAGCCGTCGTCGAAGCTCTTGCTGCGCCAGGCGGTCTCGTTGGTCGGGGAGTCGGACAGCAGTCCGACGCGGACGAGGTCGGGGAAGGAGATGCCGCCGTAGTAGCCGGTGTAGAACGCCTTCTTGGCGTAGACAGCGGTCCAGTAGGTGTCCGCCGGCTCGACCTTCACCTCCGCCTCGACGCCGATGTCGGAGAGCTGCTGGGCGTAGAGGGTGGCTGCGGTGTCCATCCCGGGGTAGGACGTGGTGGTGTGCAGGGTGACGGACAGTCCGTCGGCGTGGCCCGCCTCGGCCAGCAGCTTCTTGGCCTTCTTCACGTCGCGGGTGCGCTGCGGCAGGTCCCTGGGGGCCGAGGGGTCGTAGGGGGTGGGCAGGTCATTGGCGACCTTGCCGTAGCCCAGGAACACGGTGTCGACCAGGGCCTTGCGGTCGGCGGCGAGGCGGAACGCCTCACGGACCCTGGGGTCGTCGAACGGCTCGGTGTCCAGGCGCATGACGAACGGGTACTCGGTGACTCCGTCGCGCCGGACGACCTGGGTCTTCGCCGAAGATCCGGCACTCTTGACCGCGGCGGGGCTGACGCTGCCGGCGACGTCGGCCTGCCCGGAGGCGACGGCACTGGCCCGTGCCTGTGGGTCGGCGACGGCCTGGATCTCGATCCGGTCCAGGTGCGGGCGCTTTCCCCACCACGTGTCGTTGCGGGTCAGGACGGTGGTCTGGGCGCTGGTCCGCTCCACCCGGTACGGACCCGAACCGATGACGGAACGGGAAAAGTCCTTGGTGCCCTCCGGGACGACGAAGGTGACGGATTCCAGGGCCCGGGGTGCGTCGGCCATCGGGGCGCGGGTAGCCAGGACGACGGTGTGCTCGTCGGGGGCGGTGGACTTCGCCATGTCGAAGTCGGCGAGTCGGCCGTAGTTCTCGGCGGCCTTGCCGCCGATGCGCCGCAGGGAGTACAGCACGTCGGCGGCGCGCACCGGGTTACCGTCGGTGAAGCGGGCGTCCTCGCGCAGGGTGAGGGTCCAGCGGTCCATGGCGTCGTTGGGCTTCCATGACGTGGCGAGCCGCGGTCGGGTCTTCCCGTCCTCCCCGGGGACGGTCAGCACGTCGTACGTGAGGGCAAAGCGCAGGACGTCGGACTCGTTGCCGAGGCCGCCGTGCGGGTCGTCACTGGCGGTGGCGGGTGATCCCGCGACGGCGTATCGCAGGGTGCCGCCCTCGACGGGCGCGCCGGTGCGGGGGGCCGGGGTGTCGGCGGCGGGTGTGTCGGAGCAGGCGCTCAGCAGCAGGGCGCCGACCGCCGCGAGGGCGGTGAGAGCGGATCTGCGGGAGAGGAAGCTGCGGGGTGACGGGTGCTGGTGCATGGTTGCTTTCCGCGAGAGGTTCAGGTGTCGAAAGTGACTGACGGGCTCACTGGCCGGTGTGTACGGCGGCCAGGGCCCGGTCGATCAGGGCGGCGGTCCGCCGTACTGCGGGGTCGTGCAGCAGGGAGTAGTGGTGGCCTTCGACGGTGTGGGCGTCGACGGGGCCGTTGACGTGCGGCAGCCAGCCCAGGGCGGGCAGGTCCGCGGCGTCGTCGACGCCCATGCCGACACCGGCGTTGTGTGGCGCGGGACGGGATGCGGCGATCAGCAGCAGGCGGGTGGCCGGGTCGCTGAGATGTCCGGCCCGGTGGTCCGCCAGCGCCCGCAAGTGGCGTTCGAAGACCTCAAGGCGGGTGTCGGCGGTGTCCCGCGGGCCGAGCAGGCCGGCCGCTCGTAGTCGTTCGGTGACCGTCCGGCGTACCGCCGCCGGGTCCGGGGCCGTGCGGATCGTCTCCGCGTCCGCACCGAGGTCCAGGTCGAGGTCGAGGAACGCCTCCAGCGAGCGCAGGTAGCGGACGGCCGCGAAGGCGGTGTCCTGGGCGCGGTCGGTGCCGCCCAGCGCCCGGATGCGGTCGGGGGTGTTGGAGTCGATCAGGACGAGCAGGTCGGTCCGCTCGCCGCGTCGCTGAAGTTCCACGGCCATCTGGTGGGCGACCGTGCCGCCCATCGACCAGCCGCCCAGCAGGTAGGGACCCTGCGGCTGGTGGACACGCAGCGCCGCGAGGTAGCGGTCGGTCATCTCGACGATGGTCCGCGGCCCGGTGCCGCCGGTCAGGGCAGGGTCGGTGAGGGCCACGACGGGCCGACCGTCGGTAAGGAGACGGGCGAGTTCGCCGTAGCACAGTACGTCCCCGCCGGAGGGGTGCATCAGGAACAGGGGGCGGTCGCCGTTGCCGTCACGCAGCAGCATGGCCGCGTCGGCGTCGGGGGTCGGGCCGGGAACGGTCCGCTTCCTCGCGGTGGGTGCCAGCCGCCGCGGTTCACGGACCGGGGCGGCGGGCGCGGTGCGGGGCTCCTCGGTGTCCCACGCCCGCGGTGCGTCGGCCAGCCGGCGCACCCGCTCAGCGTAGGCGGCGAACGCCGCGTCCGCCTCGTCGGCGGGCAGGGCGTTCTCCAGGACGTCCCACTGCAGCAGGAGCGCCCCGTGCTGCTCGATCACCTGGTGGTCCAGCCAGGTCTGCGGGGTGCTGCTCACGCCGTACACCGGTGTGCCCGCCCAGTCCAGGTCGTGGCCGCCGCCGAGTGGTCCGGACAGGCCCAGGGCGCTGGTGAAGACCACAGGAACGGACTCGGTGCGGCCGGTGCGCGAGGACTTCTCGGCCAGCAGGTCGAGCGCGGAGAACTCCCGGTGGTCCAGGTCCTCGAAGAGGGTGCGCTGGGCCCGTACGGCGGCATCGGCGAAGCAGCGGGTGTCCGAGCGGTCCACCTCGTGCAGCATCAGCGAGGTGAAGTCACCGACCACGGCGTCCGCCCCGGGAAGGTCCGCGGGCCGGTCGAAGAGGGTGAGGGTGACGGCGAAGCGGCTCTGCCCCGACCAACCGGCGAGTGCCTCGCCGTAGGCCGCCAGCAGGACGGCCGTGGGGGTCAGCCCGCGCCGGGCGGCCTCGGCCTTGAGAGCGCTCCAACGGTCCGGCTCCAGACGGGCGGTGCGCCGTGCGAAGCGGGGCCGGTCCCCGGGACTCCCGGTCCGGACGGGCAGCGCGGGCGCGCCAGGCAGGTCGTCCAGCCTGGCCCGCCAGTAGGCAGCGGCTCGCGCGTGCTCCAGGCCCTCGGTGCGGCGCTCGAGCGCGGCCACGCAATCCGCGAAGGTGGTCTCCAGCGGCGGCAATTGAGCGTCGGGAGTGTTGTAGAGGGTGCGCAGTTCGCGGTCCCAGATCAGGTAGCTGGCGGTGTCGCACACCAGCACGTCCACGTTGACGAACAGCCGGATGACGTCGCCGGGCAGTCGGGCGGCCCGGATGTCGACCAGGGGCCAGCGGCCCGGGCGGGGTTCGCGGCGCACCATGCGGGTGCGCACGCGCTCCAGCTTCCGGGTGCGCTCGAGGTCGTCGTCCTTCGTCAGGTCCTGCACCCGGATCCGGTAGGGGGGCACCTTGTCGAGCACCCGGTTGCGGCCTTCCGGTGAGACGACCGCGCGCAGCATCGGGTGGCGGGCGATGACCGCGTTCCACGCCGCCTCGTAGCGGTCGGTGTCCAGGCCGGGGCAGTCGTACTCCAGGTGGAAGGAACACGGGACGTCGCCGAGGCGGTAACCGCCGGATCCGCCGACCCAGTAGGCGTGCTGCACCCGGGTGAGGGGAAATTCCCGGGGACCGTCACCAGGTTGCGGAGACGGTCCGTTCGCGCCCTGAGGCGCGGCGGGAACGCTCTGGGATTCTCTGCCGGGCAGCATCGGGGCCAGGGCCGCGATGGTGGGCCGGGTGAGCAGGTCCTGCAGCCGCAGGTCGGCACCGTGGTCGTCGCGCAGCCGGGCGAGCATCCGGGTGGCCAGCAGGGAGTGCCCGCCGAGCGCGAAGAAGTCGGCGTCGCGGTCGGTGACGGGGAAGCCCAGCAGATCCGACCAGACCGCTGCCAGAAGTGTCTCCGCACCGGTGGTGAATCCCGCACCGGCCCGCGGCTGCGCCGCGGGCGCGCCGGGAGCCGGTGCGAGGGAGGCGGGTACGGCGGTGGGCGTGCCCGCGGTGCGCGGTGCGAGGTCGGCCGGCGAGACGGCGACGCAGGCCGGGGCACGGCCGTTGGCCGCGAGCGCCAGCAGGCGGTCCACGGTGCGCATGCCGTCCGCCAGACCGATCGAGTGCCGGGATGCGACGGTGCGTTCGCTCCGGCCGGGCCCGACGCGCCAGCCGTCCCAGGCCACGCTGATCCAGCGGGGTGCGTCCGGGGCCTCGTGGTGCTCGTGCTCGGCGAGGGCGTCCAGGTAGCGGTTGACGGCGGCGTACGGGGCGAGGCCGAGGCCTCCGACGAACGCCGTGGCGGAGGACATCAGCAGGACGGTGGCCGGGCGGTGGCCGGGCGGGAGGCCGTGCACGGCTCCGCGCAGCGCGAGGGCCGCGGTGACCTTGGCGTGCGCGTGCGCGCGCACGGCCTGCTCCTCCGTGGCCCGCAACGGCGCGACGGCTGCGGAAGCGACCACGCCGGCGGCGTGCACGACCAGGTCCAGCGGGCCGTCGCGGTCGGTCAGTTCCCGCAGCAGTTCCGTCGTGGCGGCGGCGTCCGCGGCGTCCGCGGCACGGACCTCGATGTCGGCGCCGGAGGCCCGCAGGACACGAATCGTCTCGGCCCGTTCGGCTTCGGTGCTGCCGGGGGCGGGGTCCGGGGGAAGCCCGGTGCGGCCGGTCACCACGATCCGCCGTCCGGAGCGGGCCAGGTGCCCGGCCAGGGCCAGGCCCACGTCCCCGAGCCCGCCAAGGATCACCGCCGTGCCCCTGCCGCCGTCGGTGACGGTCGGACCGTCCGTGTCCGGCGCGGGTGCGGACGGCCGCCAAGGGGTGATGCCGCGCGTCCAGCGGTGTCCGCCGCGCAGAGCGCACTCGATGCCGTTCGGGCCCCCCGCCAGCAGGTCGGCGGCCTCCGCCGGCACGGCCCGGACGTCGTCGGCATGCGGCGGGCCGGCAGGCAGGTCCACCGAGCGCCAGCGCAGGCCCGGGAACTCCTGAGCGAGGACGCGGGGAACGGCGAGGCCGGCAGCGGCGTGGGCGGCGGGCCGGTCGGTGCTCTCCACCTGCTGGGCGTTGTGGCTGAGGTGCAGCAGGCAGGTGCGGTGCGCCCAGGAGGCGGCGGCCCGCGCCACCTCCGCGTAGTGCAGGACCGACGCGCTGACGGTTTCCGCCGGGTCGTCGCCGGTGTCACCGTACGGGCCGATCACGACGATGCCCTCGCACGGAGTGTCGGGGTCCCGGACCACCTCGTCGAGGGTGACGGTGCCGGCCCCGGCGGCGGCGAGTGCGGCGCGCACCCGCTCGGCCGAGGGCGAGCCGGGAGGGCCGGCCACGAGCCAGCGGCCCCGCAGCACCGACCGGTCCGCCTCGACGGGAGGCGTGCGCCGCCAGACGGGCAGTTGGAAGGGTTCGGACTCGTCCGGGACGGCCTGCCCGGCACCGTGGCCGGGGTCAGCCGCCGTACTGACCGGTGTGGCGGCCGACGCAGTGGCGGCCGGCGGATCGATCCACAGCCTGCGGCGCTCCATGGGCAGGCCCGGCAGGACGACACGGCGTCGCCCCGGGCGGTGCAGGGCCGCGGCGTCCAGGGGGAGGCCGTGCGTCCACAGTTCCCCGGCGGCCGCCAGCAGCGCGGCGCGTCCTCCGCCGGGCTGCTCGCGGTCGGGGAAGGCGGCCAGGGTGGCCAGGAGCTGCCGGTGCCCCTGCTGACGGGCCAGCTGGAGCAGTGCGCCGCCCGGCCCCGCCTGGACGAGGACGGCCGGCCCTTCGCCCAGGGCGGTGGCCAGGGCGTCGGAGAAGCGCACGGTGGAGCGCAGGTGTGCCACCCAGTGGTCGGCGCCCGGAGCGGTGTCCAGCAGTTTCCCGGTGAGGGTGGTGGCGAGCGGGATGCCGGGAACACGCGCCCGGATGGTCCTGGCGGCCGCGCGCAGTTCGGGCAGGACCGGGTCGACCAGACGCGAGTGGGCGGCCGCGTCGAGGGAGAGCCGCACGGTGCGCTCGCCGCGTGCGGTCAGGGCCCGCTCCACTTCGGCCACGGCCGGTGAGGGTCCGGACACCACACAGGACCGCGGGCCGTTGACGGCGGCCAGATCCAGTCCGGGATGTTCGGCGAGCAGGGCGAGGGTCTGCCGCTCGGTCAGCGGGACCGTCAGCATCACCCCGCTGCCGGCCGCCCGGGACATGCCGCGTGAGCGGACCGCCACCAGTGTCGCGGCGTCGGACAGGGACAGGGCACCGGACAGCACGGCGGCCACGTACTCGCCGAGGCTGTGACCGACCACCGCATCCGGTTCCACGCCCCAGGAGCGCAGCGTCCGCGCGGCGGCCAGGGAGACGGTGAACAGGGCGGGCAGTCCGTGGGCGGGGTCGCGCAGCAGTCGGCGTGCGTGCTCGTCGGACGGGTCGGCGGTGATCAGCGCGGTGAGGCCGGCACCGGTCCCGTCGTCGAAGAGATCGGCGCACTCGCGCACGGTGCGGTCGAACTCCTCTTCTTCCGCGCACAGTTCGCGTCCCATGCCCGCGTACTGCGCTCCCCCGCCGGGGAAGGCCAGCACGATCCGGGGCGGGGTGGGGCCGGGACGGCGCCGCGGGGAGGCGCGCAGGGTACGGCCGTCGGTCTCCGCCACCCCGGTGATCACCGCGGCGGCGCGGTACGGCAGCGTCGCGCGGCCGGTGTGCAGGGTGTGAGCCGCGTCGGCGGGCGCGACCTCCGTGGTGTGCAGGGCGGTCGCGGTGGCCTCGGTGAGGCGGGCGAGGGCGTCGTCGCGGTGCGCACTGAGCAGGACGAGCTGCGGGCGCGGATCGGCGGGGGGCGCGGGCCGGACGGGGGCGCTGCCCAGGACGACATGGCAGTTGGTGCCGCCGATACCGAAGGAGCTGACGCCTGCGTGCCGGGGCCCGGTCCAGTCGGTGGCCTCGTGGACGACGGTGAAGGGCGAGTCGTCCAGCTGGAGGTCGGGGTTGAGGGGCAGGGCGTCCAGGGTGGGCGGCAGCACGCCGTGGTGCAGGGCGAGGACGGTCTTGGCGAAACCGGCGATGCCGGCGGCCGAGTTGGCGTGCCCGATGTTGCTCTTGACCGAGCTCAGGGCGCACCAGGCGGGGCCCGTGTCGCCGAAGACGCGGCGCAGCGCGGCGACCTCGACGACGTCGCCGAGGCGGGTGGCGGTGCCGTGCGCCTCGACGTAGGTGATGTCCCTGGGCGTGAGACCGGCCACGGCGAGCGCCTCGGAGACCACACGGGCCTGTCCGCGCGGTGAGGGGGCGGTGAAGCCGGTGCGGTCGCCACCGTCGTTGTTGACGGCGGAGCCGTGCAGGACGGCCAGCACCGGGTCGTCGTCGGCGAGGGCGTCGCGCAGCCGCCGCAGTACGACCACTCCGACGCCCTGTGTGTGCACGATGCCGGTGCCGTCGGCAGAGAAGGTCCGTACGTGCCCGTCGGCGGAGAAGATCCCATCGGGGACGTGGAGGTAGCCCCGGCCCTGCGGGACGATCAGGGAGGCACCGCCGGCGAGGGCGGTGTCGCACTCCCCCGCCAGCAGGGACTGGGCCGCCAGGTGCACCGCCACCAGCGAGGTCGAACACGCGGTGCCGACCGCGACGGCGGGTCCGGTGAGCGCGAGGCGGTGCGCGACGTGCAGAGGGAGGTAGTCGGCCACGCCCGCGAGGGCCGCCTGGAGGCTGCCGACGGGATCGGTGGCGGAGGCGGCGTACCGGTCGGCGAGGTTGCGGGCGAGGTAGTCGCTGTGGGCGGCGCCGGCGAAGACGCCCACGGCGCCCGCACCGGCGCCGCCGCCGTGTCCGGCGCTTTCCAAAGCGCGCCAGCATGCTTCGAGGAAGAGCCTTTGCTGGGGGTCCATCACGGCCGCTTCGGCGTCGGTCAGGCCGAACGGCTCGGGGTCGAAGTGGTCCTGTTCGTCGATGACCCCGCTGACGGGTATGTGGGCGGGGTTGGCCAGTAGCCTTGCTGGGACGCCGCGTTCGGCCAGTTCCCGCTCGCTGTGCCGGGTCAGTCCGCTGCGGCCGCTGACGAGCAGGTCCCAGTAGGCCGCCGTGTCGGGGGCTCCGGGGAACCGGCAGTCCAGGGCGGTGACCGCGATCAGGTCGTCGCCGGCCTCGATACCGGGCCGGGGCGTGTGCGGCATGTCTCCCCGGGAGGAGGTCGGTTCGGTCATCGCGTGGTCTCCTCGGCCAGGGCGCGTGCGGCGACGCGGGACGTTCTGCGCGTGGGCCGTTCGGGCTGCTGGAATGCGGGGGGCGTCACGGCGTCGGTGCCGGCGGCAGTGGCAACCCGGTCGGTGTCCGGGGCGCTCTGGGCGGTGATGTGGGCGGCCAGGGCCGCAACGGTGGGGTGTTCGAACATGTCCGCCAGTGCGAGCCGGGGCGCGATGCCCTCCCGGAGCCTGCGGTGGGTGAGGACCAGGGTGAGGGAAGTGGTCCCCAACTCCTTGAAGGTGCTGTCGGGCGTCACTGGCACGTCCGTGAAGTCGGCCAGGATACCGGTCAGAGCCTCCAGTACGGCCGGTGCCACGGGCGCGGCCGGGTTCTGCCCGCGGTGCCGGGGCGACTGGCCCGATTCGGCGCCGTACCGTTCCGGGGCCGAGGCGCCGGACGCCGGACCGGTGGACGGGGAGGACGTCGGGGAGTGCCGTGCCCGGGGGTGGCAGACCACCTCCGCCAGTCCTCCGGGGCCCAGGAGCGGAACTGCGGCTTCGCCGTCGGCGGTCCGCGCCACGTGCTGGAGCCATCGTGCCGACGCCTCCAGCGCCTGGTCCGGCCGGAGTCGGCCGGGCCGGACCACGACGGCGGCCTCCAGGCCCAGGGCGGTCGCCTCGGCCAGCGCGGCGGCGACCCAGTCCCCGCCCGGGGCGGACTCGGTGGCGGCTCCGGCCGGGACCGTACGCGGTGCCACGGCGGGCGCGGCCTTCGCCGCGGCGACCGGGTCCGGCCCGTCGGCGTCGGTGGTCCGGTCATCGGTGGATGAGGCGGTCAGCGCCGCGTGGTCGATCTTGCCGTTGGCCGTCACCGGCAGCTGGTCCAGGATCACGAACCGGCTGGGCACCATGTAGTCGGGCAGCCGTTCGCGCAGGACGTCCGCCAGCTCCTGGGCGGTCGGCGGTTCGCTCGCGCCCCGGGGCGACAGGTGCGCCACCAGTCGTGGCCGTCCGTCGGGGCCGCGTACCGACGACACCACGCACTGGCGGACCGCCGGATGGCGGGCCAGTACCGCCTCCACCTCGCCCAGTTCGATGCGGTGCCCGCGGATCTTCACCTGCCGGTCCACGCGCCCGAGGAACTCGATGGTGCCCTCGGCGGTCCACCGGCCGAGGTCCCCGGTGCGGTACAGCCGGCGGCCCAGCACGGGGTGGACGGCGAACCGCTCGGCGGTCTGGACCGGATCGGCGGTGTAGCCGCGGGCCAGTCCGTTGCCGCCGATGAACAGCTCCCCCGCCTCGCCCACCGGGCAGGGCGCGCCGTCCTCGTCGAGGACGAAGAAGCACTGACCGCGCAGCGCCCGGCCGTAGGGGATGCTGCGCCACCCCGGATCGATGTGTCCCACCGGACAAGTGATGGACCAGATGGACGCCTCAGTGGCTCCGCCCAGACTCATCACCTCCGCCTGGGGTGCCAGCCGTCGCAGCCGGTCGGGCAGGGACAGGGGGATCCAGTCACCGGAGAGCATCACGAGGCGCAGGGTGCGCAGCGCCCCGATGGCCGCCTCCGGTTCCATCTCCGCGTATTCGACGAGCATTTCGAGCAGGGCGGGCGCGGTGTTCCACACGGTGACGCCGTGTCGGCCGGCCTGCTCGAGCCAGTGCTGCGGGTCGCGCTGCCGGGCGGGGTCGGGCAGCACCAGGCAGCCGCCGGCACCGAGGACGCCGTAGACGTCGAACACGGACAAATCGAAGCTGAGCGCCGACAGCGCCAGCACCCGGTCGTCGGGGCCGATGGCGAAGCGGTCGACGATGTCGTCGACGGTCGTGCGCGCGGCCCGGTGCTCGATCTCCACGCCCTTGGGGCTGCCGGTGGAACCCGAGGTGAAGATGGTGTAGGCGATGTCCTCGGGACACGGGGCCGTGAGCGGTGCCGCAGGGTCGGCGGAGTCCGCGGCAGTGCGGGCGGGGCGCCCCGCGGCGGTCAGGCGGTGAACGGTGACGCCGTCGGGCCAGTCGGTCCTCACACCGCGGCCGGTCAGTGCGTGCCGGACCCCGGCCCGCTCGCAGATGGCGGCGATCCGCGCGGTTGGCCAGGAGGGTTCGACCGGCAGGTAGCCCGCCCCGCTCAGACTGACGCCGAGTACGGCGGTGATCTGTGCGGTGCCCTTCTCGCAGGCGACGGCGACCATGTCACCGGGCCCCACCCCGTGTGCGGCCAGCAGTGCCGCGGTGGCGGCGGCGTTGTCCGCGAGGCGGGCATGGGTGACGGTGGTGGAGGAGGTGCGCAGGGCGGGCCGTCGCGGATGCCGCCGGGCCGCGTCGGTGGCCGGATCGTGCAGCAGGGGGCCCGCGTTCGGGAAGGGTGTGGCGTCCAAGGGCTGTTCGGGGTGGAAGGAGGGGTCCCAGCCCAGGGCGGTGTCGTGCCAGGCGTCGGGGTTCGTCAGGGTGTGGAGCAGACGTACGAAGGCGTCGAGCAGGGCCGGTATCCAGCCGTCGGGGAACGCCCCCTCGACGGCGTCCCAGGCCAGGCGGAGGCGTCCGCCCTCGTCCCACACGATGTGGTCGAGCAGGACCTGCGGGGTCTGGGAGATGCCGTACACCTCCTGGCCGATCCAGGACGCCGGAGGCTCCCCGGCGCCCGCGAGGCCCACCCCGCTGGTGAACACCACCGGGTGGCTGAGGGTTCCCGCCGGTGGTGATTCCCGCCCCCGCAGTTCCCTGAGCACCTCGACACCGGACACGGACCGGTGGTCCAGGTCTTCCCAGAAGCGGTGGTTGACGGCGGTGGCGTAGTCGGCGAAGCCCTTCCAGTCGGCAGGGTTGAAACGTGGCGTGCCGACCAGGGCGGTGGTGGTGAAGTCGCCGACCACCCCCTCGGCCCCGTTCTCGTCCTCCGGGCGGTCGAACAGGGTGGTGTTGAGGCAGATCCGTTCCCCGGCTCCCCACCGGCCGAGGACGACGGCGAAGGCCGCGAGCAGGGCCGCGGTCGGCGTGACCGCGTACTCGGTGCATCGGGCTCGTAGTTGGTCCCAGGTTGCGGCGTCGAGTTCGGCGGCGGAGCGGACGAAGCGGGGCGGGGTGGTGTCGGCGGGGTCGCGCAGCAGGGGCAGCCGCGGCGACGGTGGCAACTCGGGGGCTCGTTCGGCCCAGTAGGCCTGGTCGCGGGCGCGCCGGGCCGCCCACTCCGGGTCCCTCGAGCGGGCGCGCTGGAGGTCGGCGAACCGGGCTGCCGGCTCGGGAAGCCGGTGGTCAGGGTCCTCGACGAGGCGGCCCCACTGACGCATCAGCAGCATCCAGCCGGTGAGGTCGGTCAGGAGCACGTCCACGCCGACGTGCAGCCGGGTCCGTCCGTCGGGCAGCAGTGTGGCGTGGACGTCGAACAACGGCCACGCCTCCGTGGGCCGGTTCTGGTGGGAACGCTCTCGCCGCTGGGCGGACAACGTTTCCCTGACCTGTTTCGTGGACTCGCCCCGCAGATCGGTGACGCCGATCCGGTAGGGGCCGGGAGCGGCTGCGATGCGCTGGCGGCCCCGGTCGTCCACCGTCATGCGCAGCATCGGGTGGTGCTCGACCAGTCGGTTCCAGGCGGCTTCCAGCCGGGCCACGTCCAGGAGCGGGTCCGTGTCCCCGGGTGTGCGGTCGTACTCGTAGTAGTAGAAGGTGGCCACTCCGCCCAGCGGCATGCCCTCGGCTCGCCCGGCCAGATACGAAGCCTGGATGGGCGTCAGGGGGAAGTACTCCCCTTCCGCTTCCTCGCCCTTCCGTACGCCGCCGGATTCCGCCTGCCCCTCGGCACTGAGGGGACCGGGATCAGTGGCCTTCTCCGGCGTATGGCCGACAAGCAGACGGTCCGCCACCGCACGGGCCGTCGCACCGTCACCCAGAAGGGCGGTCAACGGCAGGTCCTGACCGGTGCGTTCGCGGATCCTCCGCCTCAGCCGCACCGCGGTGAACGATTCGAGCCCCAGGGCCGCGAGCGGAGTCGTCCGGGCGACCTCGTGGGGTGGTGTGCCGAGGACTTCGGCGATGCAGTCGATGACGCGGGCAAGGAGGTCTTCGCTCGGCACAGGCTGGTCCATCCGGTCTCCGTCAAAAGGCGGGCAGGGCGGCGCTTCCCCCGCAGAGAGATCCCGGGGGAAACGGAACATCGATGAACCTAATTGAAAATGATTATCAGATCAACTAACTTGCGACGCCAGATCACTCGCGCGCTCAAGAACGCACAGCCCCAGACCGGAACCACCGGTTCGGCGCAGCACCAGCCCCGCCTCGGCGACTTCGGCCGCCAGCACCTCCTCCGTCGCGACCCACCAGCGGTATTCGACCGACACCCCGGTCAGCGGCCGGCCCTGACGCAGGACGCCGTAGTCCATGCGCCAGGTGATCTCGTCCGCCCCCGTGGGGCGCGCGCTCGCCCAACCCTCGTACTCCAGTTCGCCGATGACGGCCCGGGCCATGCGCACCCGCTCCACCTCCACCGGAGTGAACGGCGGAGCGAGGTTGAACACCAGCGCCCCACCCGGGGCGAGTTGCCGGGCGGCGCGGCTCCACAGCGCGCGCCTCTGCTCGGGCGGCAGGTGGCCGATCACGTTCAGGGCCACCACGGCCCGCACACCGTCGGGCCAGTCGACACTCGCACAGTCACCGGGAACCACCGTGACCCGCTTGCGCAGTTCACCGTCCTCGTGAGTTCGGGCGAGCAGGACAGCGCGCATCGCGGCGGACGGTTCGACGGCGAGCACCGGCACCCCCGGCAGCGTGTCGCAGATGACGCGCACACCCCGGCCGGACCCGGCCCCGAGATCCACTACGGCCCCGGTCCCGGCGCGGACGCGCGACAGGACGTCCGCCAACGCCGGAGCCAGCGGCTCCCACGACTCGGCGATCAGGATGTCGAGGTACTCGGCGGACCGCTCGTAGGGGTCGCTCATCACTGCTCCAAAGACTCGGTGTCTCACGGTTCACCCCGTACAGTAATCAGAAATGAATTTCATTACCAGAAAGGATCTCCAGGTGCTGACACAGCCTCAGCCGGGTCCGGCGAGTCTCCGAGGCCCTGGCTGCCGGCATCGGAAGGCCCCTCAGCAAGGTGTCCCGGTCCGGCACCGCGCGGTCGCCGCTTCGGCGGCTTTCTGCGGGCGGCGCGTCAGCACTGCCGTACGACGAAGCGAGTGGCGTGAGCGGGCAGAAGTACGCCGAGAGGCGGGGTGGGCTCACCGATGCCGTGCGCCTCGTCGCGCGGGCGGTCGTGTACATCTCCCTCAGCGGGTTCGCACTCGTCACGATCACCACGGTCGCCGGAACCCCCTGTTCAGGCCTTCCGGTTGAACGCGCAGCGGCCCCGAAACTGTTGAGGCCGCTCCGCGTTTACCGGCGGGTTAGTTGCAGCAACTGCATCCAGGCGGGCAGTTGCTGCATGTGTCCGCCTTGGTGCCGGCGGCCGGTACCGCTGCGGCGGTGGGTGCGCAGCAGCCCCTGCCCTGCCAGGCGTCGCGGCCTTCCTTGACCGCCACGGCGGCGATGACCAGGGCGGCGATGGGGTCGGCCCAGGCCCAGCCCAGGGTGGCGTTGAGGACCAGGCCGACCAGGAGCACGGCCGACAGGTACGTGCACAGCAGGGTCTGCTTGGAGTCGGCGACCGCGGAGGCAGAGCCGAGTTCGCGGCCGGCGCGGCGCTGGGCGGCGGACAGGAACGGCATGACCGCCAGCGACAGGGCGGCGATGACGATGCCGGGGATCGACCGCTCGGCTTCCCCGGTGCCGGTGAGCGCGCGGACGGCGTCGACGGCGACGTACGCGGCGAGGGCGAAGAAGGAGACGGCGATGATCCGCAGGGTGCGCCGCTCGCGCGCCTCGCGGACGGCGTGGTCGCGGGCGGAGAACTGCCAGGCGACCGCGGCGGCGGAGGAGACCTCGACGACGGAGTCGAGGCCGAAGCCGATCAGGGCGGTGGATGAGGCAATCGCTCCGGCGGTGATCGCGACGATCGCCTCGATGACGTTGTAGGTGATGGTTGCGGCGACCAGCAGGCGTATGCGGCGGGTGAGCGCGTCGCGGCGGGCCGGGGAGGGACCGGGGACTATCGACATCTCGGCGGTCATGGTCAGCAGCAGCCCTCCTCGTCGGCGTCGGCGCAGGTGCGGTCGGTCTCGACGGCGACCACGGCGGTGCGCAGGTCGTCCAGCGCGTGGCCGAGGCGTTCATCGGCGAGCTCGTAGCGGGCGCGGCGGCCGTCGGGCACGGTGACGACCAGGCCGCAGTCGCGCAGGCACGCCAGATGGTTCGACAGCCGGGTCCGCGAGACGCCGAGCGCGTCGGCGAGGTCGGCCGGGTAGGCGGGGCTCTCGCACAGGGCGAGCAGGATGCGGCAGCGGATCGGGTCGGCGAGCGCGCGGCCGAACCGGGCCAGCACCTCGATGTCGGAGGCAACAGTCAGCACACCACGACTGTACACGCATTCCTGAATTCAGGATGTCTTGGATTGTATGGCCGCAGCACCGCAGCATGACGGACGTCAGGCGGCGCTGAACTGGTGGGCGGGGCCGCCGCGCCACTCCACCCACTGCGGGTCGTCCAGGACTGAACCGCTCCAGGTCTGAGGGAGGCTCGGTTCCCTGAGAGGACCGAGTCACGGCCCGTCCTTCCCCCTACCCTGCCGAGCTTCGCGAGCGCGCGGTGCGCACGGTCGCGGAGATCCGCCCCCACTGTCCGACCGAATGGGCCGCGACGAAGGCGGTCGCCGCAAAGCTGGGCATCGGTTCCGCCGAGACGGTGCAAACCTGGGTCCGTAAGGCCGAGGCCGACGCCGGCCGGCGTCCCGGGGTGATGTCGGAGGAAGCCGCAGAGATCAAGCGGCTGAAGGCCGAGAACGCCGAGCTGCACCGGGCGAATGAGATCCTCAAGGCGGCGTCGGCTTTCTTCGCGGCCGAGCTCGACCGGCCGTCGAAGCGCTCGTAGCGTTCATCGACGCCCATCAGCAGGTGTTCGGAGTCGAGCCGATCTGCAACGTCCTGACCAGCCACGGACTGAAGATCGCAACGAGCACCTACTACTCAGCCATGAACCGCGCTCCAAGCGCCAGGGCGGTCCGTGACGTGGAGCTGAAGACCCAAATCAGCCGCGTCCACATGGGCGACTTCGGTGTCTACGGGGTCCGGAAGGTCTGGCGGCAGCTGCACCGCGAAGGCATCCCCGTGGCCCGCTGCACGGTCGCCCGGCTGATGCGCGACCTCGGCCTTGAGGGCGCCCGACGCGAGAGGAAGATCCACACCACCATCCGGGACGACGGTCACGAGCAGGCCTCTGGCCTGCTCAGACGTGACTTCACCGCATCCCGTCCGAACGAGCGGTGGGTCGCCGACTCCACCTATGTCGCCACTTGGTCCGGCATCGTCCACGTCGCCTTCGTCGTGGACGTGTTCTCCCGGGCGATCGCCGGGTGATCGGCCGCCACCCGCAAGCGGGCCAAGCTCGTCCTCGACGCCCCCGACATGGCCCTGTGACACTGCGACCGGGCCGGCATTCCCGCAGGTCCCGGCCTCGTTCATCACTCGGACGCGGGCAGTCAGACCAGGTTCAACCAGTGGATGCAACACCGGCCACCTGCTCGAGGCCGGCATCGACGCCTCGATCGGCACCGTCGGCGACGCCTTGGACAACGCACTCATGGAGTCTCGGATCGGCCTCTACAAAACGGAGCTGATCAAGCCCCGCAGGCCCCGGCACGGCCTGGCCGACATCGAACTCGGCACCGCGGAATGGGCCGACTGTCTCAACAACCAGCACCTCCACACCACCATCGGAGACATCCCACCCCACGAGCACGAGACCAACCACTACGCTCAACACCAGCCCCAACCGGCATCTGCAGTCAACGCATAGAGCCTCCACCGGACCCGGAGCGGTTCAACCGGCCAAGATTCCGTTGGCGCACCCGGTTGAGGATGTGGGCCGTCGATGGCACCCGGGAGTCGTTCACTGGTTTTTCGAGTGTCGCACTGTCCGGGGCAATGGGGCACCGCCCGGTGTCCCGGTCAGCGCGAAGTGGGACGCGTGTACGCGTCCGCAGTGCGGCGCAGGATCGACTCCGCCTCATCGAGGATGCCCCGTACGATCTCGGCCGCCGGGAGAACGTCGTGGACCAGCGCCGCCGACTGGCCGGTGAAGGGCAGGAACTCGTGTCCGCGACCGTCCAGCATGGCTTCCACGATGCGGGGACCGGCTTCGGCCGGCTCCAGCCGCTCGGGGTGCGCTTCGGCGTCATCGAGGAAGGGCGTGCGCAGCGAACGCGGGAAGGCATAGCCCCCGGGCCGTGAGAACGGCGGCATGAACCGTTCGCTGTGCTGCAGCTTGACCGTGTCACGCGCATCGGCGGCGACGATCCGGTCCTTCCACTCGGCGGCGATGGTCATCTCCACCGACGCGAGCAGGCGCGTGCCGATGGCGACGCCTTGGGCGCCGAGGGCCAGTGCCGCCGCCAGGCCCCGGCCGTCGGCGATGCCGCCCGCGGCCACGACGGGTGTGTCCCCGGCGATGTCCACGGTCTGCGGGACCAGCACCATCGTGGACACCTCGCCGCCCTGGCCGCCCGCCTCACCGCCCTGAGCGACGATGACGTCCGCGCCCGCCTGGACGGCTTGTTCCGCCTGCTGGACGTCCATGACCTGCTGGATCCAGAGGATGCCCGCCTCATGTGCGCGCTCGATCAGGTCACCGGGAACACCCAGGTGGAAGGAGATCGCAGCCGGGCGCTCCTCCAGGGTCGCCCGAAACGCCTCCTCGTTCAGCGGGCGCAAGGTGTGGTTGACGGCGAAGGGCCGGTCGGTCAGCTCCCGCATCCGGGCCCACTGGCGCCGTAGATCGGCCAGCGGGCGCACCGCGGTGCCCAAGCTGCCGAGGGCTCCCGCCCCGCACAGCGCGGCGGCGAGATCGACCTGTTCGAAGGGCCCGTACGGTGCGCCGATGACGGGCACCTCGATCCCCAGCACGTCGCACAGCGGCGTCTTCAGCATGGTCGCCACCTCCCGGCACCGGGTCGGACCCTGCCCTTCTCACCATCCTCGCCCGCCTACGGCACCGGTGCACGGTGCGCCGTGCTGAGGCATCCACTCGTTCCCTACGGTCTGTCCATGAGCGGAGACGGACGGTATGCATGACGTCGTCCTTGGCGTCGTGACGCCCTGCCCATACCCGAGGAGCCGCCCGTGCACCGTCTCCCCGCCGTCGAGGCCATGGTCGCCGACGAGCTGGCCGCCGTACGCCCTGGACTTCTCCCTCGGTACGCGGTGGGCTCTCGCCCACGAGCCGCTGCCCTGGGTCCGGGAGCGCGAGCCGGGCCGGGACAAGCTCGTCCTGCGCCTGCGCCTGCAGGACGGGCGCACGCGGCACGGCCCGGCAACCGATCCCTACCGCACCGACGCGTACGTCGGCGAAGTCCGTCTCGACGGCGTGCCGCACGGAACCGGCTACGCCACCGAACTGGGCCACAGTGTCGCCTCGTTGGCGCCGGCGCGGGCCGAGCAGGACGAGGACCGGGCCGCACCCGCGGATCAGCCGGGCGGATGGCCGCGGCACGAATGGGAAGCGGAGCAGTGAGTGGTGGACGGGCACCCCTTCCCTCCCAACTGCCGGACCCGGCCCGGCTCCTCGGTGGCCGAGCACCGGCCCGTGGTGGGGCTGGGGCTCGTGCCGGTCCCGGCGGTCGTGCTTGGTGGCCGGAGGGGCTGCGGGACGGGGAGAATGTGCTGGTGCCGGTGCTTCCGTGGCAGGCGGCGCATGTGCTGGAGCGGCCGTGCGGGGCCCGGCTTCCCGCGCATCCGCTGATGTCCCTGCGCACCCTGGCCCTGCCCGGCGGCCGCATGTCAAGACCGCGCTGAGGCGGCGCAGGTAGGCGGCGAGTTTACGGATCGACCAGCGGGTGAAGGGCCGGCCGAGCGTGGTGGGGCGGGTGGTGGCCGCCTGGATGACGAAGTCCTCGTCGTCAGGGGTGAGCAGGCGGGGACGGCCTCCCGCCCACTGAGGGTCCAGGCAGTCCAGGCCGATCCGTTGAACCGGTGGACCACCTCCCGCACCGTGTCCTCGTCGGCCTGGACCAGTTGGGCGATCACCGGAACGCGGTTCCCGCCGGCCGACGCCGGCAGCATCATCGCCCGGCGACAGCGCACCGAACTGGTGCTGCCCCGGCGCACGATCCGCTGCAGCTTCTGCCCTTCCTGATCGGTCAGTCTGCGCACCCGCACAGGCTCGGCCACCACACCTCCAGCGATCGGAACCGACGTCACCACCCATCCAATCGCTCCAACCACCAACCCGGCGAACTTACTGATCGTTTCAGAGCGAGGTTCGGAGTCTTGGCAAGCAGATGATGCTGCAGGCTCTTCCGATCACCAGTTCCAGATCTTGAGACGCACACGCCCTGAAGCTTTCCTTCTTCCCGGAACAGGGGAACAGGAGGTTCTTCGCGAACCGGCCGGACAGAGAGGGTCAACCCACAGCAAGCCGCCCGACGGGGGCAAGAAACCGGACTGGCTACTACCGCCACCCCGAAACCTCAGGTTCCGCTCAACTCCCGCGGCACCGCCCTGAGACGCCCCTGGAAACCGCCAACAGCGTGCGGGGGCGCGAAAACGTCACACCGGTGACGGTGGTGGTTTCCGGAAGACCGGCGGGAGCGGCCCGCCGTACCGATGGCTCGAAAGGGACCGGACCACCCACCCCTGGGGGAGCGGTACTCCTGATGGGCGGCCTGGAAGCGGCCATCGCCCTGCACGTCCCGAACGACCTGCCGGCCTTCGGCGTCTCTGCCGCAGTCGTCGACGGCCTGTCCTTCGACGACACCGCCGCCGACGCGCCCTGGCAACCCGCCGTGCCCGGCCTCTCGGGCCGCCGCCTCGACACGGGCGAACAGGTGCCGCTGCAGGGATGGGTCGCCTGTTGCCGAGATGCGGTCCACGGCGCGGAGCAGCACGTCGGCGTCCCAGCCCGGCAGCGGATGCCGGTCGAGCTCCCACT
>NZ_JAPSKQ010000060.1:22454-33883 GCF_031181555.1 Streptomyces sp. | reverse complement strand
ACTCGTAATGCGTAGGTCTCGGGTTCGAATCCCGAAGGCGGCTCCGAGAAACCCCAGGTCATGCTCTCGTGACTTGGGGTTTTGCCGTGCTCGGGGCGTGCCGTGCCGCACGGCCGACACGCCGCGGGAGGGCTTGCGCGAGCGGAGCCGGGCGACCGCGGGACCGCCGCATCGGTGCCGTCCGCTTCGAGGGCGTGGGGTCACCCGCGGCGTCATGGTCCTCGGAGGGCGGGCGCCGTCCGAGGATCCCCCTGCGTCACCTCCCGCGCCACCTTGCGGGCTGCTCCGGCGAAGGCCTCCAGCGCACCGGTGGCGTTCCCGGCCCGCCCCACCGCGCGGTGGCGACGGCACGGGCGAGGGCGTCTCCGTCGCGCGGTGGTGCGGTTCCGGGTCCTCGGCGTCGAACGCGCCGGTCACACGTCGCTCGCCCGGACCCCCGGCACGCTCGGGGCGGGCCTCGCCGCCCTCGCCGCGTTCGTCGCCGTCGCACGTCGCTCGGCGGTGCGTCAGCCGGCCGCGTCACCAACCTTGCCGGAACAGCACGCCTAGGCCGCCCGTCCAGCGGTGGCCGGTGCCGTTTCGTGCCTGGCCCGCAGCAGCTGCCGGCGCTTGGCGCCCCCCGAGACGCGGTGCAGACGGTACGAGCCGGGCTTGCGTGCCTCGCCGGCCAGATGCTTGACGATGCTCCTGCACACGAGCTCCTTGAGCCGCGCGCCGGGGCGGCCGTCGATGTGGAACCACAGCGCGACGTCGTACCGGTGGGCGAACTGGAAGATGCCGGCGCGCCGGCCCAGGCTGATGCACTGGCCGGCGAACACCTGGTTGAGGGGCGAGGGCCGCTCACCCGCGATCCGGCTGAGCACCGTGTCGGCGGCCCGCGCGCCCAGAGGCATCGCGGCCTGGCAGCTCATCCGCAGCGGCAGGTCCGACGGTGCCGCCGAGTCGCCGGCCGCGACGATGCGCGGGTCGTCCACGCTGGTCAGCGTCTCGTCCGTGAGCAGACGGCCCAGGGCATCGGTGCTCAGCCCGCTGCGCGCGGCCAGGTCCGGCACGCCGAACCCGGCGGTCCAGACGGTCACCTCGCTCGGGAGGTCGCGGCCGTCACCGAGCCGCACGGCATCGCGGGTCACCGCCGTCACCTCCGTGCCGGGGCCTTCGAGCACGGTCACACCGAGCTCGGCCAGCCGCTTGGCGACCGAGCGCCGCCCCCGCGGGTGCAGGTACGGGCCGAGCACCCCGCCGCAGACCAGGGTCACGGTGCGGCCCGCCTCCGCCAGCTCGGCGGCGGTCTCGATGCCGGCCGGACCGGCTCCGACCACCGTCACCGCGGCCCCGGGGGACGCGGCGGCGACGACCGGCCGCAGTCGCTCCGACTCCTCGAAGGTGGCGATCGGATAGGCGAACTCCGCCACTCCGGGAACCCGTTGGTCGGTGCTGCCGCTGCCCACCGCGTAGATCAGGTAGTCGTAGCCGACCGTGCCGCCCGACGCCAACGTCACGCTGCGCCCGGCCGCGTCGATCCGGGTCACGGTGTCGACCACCAGCCGGACGCCGTCGGCCAGGACCTCCCGGTAGTCGACGACCGCGTCGTCGGACCCGCCCACCAGTTGGTGCAGGCGGACCCGCTCGACGAAGGTCCGGCGCGGGTTGACCAGCGTCACGGTCACGTCGTCGCGCTGCGTCAGGCGATTGGCCGCCATGACACCGGCGTATCCACCGCCGATCACGACGACATCGGTGTTCTCGGTCATGGTGCCTCCTCCGTTTCAGGGGTCGGTCACAAGACGTCGCGGGACCGGCCGCTGTGACATCACGTGAGGCGGATCACTCCGCGGGCGTGGGCTCGGCACTGGGGCCCGCACGGGCGCAGCGGTGCTCCGGGGCCGCGCGCCACCGGCCGGCGTCAGGCCTCCGCGGCCGGCAGCGCGGGTTCCGCGGTGGGCCGATCGCGTCCTGCTGGGGTCGGCCGATCGTTGATCACAAGGGGGGTTCCATGCTCAGCTCCGCCGTGCGCGGCGCGGCCGTTCTCGCCCTCTCCCTGGCCGCGCTCAGTGTCTCCTGCAGCGCGTCGCCGGAGACGGACGCGGCGGACAGCGCCCCGGCCGCCGCCACCGCTGCCGCCGTCGGCGAGGCCGCCGGTTCCGCGAGCACGCCGTCGGCGTCCCCGGCCCCCGACGAGCCGCCCGCGGAGAAGGTCCGCGACGCCTTCGCCGGGCTCCAGGCGACCTTGGGCGACTCCTGCACCCCTGGCAACTGTGCCTACTTCCTGGACCGGGTGTACGACGAGCTCCACCGCCTGGACCGGGCCATGAAGGCGGACCCGAAGGGCCCCGGACACTTCACCGAGCCGATCGAGCTGATCGCGGAGCTCGACGCCGAGGTCGGCGGCGACCAGTCCTTCGAGAACCTGAAGAAGCACCGGTCCACGCTGATCGGCACCCGCGACACGATCAACACGTGGATGCAGGACCACCCCGACGACTACCGCTGACGTCCTGCGTCGTCCCCCCGGGCCCCACCCGGTGAACACCCGGCCCGCCCTTCTCCGTAGGAGAGGGTGTGCCCGGCGACGCGACGCGCGGGCGGCCGTGCGGCCTACCGCGGGAGGCCGTCGCGTGAACGGTTAGCATCGCGGGCACAGTCGTCGGCCGGGATGGTGAGGTGAGGACGTGGAGCCGCCGAGGATCGCCGTCGCCGTGGTGACCATGGGGAACCGGCCCGCCGAAGTGGACGCGCTGCTGGAGTCCGTGGCCAAGCAGGACGTGCCGCCCGCGCGGATCGTGATCGTGGGCAACGGCTGTCCGCTGCCCGAGTTCGCCCGGCGGCTGTCGCTGCCCGGTGAGGTCACCACCGTCGAACTGGACGAGAACCTCGGCTGCCCGGGCGGGCGGAACGCGGCGATCGCGCGGCTGCGGGAGTTCGGGGACGTGGACGTCGTCGTCGAACTGGACGACGACGGCCTGCTCGTCGACGCCGACGTGCTGCGCCGCGTGCGGGAGCTGTACGCCGCCGACGAGCGGCTCGGGATCGTCGGCTTCCGGATCGCCGACGAGCTGGGGGAGACGCAGCAGCGGCACGTGCCCCGGGTCGGGCGGTCGGATCCCCTGCGGGGCGGGTACGTCACCGGGTTCCTCGGTGGCGGGCACGCGCTGCGGATGGCGATGCTCGACGAGATCGGCGACTGGCCCGCCGCGTTCTTCTTCGCGCACGAGGAGACCGACCTCGCCTGGCGCGCGATCGACGCCGGATGGCGGATCCTGTACGCGCCCGAGCTGCTGCTCCGGCACCCGCGCACCTCGCCCGCCCGGCACGCCATCTACTACCGGGTGAACGCCCGGAACCGGGTCTGGCTGGCCCGCCGGCGGCTGCCGCTCGTGCTCGTCCCCGTGCACCTGGGGGTGTGGGTGCTGCTCACCCTGCTGCGGAACCGGTCGGCGAGCGGGCTGCGGGCCTGGTTCGCCGGGTTCGCGGAAGGGGTGCGGGAGCCGGCCGGGGAGCGGCGGGCCATGCGCTGGCGGACGGTGTGGCGGCTGACCCGGCTGGGCCGGCCGCCGGTCATCTGACCGGGGGCAAGGAGACGAGTGACCTGAGGGGCAAAAAACGAGGGGCCCGGTCGTTCACCTCCGCCGACCGGGGCCCTCGTGCGCGGATCGGGCCGCGGCGGCGACACTCCCCCGAGCTGCGCGTTCTACGCGCGCGCCGTCGTGCCGGATCCGATGTAGTGATCACATCAGGTGTTGCCAACGGATCGCTAACATGTCGCCCATGGTTCCCCGTTGGGTCATCCGGGACCGGCGGTGATCGGCGGTCGGGCGGACACCGGGGACCCGTCGGGTCCGGAGCGGGCCCGGGGCGCGGGCGGAAGGCAGTGGTGCGGCGTGACACGGCGCGAGCTGCGGTTCGGTCTGCTGGGGACACCGGTTCTCTACGAGGGCGATGTCCGTTCCGTCGCCGGGTGCGCAGACCGGTCCGACCGGTCCGACCGGTCCGTTCGGTCCATAGGAAGCCCCAAGCTGCGCGTTCTGCTCGCCGCGCTGCTGCTCGACGCCGGGCGCGTCGTCTCCGTCGAGGCGTTGAAGGACGCGATGTGGGGCGCGGCACCGCCCCCCTCCGCGCAGCCCTCGCTGCACAATCACGTGGCCCGGTTGCGGCGGTTGCTCGACGATCCCGAGCGGCTGGTCACCGCGCCGACCGGGTACCTGCTGCGGGTCGGGGAGGGGGAGGTGGACGTCCATGTGTTCGACGCCCATGCCGCCGCGGCCCGCGCCGCGCACGCCGGGCGGGACTGGAGGCGCGTGGTGCGCGAGTGCACGGCCGCGCTCGCGCTGTGGCGGGGTACTCCGCTGGCCGGGCTGCCGCCCGAGGTGGGCGGATACGCCTTCGTGCGGCGGCTGAGTGAGGCGCGGCTGCTGCTCCTGGAATGGCGGTACGACGCCGAGCTCGCCCTCGGCGGGGGACGCCTGGCCGGACTGGTACCCGAGCTGACGGCGCTGGCCGCCGAGCACCCGCTGCGAGAGGCGTACCACCGCCAGCTCATGCTCGCCCTCCACCGCACCGGCCGCCGGGCCGAGGCGCTGGCCGTCCACCGCGATCTGCGGGCCCGCCTGCTGGAGGAACTCGGCGTCGAACCGGGGGCGGGGGTGCGGGAGGCGCACGTGGAGGTGCTGCGCCGGCCCGCCGAGCCGATCCGGCCCGCCGAACCCGCGGTACCCGACGCCGGGCCCGCGAGGCCCGGAGCGCCGACGGGGACGGCGGGGACGGGAGCCGGTACGGTCACCGCGCCGCCCGAGGCGCCGGGACCCGGCGCCGTCACCGCGCCCGCGCGGCACGACGGGCCGGCGCACGCGGTGCGGCCGCCCGGTACCGCGCCCACGGCACCCCGGCCCGCCCAACTGCCGCCTCCGCCCGCTCACTTCACCGGCCGCGTCGGCGTACGGGACGAGCTGTGCCGGGCACTGGCTCCCCGTTCGGGCTCGGTCGGGCCCGCCGTCGCCGTCGTCAGCGGTATGGCCGGCGTCGGCAAGAGCGCGCTCGCGCTCCATGCCGCCCATGCGCTGGCGGAACGTTTCAGCGATGGTCAGCTCTACGTCAACCTGCACGGCGCGACCCCCGGTGTGGCCCCCCTCACCCCCGCCCAGGCCCTCAGCGCGCTGCTCCGCGATCTCGGCACCGACCCCCGCGGCGTCCCCGAGACCCCGGACGCCGCGGCCGCACTGCTGCGCTCCCTGCTCGCACCGACCCGCACACTCCTGGTACTGGACGACGCCGCGAACGCCGCACAGGTGCGGCCGCTGCTGCCGGCCGGCCCCGGCTGCGCGGTGATCGTCACCAGCCGCTCACCGCTCACCGCGCTCGACGGGGCCGCCCGGTTCCCGCTCACCCCGCTGACCGACGAGGACAGCGCCGCCCTGCTGCGCACGGTCTCCGGCCGCGACGATCTCGGTGCCGGCCACCCCCTCGTCACGCTCACCGGCCGGCTTCCCCTGGCCCTGCGGGTCGTCGCGGCCCGGCTCGCCGCGCGGCGGGTCCTCACCCCGGACGCGCTCGCCGGGCAACTGTCGGCCACGGACAGCCGGTTGTCCCACCTGGAGTACGACGACCTCAGCGTCCGCCGCTCGCTGGCCGTCGCGTACGACGCGCTCGCCGCCTCCGAACGCGAGGCGGACCGGGACGCGGCCCTCGCCCTGCGCCGCATCGGGGCGCTCGACCTGCCCGGGTACGGCGCGTCCCTGCTGGCCCGCCTCACCGGTACCGACGAGCGCCGCGCCGAGGCCGCGCTGGACCGGCTCGTCGACGTGGCCCTGCTGGAGGAGACGGCGTACGGCCGCTACGTGCCCCACGACCTGGTCCGCGACTTCGCCCGTGAACTCGCCGGTGCCGACGGCGGCACGGACCAGGACGCCGCAGGGCAGGACGCCACCGAGGCCGCGCTGCGCTGGTACGCCGCCGTCGCCGAACGCGTCCTCACCGCGATCGTCGAACCCGGCCTCGACCAGGACGACCGCCGCCGCCCCACCTCCTCCCAGCCGCCCGGGCACGCGGCCGACGTCGACACCGTTCCCCCGTTCGCCGACGCCGAGGCGGCCTTCGCCTGGGGCGACCGGGAACTGGAGAACATCGTCACCCTGGTCGAGCCGTACGCCGACGACGCGGCCGGCGACGAAGAGGGGGGCCGGGACGTCCACGCCGCCCGCCTCTGCGTCCTGCTCCGCCTCCTGTGCCCCTATCTCCAGCGCCGCGGCCGCATCGCCGAGTGGGACGTGCTGGGCCGGGCCGCTCTCCGGGTGGCGCAGAGGCTCGGGGACGAGGCCGCCGAGGGGTACGCGCTGGCCGACCTCGCGGGGCTGTACTTCCTGACCGGCCGGCACAACGACGCCCTCGCCCTCACCGACCGCGCCCTGGAGATCTGGCGGCGGCTCGACGTCGTTTCCTGGATCCGGCGCTGCCTCAACAACCGCGGGCTGCTGCTCCAAGAGCTCGGCCGGCACGCGGAGTCGGGAGAGGCGCTGCGGCAGAGCCTCGCGTATTCGCAACAGCTGAACGACCCCTACGGCGAGGCCGTCACCCACAGCCACCTGGGCAACCTGTACGAGCACTCCGATCCGCGCGCCGCCATCGAACAGCACCGGCGCTCGCTCGCCATGGGGGACGAGATCGGCGCCGTCATCGTGCAGCACTCCGCGCACTGCAACATCGGGTACGCCCACCTCCGTCTCGGCGAACCGGCCGCCGCCCTGCCGCACTTCGAGGAGAGCCTGCGCATCCTCGGCGGGTACGACAACTGGCACGGCGAGTCCCAGACCCGGCTCGGCCTGGTCCGCGCCCTGCGGCTGCTGGGGCGCACCGGGCGGGCCGTCGGCGAGTGCGGGGAACTGCTCCGCCGCGCCGACGCCCGCGCCGACCGCTACACCGGCGGCCTGGCCCGCCACCAGTACGGTCTGCTGCTGCGCGAGCAGGGGCGCATGAGGGAGGCGTACGAGCAGTGGCGGTCGGCGCTCGCCGCGCTGGACGGGACGGACGGGCAGGCGGTGGTGGGGGAGCTGCGGGAACTGCTGGCGGGCGACCCCGCGGGCGGCACCACAGGCGACCCGCACGACCCCCGCTGATCACTTGGCGTCCGCGTAGCACTCCACCACCGCCGTCGTGAACGGGAAGCGGACCGGTGTCTGCCCGAACGTCAGCCGGCCCGCCAGGTCCGCGGCCTCCCGGATCGCCGCCACCACCGCATCGGCCTCCTCCTCGGGACAGTGCACGATCACCTCGTCGTGCTGGAAGAAGACCAGCTCGGCCGCCATGTCCGCCAAGGTCTGCCGCAGCGCGGCGAGCAGCAGCAGGGCCCAGTCGGCGGCGCTGCCCTGGACGACGAAGTTGCGGGCGAAGCGGCCGCGGGCGCGGGCGTCGGTGGAGGCGTAGCCCGGTCCCCACGGCCGGCTGCCGTCGGCCCCCTCCTCGGCGGCCTCGGAGACCGGGATGCCCGCCTCCTCCACCGCGTCGTCCGTCGTACGGGCGGCCGGCGGGCAGGTGCGGCCCAGCCAGGTCCGTACGAGCCGGCCCTCCTCGCCCGCGCGGGCGGCCTCGTCGACGTAGGCCACCGCCCGGGGGAAGCGGCGTCTGAGCACGGCGAGGTTCTTCAGGCCGTCGCCCGAGGTCTGGCCGTAGACCGCGCCGAGGACGGCGAGCTTGGCCTGGGCGCGGTCGCCGGAGAACGCGCGGTCGGACACCGACTGGTACAGGTCGGCCTCCCGGCCGGCCACCTCCATCAGCCCGGGGTCGCGGGAGATCGCCGCCAGCACGCGCGGCTCCATCTGGTCGGCGTCGGCGACGACGAGCCGCCAGCCCGGGTCGGCGACGGCCGCGCGGCGGATCACCTTGGGGATCTGCAGGGCGCCCCCGCCGTTGGTCACCCAGCGGCCGGTCACGGTCCCGCCCGCGTGGAACTCGGGCCGGAACCGGCCGTCGCGCACCCAGTCCTGGAGCCAGGACCAGCCGTGGGCGACCCAGATCCGGTACAGCTTCTTGTACTCGAGCAGCGGTTTCACGGCGGGGTGGTCGACGGACTCGATCTCCCAGCGGCGGGTCGAGGAGACCTTGACGCCGGCCTGCGCGAAGGCCTTGACGACATCGGCCGGCAGGTCGGGCCGCACCCGGCGGCCGAAGGCGGCGGACACCTCGTCGGCGAGCTCGGCCAGCCGGCGCGGCTCGCCGCCGCCCGCGTACCGCTCGCCGAGCAGGTCGTGCAGCACCGCGCGGTGCACGTCCGCCCGCCAGGGCAGCCCCGCGCGGTTCATCTCGGCGGCCACCAGCGTCCCCGCCGACTCGGCCGCCGTCAGCAGCCGCATCCGGTCCGGGTGCGCGGTCGCGCAGGTCCGCCGCTGCTGCTCGGCGTAGACCGCGAGGAGGTCCGCCAGCGGCAGGGGGACGCCCGCGGGTTCGAACAGCGGTGACTGCGCGCCCGGTTCGGCCGGGCGCTGCGGCGGATCGGGCGGCACGGGGCCGCCGCGCAGCCGGGCCAGGGCGGCCGCGGCCGAACGGGGCTCCCCGTACCGCCCTTCATGGCCGAGCAGGAGCGTCTCGGCGGCCTCGACGTCGTAGCACCGCTCCACTCGCACCCCCGTGGCGAGCAGGCGCGGATAGACCTCGGCGGTGGACCGCCACACCCACCGCGTGACGCCGGGACGGCTCCGCACGGCCTCGGCGGGATCCGCCTCCCGCCGCACCGGGCCGGCGGGCAGCCCGTCCGGGCCGAGGGGGGCGACGTCCACGCCACCGTCCTCGGCCGGAGCGAGCGCCCACCGGCCGGCCATGTACGCGAGTGTGGCAGGGGGGTCTGACAACGGCCCCGGATCAGCCCTCCTGCGGGGTCTCCCGCTCCTCCTCGCCCTCCTTCCGCGTCTTGAGGAACCGGGCCAGCATCTCGGTGACGTACCGCTCGGTGGCGGCCTTGTCGACTCCGAGGCCGCTGAGGACGCCCTCGCCGTTCTCGTGCTCCAGCAGGGCGAGCAGGAGGTGCTCGGTGCCGATGTAGTTGTGGCCGAGGCGGAGGGCCTCGCGGAAGGTGAGTTCCAGGACCTTCTTGGCCGCCGGGCCGTACGGCACCAGCTCGGGGGCCTCCTCGACGGCCGGCGGGAGTGCCGCGGCCGCGGCCTCGCGGACCGCCTCCAGGGTGACGCCCTGCTCGGTGATCGCCTGCGCGGCGAAGCCCTCCGGCTCGGCCAGCAGGCCGAGGACCAGGTGCTCGGGGACGCCCTCGGCGTTGCGCGCGGCCCTGGCCTCGTTGTGCGCGGCCATCACCACGTTGCGGGCGCGGGGCGTGTAGCGGCTGAAGCCCTGGTTCGGGTCGAGGCCGGCCCCCTCCTTCGGCACGAAGCGCTTCTGCGCCGCCTGCCGGGTGACGCCCATGCTCTTGCCGATGTCCGTCCAGGAGGCGCCCGAACGCCGGGCCTGGTCCACGAAGTGGCCGATCAGGTGGTCGGCCACCTCACCGAGGTGCTCACCCGCGAGCACCGCGTCCTGGAGCTGTTCGAGGGGCTCCTCGTGGACCTTCTTGATGGCCGCGATGAGGTCGTCGAGACGCACGGATGACGTGATGGTGGGGTTCGTGGTCATGTGTCAACCGTAAGTTGACAGTCGGAGGGTGTCAACCACGGGTTGACACCTTCGGGTGGCGTCCCGGGCGTGGCACGATCGGCACGTGAGTACGCCCAGCACCGTCGACCGCGCCTTCCGGACCGCCCTGTACGACGCCACCGACGAGACCCTCGACACCGGCGCGTCCCTGCTCGCCGCCGATTCCGCGGCCGACGCCGAACTCGCCCGCCGGGGCCAGGAGTTCGTGGCGACGGCCTGGCGGCGCGGCTGGCAGCCGGCCGACGTCGTGCGGATCGTGCGGCGGGAGCTGGACGACGTGCACGTACGGCTCGTCTCGGCGCTGATCCGCGCCCAGGCGCCGCACGACCGGCCCCGCGGCCCCCGCTGGAACGCCCAGCTCGACGGGCTGGAGACCGGGGACGTGCCGCGCACCGACCGCTTCTCGTACGCCACCGCCGTACTGGAGCTGTACCGGCTGCTGCTGCGCCTGCCCGCCCTGGAACCCCTCGACGAGCCGACGGGGACGACGACGGGTCCGCGGGACCGGCGGCCGGAGTCCCGCACGCTCGGCCGCATCCGCGCGCTGCTGGCGAAGGCGGAGGCGACCGGGTTCCCCCAGGAGGCGGAGGCGCTCAGCGCCAAGGCGCAGGAGCTGATGGCGCGGCACAGCGTCGACGAGGCGCTGCTCGCGGCGCAGGCACCCTCGGCCGAGACGCCGTCCGCCTGCCGGATCGGGGTGGAACCGCCGTACGAGCAGGCCAAGGCGGTGCTGCTGGACGCGGTCGCCACCGCCAACCACTGCCGGGCCGTGTGGAACGAACCCCTCGGCTTCTCCACCGTCGTCGGCTTCGCCTCCGACCTGGAGGCGGTCGAACTCCTCTACACCTCGCTGCTCGTGCAGGCGACCACGGCGATGACCGAGGCGGAGGCCGCGCAGAGGGCGGGCGGACGCAAACGGACCAAGACCTTCCGGCAGTCCTTCCTCGCGGCCTACGCCCACCGCGTGGGGACGCGTCTCGCGGCCGCCGCCGAGAGCCAGGTGAGCGACGACCTGCTCCCGGTCCTCGCCTCCCGCGAGGTCGCGGTCACCGACCGGACGGACCGTCTGTTCCCGGAGACGACGACCACCCGGCTGCGCGGGGTGAGCGACGCGGCGGGCTGGCAGGAAGGCGCGCGGGCGGCGGACGACGCACGGGTCGGGGCGCACCCGCGCCTGCCCTGAGGCGGGCCGCCCGCGGCGGTCCGCCGTTCAGTCGCCGGCCCGCTGGTAGGCGCTCACGGTGGCGTCGAGCGTGCCCCCGTCCTTGCGCGCGACCGGGCCGTACGACCAGCGGAAGGCCTGTTCGCCGGGGCCGCCGGAGCCGCCCGGGTCGTCGGCGAGCGCGACCCGCAGCGTCGTGGCGTTCCAGCCGTCGTCGGCCGGGCCGCGCACGTAGGTGAGGGTGAAGGACGCGGAGTCGCCCTTGGCCAGGGTCAGCTTCTGCGCCTTGGCGCCTTCGGCCGGCGACAGGAGCAGGGCATCGGAGTCACCGGCGGTGGCCAGGCGCACCCGGGGGAAACCGTCCAGGGTGCAGGTGGCGCTCCGGTTGGTGAGGCTGACGGGCACCTCACCGGTGTCGCCGGCGGCCGGGGCGACGCTCGCGGGACCGGCCGCCACGCTCACCTCGTCGAGCGAACACGCCGCGCTCTCCGGTTTCCCGTCGCCGCCCGTGTCGTCGCAGGCGGTCAGCGGGAGGAGTGCGGCAAGGGCAAAGACAGCGATCGGTGTGGCGCGCATCAGAGGTCCTCTGGGGTCGTGGAGGTGCCCCCAGATCATCACGCACGCGGTGCCGAATCCACCG
>NZ_JAPSKQ010000060.1:0-22354 GCF_031181555.1 Streptomyces sp. | reverse complement strand
CCGGTCCACCCGCTGCTCGGCCCGCCCTACGACCCGAGCCCCGCCGTCGGCAGCCCCGTCGGCAGCCTGCCGCCCTCGGCCTTCGTGTACGTCTCGGTGCCGAGGGCGCCCTCCCAGGTCACCTTCAGGGAGGACGCGCCGACGGGGTCGACCGTGCCGTTCACCCGGTCCGTGCTGCCGTCGGTGCACTTCAGACGGATCGTGTGCGTCCCGGCGTCCTCCCGCGCGGTGCCGCTGCACACGGTGCCGCCGGTGGCGAAGAGGGCGGCCTGCTCGCCGGTGACCATCAGGGCGACGGCCCTGCCCTCGGCCGTGGTGAGCCAGCTGCCCTCCAGCTCGCTCGCCGGGCTCTCGGGGGCGCCGGTGCTGCCGTAGCCGTCGGGTGCCGTGGCGGACGGGGTGGGGGTGGGCTCGGGGGCGCCGGAACCTCCGGAGCCGCCGTCCCCGCTGCACGCGGTGAGTGCGAGCGCGCCGGCCAGACCGACGGCCGTCGCCGCCACGCGTGCGCGCGAGAAGGTCACCGAAGTCACTGGAAGCCCCCTAGCTGTAGCCGGCCCCGTCGGCCGGAACGACCGCGGCCAGCTAACCGTACTCACCAGTCACTTCACCACCCCCCGTGGCGCACCTCGCACCGCACCGCCCCACCCCGAACCCCTACCAGGAGGCCTTGCGCACGCCCGGCAGGTACCCCGCGTGCGCCTGCGCCCGCAGACTCACCCGTGACAGCCCGAACGCCCGGAGGTACCCGCGCGGACGCCCGTCCGTCTGGTCCCGGTTGCGCACGCGCGTCGCGCTCGCGTCGCGCGGCTGCCTGCGCAGCTCGCGCTGCGCCGCCGCCCGTTCCTCCTCCGTGGAGGAGGGCCGCCGGATGATCTCCTTCAACTCGGCCCGCCGCGCGGCGTGGCGCGCGACGACCTCCCGCCGCTGCTCGTTCTTCGCGATCTTGCTCTTCTTCGCCATCAGACCCTCTCCCCCCGGGCGCGGATGCGGGCCACGGCCGCCTCGACGCCGATCGCGTCGACGGTCCTGATCGCCCTGGCGCTCAGCCGCAGCCGTACGTGGCGGCCCTCGCTCGGCAGCCAGTACCGCTTGGTCTGGACGTTCGGGTCGAAGCGGCGGGACGTGCGCCGGTGGGAGTGCGAGATCCGGTTGCCGAAGCCCGGCCGGGCGCCGGTCAGCATGCAGTGCGCGGACACGAGTGATGCACCTCTCTGGAGTCGTTCCTCAACCCATTATGCAAATGGGAATCATTTTCAGTAAGGTAGCAGCATGGCACGCAACGAACTCCGCCCGGTCATCAAACTCCGGTCCACGGCCGGCACCGGCTTCACCTACGTCACCCGCAAGAACCGCCGCAACGACCCGGACCGCCTGACGCTGCGCAAGTACGACCCGGTCGTCGGACGCCACGTCGACTTCCGAGAGGAGCGCTGAACCACCGCCATGCGCAAGGGAATCCACCCGGAGTACGGGCCCGTCGTCTTCCGTGACCGCGCCGCCGGACACGCCTTCCTCACCCGCTCGACGCTCGCCGGGGTGCCGACCGGGAAGACCGTCGAGTGGGAGGACGGCCGCACCTACCCGGTCGTCGACGTCGAGATCTCGAACGTCAGCCACCCCTTCTACACCGGCACCGCGCGCGTCCTGGACACCGCCGGCCGCGTGGAGCGCTTCGAGCGCCGGTACGGCGGGCGGGGTGGGGCATGACGCTGCCGGTGGTCATCGTCGGCGGGCTGCACGCCGACGCCCGCGGGGCCGCGGTCGCGCGGCTGCTCGGCGACGTGCCCGGCAGCGTCGCGCTCCACCACGACCTGGAGACGGCCGTCACCGGCACGGTCGTACGGACCGTCCGGGACGCCACCGGCGTCCTGTCCGCCGGGGAGGCGCCCCTCGTCAACGACTGCGCCTGCTGCGCGCTGCGCGAGGACCTCGTCCCCGAGCTGGAACGCCTCGCGGACGCCGGGAACACCCCGCTCGCGATCGTCGAACTGTGGGACTCCGTCGAGCCGAAGGCCATGGCGGAGGTGATCACCGCGGGCGGTTTCACCGTCACCGGGGTGATCACCGCCGTCGACCCGGCCCTGCTGCTGCCGTACCTGGGCAACGGCGACGACCTCGCCGAACGCGGGCTCGCCGCCGCCCCGACCGACCGGCGCACGGTCGCCGACACCTTCGCGCGCCAGCTGGAGTACGCGCCCGTCCTGGCCGTCACCGACTCCCCGGAGGCCGACGAGGAGGACCGCGAGCTGCTCGCGCAGCTGCATCCGACGGCCCGTCAGGTCCCGGTCGACGGTCCGGCCGGCAGGTCCTCGCTCCTCGCGGGCGCCGCGCTCGCCGGGTTCGACGTGGAGGCGGCGGCCGCCGCCCAGCATCCGGCGTGCGCGCTGCTGCCCGCCGAGGCCGACGCGCACGGCGTCTCCACCCTCGTCTGGCGCAGGCACCGCCCCTTCCACCCCGAGCGGCTGTACGCCGCGCTGGAGGATCTGACCTGTGCGGCGGCGCGCAGCCGGGGCCGGTTCTGGCTCGCCGACAAGCCGGACACGCTGTTCCACTGGGACGCGGCGGGCGGCGCCCTGTGCGTGGAGAGCGCGGGCCCGTGGCTGGGCTCGCTGCCCGACGCGGCGTGGGAGATGGTCCCGCCGGTGCGCCGGGCCGCCGCCGCGCTGGACTGGCACCCCGAGCACGGGGACCGCTGCCAGCACCTGGTCTTCACGTCCCCCGGCCTCGACCGCGAGGGACTCCGGCAGCTCCTGGAGTCCTGTCTGCTGACCGACGCCGAGTACGCCGCCGGGCGCGACGCCTGGCAGCGGCTGCCGCACCCCTTCGACGCCCTCCTGGAGGTCTGACCGCCATGCCCCGCAAGCCCGACCGCAAGCCCGCCACGTCCCGCCCCAATCCCCTGGACCAGGCCGGGATCACGTACATCGACTACAAGGACACCGATCTGCTGCGGAGGTTCATCTCCGACCGGGGCAAGATCCGCAGCCGCCGCGTCACCCGCGTGACCGCCCAGCAGCAGCGGCAGCTGGCCAGGGCGATCAAGAACGCACGCGAGATGGCGCTGCTGCCCTACGCGACCCGCTGAGGCGAAGAAGGAGAGGAGGGTGAGGAAGGCGAGGAGGGCGAGGAAGGCGAGGAAGACGGAGAAGGCGAGGAAACCGCACGCTCGTCGGCATGGGGAGGGAACACGGGGAAACACGATGGAACACGACGGCTCCCGCGCGCGTCTCTAAGGGAGCGGGGCGAGTAAACGTCCGTCAGACCGGTCACCGCGCGACCGGCAGGACGGTAACCACAGCACCACCCCGCGTGCACGTGCATCTGCCCATGCATTTGCACATGAACAAAGCTATGATCCCGGTCAGTTGACCACTGCATCAATGGCCACACCAGCCAGTGCACCAGCGGGGAGCGACCTGTGGACCACGACGTGTACGACGGTGACGGGTACGACGGTGCCGACGCGTCCGGCGTGTACAACGGCATGGCGGCCACCAGGCTGGACGGCGTGGCCTGGCAGAAGAGCCGGCACAGCAACTCGCAGGGGTCCTGCGTGGAGTTCGCCCGGCTGCCCGGCGGAGAGGTGGCCGTGCGCAACTCCCGCTTCCCCGACGGTCCCGCGCTGGTCTACACCCGCGCGGAGATCGAGGCGATGCTGCTGGGCGTGAAGGACGGGGAGTTCGACCACCTCGTCGCCGGCTGACGCGTCCCGGGGCGGACGTCCGCCCCGGGGTGTCCTTCACGGCGTCCGGGAGGCGGCGACGCGCGTGGGGGCGCGGCGCCCGGAAGCGCCGCGCCCCCCATGCGTCGGTTCATACGTCGGCGCGGACGTGCCCGGCGGGACGCTGGAGCCGGAACAGCGCCCAGACCACCTTGCCGCTGAGCGCGCCCGCCATGGGGTGCCAGCCCCAGCCGTCGCTGAAGGAGTCGACCAGGAACAGCCCGCGGCCCGACTCGGCGGAGAAGTCGTCCGTGTCGCGGGTGACGGGGCTGTCGTCGCTGGGGTCGCGCACGGCGCACACCAGCCGCTCGGTCCACCGCATCAGGTGCAGCCGTACCGGCGGGTCCTGTTCCCTCAGCCGGGGGGTGTTGGCCGGCAGCGCGTGCCGCAGGGCGTTGGTGACCAGTTCGGACACCACCAGGCACACGTCGTCGAAACGGTCGCCCAGCTCCCACTGGTCGAGCGTCCTGCGGGTGAACTGCCGGGCCTCGCGCACCGCTTCGTAGCGTGCGGGAAGGGCGCAGGAGGCGGCGTCGGACGCGGCCGCGAGGTTCAGCGGCGGAAGGCCCTGCCGTAACGGCTCGAGCATGGTCGATCCATTCGTCCCCATGCGAGGCACTCCCGGAATTCGCGGTCGTAGCGATACGGCGGTGGTGCGGGGACCATGGTTTCGGATGCGCACAGCAGATGCAAGGGCAGATGCACGTGCAGCTGACCGAAATCGACCTCCCCGTACCGGTTGTTGGCCAATTTTTCCGTCATCTTCGTGTCCCCTTCCGGCTGTCCTCCTGTCTCCTTCTTGCTCCTCGCTCGTCCCTTCCCGGTCCCTCCCTGCCCCTTCCCGAACGGATTCCTCGGCCGGATTCCGTTTACGTAACCGGGCGAGTACTGCTCGAAGTGTTTTAGTGGCAGACTGCGGGCCCTGAGGACGTTGGGGAGGCTGGCGAACGTGAGCGCGGGAGAGCCGGGATCGGTGGTGCGGCGCATGCTGCTCGGATCACAACTCAGGCGACTGCGTGAGGCAAGGGGGATCACGCGCGAGGCGGCGGGCTACTCGATCCGCGCCTCGGAATCGAAGATCAGCCGGATGGAGTTGGGCCGGGTGAGCTTCAAGACCAGGGACGTCGAGGACCTGCTGACGCTGTACGGCATCACGGACGAGCAGGAGCGCGCCTCGCTGATCTCCCTCGCCAAGGAGGCCAACGTCGCGGGCTGGTGGCACAGTTACTCGGACGTGCTGCCCAGCTGGTTCCCCACCTACGTGGGCCTGGAGGGCGCGGCCTCGCTGATCCGGGCGTACGAGGTGCAGTTCGTGCACGGCCTGCTGCAGACCGAGGAGTACGCCCGTGCGGTCGTGCGGCGCGGCATGAAGGGCGCGAGCGAGGCCGACGTCGAACGGCGGGTGGCGCTGCGCCTGGAGCGGCAGAAGTACCTGGTCTCGGAGAACGCCCCCGAGTTCCACGTCGTCCTCGACGAGGCCGCCCTGCGCCGGCCGTACGGCGACCGCGAGGTGATGCGCGGCCAGCTCCAGCACCTGATCGAGGTCTCCGAGCGGCCCAACGTCCGGCTGCAGGTCATGCCGTTCAGCTTCGGCGGGCACTCCGGCGAGTCCGGTGCGTTCACGATCCTCAGCTTCCCCGAGTCCGACCTGTCGGACGTCGTGTACCTGGAGCAGCTCACCAGCGCGCTGTACCTCGACAAGGTCGAGGACGTCGCCCAGTACGAGAGCGCGCTCAAGGAGCTCCAGCACGACAGCCCGGGTCCGTCGGAGAGCCGGGACCTTCTCCGGGGGCTCCTCCAACTCTCTTGAAACACAAGTACGATGACGCGTGATCAGACCGCGAAGTTGATCAGTGCTCTGCTGATGCAGCAAGGGATTGAGGGATCACATGTCGTCGTACTTCACCGACCTCGCTCAGCAGTACATCGACGGTGAGTGGCGCCCGGGCAGTGGTTCCTGGGACATCATCGACTTCAACCCGTACGACGACGAGAAGCTCGCGTCGATCACCATAGCCACGGTCGACGAGGTCGATCAGGCGTACCGGGCGGCCGCCCGCGCCCAGAAGGAGTGGGCGGCGACCAACCCGTACGCCCGCCGCGCGGTGTTCGAGAAGGCGCTCCGGCTGGTCGAGGAGCGCGAGGAGGAGATATCCGAGGCGATCGTCGCCGAGCTCGGCGGCACGCGCCTGAAGGCCGCCTTCGAGCTGCACCTCGCCAAGGAGTTCCTGCGCGAGGCGATCCACCTGGCGCTGCGTCCCGAGGGCCGGATCATCCCCTCGCCGGTGGACGGCAAGGAGAACCGCGTCTACCGCGTCCCCGTCGGGGTCGTCGGCGTGATCAGCCCCTTCAACTTCCCCTTCCTCCTCTCGCTGAAGTCGGTCGCCCCGGCCCTCGCGCTCGGCAACGGCGTGGTGCTCAAGCCGCACCAGAACACGCCGATCGTCGGCGGCTCGCTGGTCGCGAGGATCTTCGAGGACGCGGGCCTGCCCGGCGGTCTGCTGAACGTCGTCATCACCGACATCGCGGAGATCGGTGACGCGTTCCTCGAGCACCCGGTCCCGAAGGTCATCTCCTTCACCGGCTCCGACAAGGTCGGCCGCCACGTCGCCACCGTGTGCGCCTCCCTCTTCAAGCGCTCGGTCCTCGAACTCGGCGGCAACAGCGCGCTGGTGGTCCTCGACGACGCCGACCTCGACTACGCCGTCGACGCGGCCGTGTTCAGCCGCTACGTCCACCAGGGCCAGGTCTGCATGGCCGCCAACCGTGTGCTGGTCGACCGCTCGGTGGCCGACGCGTTCACCGAGAAGTTCGTCGCCAAGGTCACGTCCCTCAAGGCCGGCGACCCGCGCGACCCCGCCACGGTCATCGGCCCGGTGATCAACTCCCAGCAGGCGGACGCCCTCACCGGCGTCGTCGAGCAGGCCCTCGCCGAGGGCGCGACCGCCCTGGTGCGCGGCGCGCGCACCGCCAACCTGGTCGAACCGTCCGTGCTGACCGGCCTGCCCGCCGACTCCGCCCTGCTCCAGCAGGAGGTGTTCGGCCCGGTCGCCTTCCTCATCCCCTTCGACGGCGAGGAGGAGGCCGTGCGCATCGTCAACGACACCCCGTACGGCCTGAGCGGCGCCGTGCACACCGGTGACGTCGAGCGGGGCGTGAACTTCGCCAAGCAGATCGACACCGGCATGTTCCACGTGAACGACGGCACCGTGCACGACGAGCCGATCGTCCCCTTCGGCGGCGAGAAGCACTCGGGCAGCGGCCGCCTGAACGGCGACGCGATGCTGGACGCCTTCACCACGGTGAAGTGGATCTCGGTCCAGCACGGCCGGAGCGGCTTCCCGTTCTAGGTCCTCGTTCTTCCGCTCCCCGGGCCATTGAGGACAGGATCCGACCTCAATGGCCCGTAGTGTCGCCGGTGTCAGGCAGCAGGGGCCACCTGTGCCGAAACGACGAAAGGCGGCCGGTCATGGTCACTCACGTGGGACCCGAGGAGCGGGGCGACGAGCGGGGAGCGCTCCTGGCCTTCGTCGCCGAGCAGCGCGGCGGCATCCGGCGGGCGCTGCTCGGCCTCACGGACGAGCAGGCGTCCTCCCGCCCCAGCGCCAGCGAGCTGTCCCTGGCCGGGCTGCTCAAGCACGTCGCCGAGATCGAGCAGGGCTGGATCGCCCGCGCCAAGGGCGAGCCGCCGGCCGTCCACCGGGACGAGTCGAACTGGCACGAGTGCTTCGTGCTGGTCGGCGACGAGACCGTGGAGTCCTGTCTCGCGTACTACGAGGAGGTGGCCGCCGAGACGGAGGCGTTCATCCGCGCGGTGCCCAGCCTCGACGACACCTTCCTGCTGGAGAAGACGCCCTGGCACCCGAAGGACGAGCGGCTCTCGATGCGCTGGCTGTGCCTGCACCTGATCCGCGAGACCGCCCGGCACGCCGGTCACGCCGACATCATCCGGGAGTCCCTGGACGGTGCCACCGCCTTCGAACTGGTCGCGAAGGAGCAGGGCGGCTCCTGGGAGTGACCGCCCGCGGCCTACTCTGGACCGCATGTCAGTGATCCGTCTCCTCGTGCTCGGCGCGGTGCGCCAGCACGGGCGGGCCCACGGCTACCAGGTGCGCAACGACCTGGAGTACTGGGGCGCGCACGAGTGGTCCAACGCCAAGCCCGGCTCGATCTACCACGCCCTGAAGCAGATGGCCAAGCAGGGGCTGCTGCACGCGCACGAGACCGCCCCCTCCACGGCCGGCGGCCCGCCGCGCACGGAGTACGAGATCACCGAGCAGGGCACCGAGGAGTACTTCCGGCTGCTGCGGGAGTCCCTGACCTCCTACGACCAGAAGCCGGACGTCCTCTCGGCCGGACTCGGCCTCATGGTCGACCTCGACCGCGCGGAGGCCCTCGCCCTCCTGGAGCAGCGGATGCGCGCCATCGGGGAGTGGCGCAGGTCCGTCACCGAGTACTACACGCCCGAGGACGGCCCCGGCCGGCTGGGCCACATCGGGGAGATCATGGACTTCTGGGTCCGCTCGGCCGACTTCGGCGCCGAGTGGACCCGCGGTCTCATCGAGCGCATCCGCGCCGGCGCCTACACCTTCGCCGGTGAGGGCGAACCGTTCGTCGGCGTCCTGGCCGAGGGCGAGGAGAACCCGTACGCGACGGGGGAGCGGCATCCCGGGGACGCCCACTAATCAAGTTTGACCAATACGCGCCGGGGGCATACCCTCGACCTGGTAGTCAACTTTGACTAGCGAGGGAGTCCCAGTGGCCGACGCGGCGATCACCGTCGAGGAAGCACGCAAGACGTACGGCGGAAGGAGCGGCAGACCCGCGCTGGACGGGCTCGACCTGACGGTCGCGCGCGGCACGGTGCACGGGGTGCTCGGCCCGAACGGCGCGGGCAAGACCACCCTGGTCCGGATCCTGGCCACCCTGCTGCGGCCCGACGCGGGCCGGGTCGAGGTGGCGGGGCACGACGCGGTGCGCGAGGCGTACGCCGTGCGCCGGCGCATCGGCCTGCTCGGCCAGCACGCGGCGCTCGACGAGGAACTCGACGGCCGGCAGAACCTGGAGCTGTTCGGCCGCCTGCACCACCTGGGCGCGCGGCGGGCACGCGCGCGTGCCGGCGAACTTCTGGAGCGCTTCGATCTCGGCGGCACCGGACGCAAGGCGGTGAAGCAGTACAGCGGCGGCATGCGGCGCCGCCTGGACCTCGCCGCCTCGCTGATCACCGAACCGGAGGTGCTCTTCCTGGACGAACCGACCACCGGCCTGGACCCGCGCGGCCGCGCGGAGGTGTGGGAATCGGTCCGCTCCCTGGTCGGCGGCGGTACGACGGTCCTGCTCACCACCCAGTACCTGGAGGAGGCCGACCAGCTCGCCGACCGCATCTCGGTCGTGGACGCCGGCCGGGTCGTCGCCGACGGCACGGCGGACGAGCTCAAGGCCGCCGTCGGCGGCGACCGCATCGACGTCGTCCTGCGCGACGCCGGGCAGCTGGGCGCGGCCGTCGCCCTGCTGCCCGTGCCGAAGGGCGAGGTGACGGTGGACGCGGACCGCCGGATGCTCAGCGCCCCCGTCACCGACCGCATGGCGGCCCTGGCCGGGGTCGTCCGCGCGCTGGAGGAGGCCGGTGTCGAGGCCGAGGACATCGCCCTGCGCAGGCCCACGCTCGACGAGGTGTTCCTGCGGCTGACCGGGCACCCCGACCGGGGGAACGACCGAGTGAAGGAGGCCGCGTGACCACCTACGCGCTGACCGACTCCTGGACCATGACCCGCCGCGAACTCGCCCGCTGGGGGCGGCAGCCGGTCGCGGTGGTGGTGAACCTGGTCTTCCCGGTGATGCTGCTGCTGATGTTCGGCTACCTGGTCGGCGGCGGCCGGGGGGTGAACGGCGAGTACCTCGACTTCCTGGTCCCCGGCATGCTCGCCCTCACCATGGCCTTCGGCCTGGAGGGCACGATGGTCGCCGTCACCCGGGACCTCGACAAGGGCGTCATCGACCGCTTCCGTTCCCTGCCCATGGCCAACGGAGCGGTCCTGGTGGGACGTTCCGCCGCCGACATGCTCCAGTCGGTGCTCGGCCTGGCCGTGCTCCTCGCCGTCGCCGCGGCGCTCGGCTGGCGCGCCCACGGCGGCCCGGCCGGTTTCCTGGGCGCCGTGGGACTGCTCCTGCTGTTCCGCTTCGCGATGCTGTGGATCGGCATCCACCTGGCGCTGGTGGCCGGGAAACCCGAACTGGTGCAGGCCGTGCAGATCCTGGTCTGGCCGGTCGGCTTCCTGTCCAACGCCTTCGCCGCGCCCGAGTCCATGCCCGACTGGCTGGGCACGGTCGTCCAGTGGAACCCCATGTCCCGGACGGCCACGGCCGTGCGCGACCTGTTCGGCAGCCCCGGCGGGGAGCCGGGGCACGTGTGGGCCGCCGTCGTATGGCCCCTGGCGCTGCTCGCGGTGTTCTTCCCGCTGGCGGTGCGGAGGTTCACGCGGCTGAGCCGTTAGCCGGCGGACAGGCCCTAGTGGTGGAAACCGGTGGCCGCGTCCCTGTCGCGGGTGAGGGGACGCGGCTGCCGGCGCAGCTCCGGGAGCAGCCGGGCCAGGTCCTGCGCGAACAGGTCGGCGAGGTCCTCGGAGAAGCCGTTGCGGCACACCACCCGCAGCACCGACAGGTCCTGGCGGTTCGCCGGGAAGGTGTAGGCGGGCACCAGCCAGCCGCGCTCCCGCATCCGCCGGGAGACGTCGAAGACGTCGTACGCCGTCACCTCCGGGGCGGTCGTGAAGGCGAACACCGGCAGCTGGTCGCCCCGGGTCAGCAGCCGGAAGTCGCCGAGCGCCCCGATCCGTGCGGCGAGGCCCCGGGCCACGTCCCGCGCGGCCTGCTGCACGGCCCGGTAGCCCGCGCGGCCCAGCCGCAGGAACGTGTAGTACTGCGCCGCGACCTGCGCGCCCGGCCGGGAGAAGTTCAGCGCGAAGGTCGGCATGTCGCCGCCCAGGTAGTTCACCCGGAAGACCAGTTCCTCCGGCAGCGCGTCCGCGTCCCGCCACAGTGCCCAGCCGACGCCCGGGTAGACCAGCCCGTACTTGTGCCCGGACGTGTTGATCGACGCCACGCGCGGGAGGCGGAAGTCCCACACCAGGTCCTCGTCGAGGAAGGGCGCGACCATCGCGCCGGACGCCCCGTCGACGTGCACCGGGACGTCGAGGCCGGTGCGCTCCTGGAGCCCGTCCAGCGCCGCGCACAGGTCCGCGATCGGCTCGTACGACCCGTCGAAGGTGGACCCCAGGACGCCGACGGCCCCGATGGTGTTCTCGTCGCACAGCTCGGCGGCGGCCCGCGGGTCGAGGTGGAACCGCTCGCCCTCCATGGGGACCTGGCGGGCCTCCACCTCCCAGTAGGCGCAGAACTTCTCCCAGCAGACCTGGACGTTGACGCCCATGACGAGATTCGGCCGGGCGTCCTTCGACGGGTACCGGTCGGCGTTCCTGCGCGCCCAGCGCCGCTTCAGCGCCATCCCGGCGAGCATGCACGCCTCGCTCGACCCGGTCGTCGAACAGCCCACGGCCGCCGACGGATCGGGCGCGTGCCACAGGTCCGCGAGCATCGCCGTGCAACGCCGCTCCAGCTCGGCGGTGCGCGGGTACTCGTCCTTGTCGATCATGTTCTTGTCCCGGCACTCCGCCATCAGGACACCGGCCTCCGGCTCCATCCAGGTGGTGACGAAGGTGGCCAGGTTCAGCCGCGCGTTGCCGTCCAGCATCAGCTCGTCGTGCACCAGCTGGTACGCCGTCGAGGGCGCCGTGGGCGTGGCGGGCAGCCGGTGCTTGGGCGGGGCCTCGGTCATGTCCCCGACCGGGTTGGCCGGTCCGAGGAAGGGATTGACGGACAGGGGCCGCCCGTCGTCCTGCGGGCCTTCATGAAGCGGCATGGATGCCTCCGGATCTCGGGAGAGCCACGCGCACACGATAAGCGGAGGAAGAGGACGAAACTTGATGAAACGGAACTTGCGGAGCTCGTTGAACCGGACGAACCCGGCGTGATGTCCGGGAGGGCGACATCGGCTTGCACCTCACGTGGCGTGAGGATCCAGGGTGGAGTGCGTACCGAGAAGGGAGCGGAAGTGAGCTACTCCGTGGGACAGGTGGCCGGCTTCGCCGGGGTCACGGTGCGCACCCTGCACCACTACGACGCCATCGGCCTGCTCGTCCCGAGCGAGCGCAGTCACGCGGGCCACCGGCGCTACAGCGACGCCGACCTCGACCGGCTGCAGCAGATCCTGTTCTACCGGGAGCTCGGCTTCCCGCTCGACGAGGTCGCCGCCCTGCTCGACGACCCGGCCGCGGACCCGCGCGCGCACCTGCGCCGCCAGCACGAACTGCTGACCGCCCGGATCGAGAAGCTGCAGAAGATGGCGGCGGCCGTCGAACACGCCATGGAGGCACGGAAAATGGGCATCAACCTCACGCCCGAGGAGAAGTTCGAGGTGTTCGGGGACTTCGACCCGGACCAGTACGAGGACGAGGTGCAGGAGCGCTGGGGCGACACCGACGCCTACCGGCAGTCGCGGGAACGCACCGCGTCCTACACCAAGGAGGACTGGCTGCGCATCCAGCGCGAGGCCGACGAGCTCACCCGGCGGTTCGTCGCGCTGATGGAGGCCGGTGAGCCGGCGGACTCCGAGGCGGCGATGGACGCCGCCGAGGAGCACCGCCGGGGGATCTCCCGCAACCACTACGACTGCGGACACGAGATGCACGCCTGCCTGGGCGAGATGTACGTCTCGGACGAGCGGTTCACGCGGAACATCGACAAGGCCAGGCCCGGTCTCGCCGCCTACCTGCGGGACGCGATCGTCGCCAACGCCGCCCGGCACTCCTCCTGAGCGGACCTGGTCCGGCTCGCTCCCGGTCCAGGGCCGCCGGCCGGGATCCTCCACGTCCGGCGGCCCACGGCTTTGTCCGGGGCGGGGGACAGGGCATGCTGGGTACCCCATGGAACCTGGGCCCGCACGGCTGCGTTCATAATTTGGGCAGCCAGCCCAGCCCCCCTGTCCCCCCAGCAGCAGGAGCCACATCCCCGTGACCACGCTTGCGCTCGGCCCCGAGTGGCTGAGCCCGGACTACCTGATCGAGACCTTCAGCCTTCCCGGCATCCTGCTGATCGTCTTCGCGGAGTCCGGTCTCTTCGCGTTCCTGCCCGGTGACTCCCTGCTGTTCACGGCGGGGCTCTTCGTGGCCGAGGGCAACTACATCAGCCAGCCGCTGTGGCTGGTGTGCACGCTGATCGTGATCGCCGCCGTCACCGGTGACCAGGTCGGCTACACGATCGGCAAGTTCTTCGGGCCCAGGCTGTTCAACCGGCCGAACTCCAAGCTCTTCAAACAGGAGAACCTGGAGAAGGCCCACGAGTTCATGGAGAAGTACGGCCCCAAGGCGATCGTCCTGGCCCGCTTCGTCCCGATCGTGCGCACCTTCGCCCCCATCGTGGCCGGCGCCGGCCGCATGAAGTACCGCACGTTCCTCACGTACAACGTCATCGGCGGCATCGCCTGGGGAGTCGGCGTCACCGTCGCCGGGTACTGGCTCGGCCAGATCGAGTTCATCAAGACCAACGTCGAGGCGATCCTCATCCTGATCGTCTTCGCCTCCGTGGTCCCGATCATCGTCGAGTACCTGCGCGAGCGCGGCAAGAAGAAGCGCGCCGCCGCCGAGGCCCCGGCCGCCCCGCAGCACCCGCAGCCCTCCCCGTACCACCAGCAGCAGCACCCGCAGCCCCCCGTCATGGACGACGCCACGACCCAGCTGCGCCGCATCACCCCCACCCAGCAGCCGCCCCAGCAGGCCGCCCACCGGCCCTACGGCGACCAGGGCTATCCGCAGCAGCAGCCCCGGCCCCAGCAGACCCAGCAGCCGTACGGCAACGGCCCGTACTACGGCCAGTACCCGCAGGGCCAGGGGCAGGGGCAGGACCACAACCAGCAGCAGCCGTACCACCGCGGTTACTGAACCGGAACCGGCCCGGGACGCGGGGCGGTTAGAAGCCCCGCGTCCGCTTCGCCGCCCTGCGCTTCTCGGCGGAGCCGATCCGCAGGAACAGGCGCGAGATCTCCGATCCGAGGTTCACCCCGATCGCGATGGCCATGGCCAGCGCCACGGCCTTCGTGAGGGACACCAGCCCCGAGTCGACCTCGCTCTGGGCGATCCCCAGCAGACCGAAGTACGTGGCGGAGCCGGGCAGCAGCGGTCCGATCGCCGCCGTGGTGTACGGCAGCGCGGACGCGAACCGGTACCGGGCCAGCAGCTGCCCGAACAGGCCCACCACACCCGCCGCCACGGCCGTGGACGCCACCGGCGAGATGCCGCCCGCGTAGTGCATCGCCCCGTACACCACCCACGCGACCCCGCCGTTCAGGGTCACCATCAGCACGGTGGACCGCTCCTGCTGGAGCAGCACCGCGAAGGTCAGCGACAGCAGCATCGACGCGGTGATCTGCCACCCCGGCCGCTCGGAGACGCCGAACTCCGCGTCCGGGCTCAGCTTGGCGCCCAGCTGCACGCCGAAGTACAGCACCGTCAGCACCCCGGCCACGATGCCCACGAAGAAGTACAGGACCTCCAGCAGACGCGCGGACGCGGTGATGTAGAAGCCGGTCAGACCGTCCTGCACACCCGCCACCAGCGCCCGCCCGGGCAGCAGCGCGAACAGCCCACCGGTGATCACCGCGGACGCCTTCACGTCCGCGTGCGCCAGCGTCAGCGTCACCCCGATCGCGGCCGGCGGCATCGCGGCCACCGTGAACTGGTAGAACTCCGGCAGCCCGCGCCCCGCGCACAGCCAGGCCAGCCGGTCGCCGAGCATCGCGCCGATCGCGGCGGCGACGAACACCAGGTAGTTACCGCCGACCAGCACCGAGGCCGCGCCCGCGAGCAGCCCGCTCGCGCCGGTCAGCACCCAGCCGGGATACGGATGCCGGTTGCGGCGTATCTCCGCCAGCCGCCCGTACGCCTCCTCCAGGGAGACGTGGGTCTCGTCGTCGCTGAGGTCGTCCACCAGCCGGTACACGGCCGCCAGCCGCGTGTAGTCGGGGCTGCGGCGGCGCACCGTGCGGGAGGCGGACACCGGGTCGTCGACCAGGGACGGCTGGTAGGAGATCGACAGCAGGGTGAAGGTGACGTTGGGCTCGCAGCGGTCCAGGCCGTAGGAGCGGCACACGGCGAACATCGCCGCCTCCACGTCCTCGGCGCCCTCACCGCCCGCCAGCAGCAGCTCCCCGATCCGCAGGGTCAGGTCGAGGACGCGCGGCACCGCCGGCCCGGCGTCGTCGTGCCGCTGCACCGGCTCCGGAGCCGGCCGCTCGGTCACCGGCATGCGCAGCATCGTGCGCATCCGGTCCTGCCAGGGCACGTCCTTGGTCAGTCTGACGAGCGGTACCCCGCTCGGCGGGGTGAACGCCGCCGGCGGCTGCTTCGCGCTGTAGGTCCTCGGCGGGCTGAACGCCGACCCCTCCGCCTCGGCCGGCTGCGGGGGAGCCACGTCCAGTCCGTCCGGGAGGGCGAACTCGGAGGTCGTCTCGGAGTCCGGGCCGGTCTTCGGGACGGCCAGACCCTTGGGAAGGGCGAACTCGGACGTCGTCGACGACTCGGCCTCGGCCGGTGCAGCCGGACCCGCGGGAGGCACGAAGCCACTCCTCGCCTCGTCCGACTGCGGCTTGCGGTCCTCCGCGTCCGTCACTTGCCCTGCGCTCCCTGTACGACGTACGACACCGTCCGTAAGCCTGCCCCGCCGGGGCCCTTCGTCACATTTCCGTCGTCCGCCCCGAGGGCGGCTTCGGCCCTCAGTATGCGCACGGACAGCAGGACGGGCCGCACGCGCAGCGCGTGCGGCCCGTCCTGCGACTCGCGCGGAGGCGGGAGGCTCAGTGGCCGCCCTGCTCCTCGAAGCGCTTGTAGGACCGCTCGATCTCCGCCTCGGCGTCCACCCGGCCCACCCAGTTGGCGCCCTCGACCGACTTGCCCGGCTCCAGGTCCTTGTAGACCTCGAAGAAGTGCTGGATCTCCAGGCGGTCGAACTCGGACACGTGGTGGATGTCCCGCAGGTGCTCCACGCGCGGGTCCGTCGCCGGGACGCACAGCAGCTTGTCGTCGCCGCCGGCCTCGTCCGTCATGCGGAACATGCCGATCGCGCGGCAGCGGATCAGGCAGCCCGGGAACGTCGGCTCGTCGAGGATGACCAGCGCGTCCAGCGGGTCGCCGTCCTCGCCGAGGGTGTTCTCGACGAAGCCGTAGTCGGTCGGGTAGGCGGTCGAGGTGAAGAGTCGACGGTCCAGGCGGATCCGACCCGTCTCGTGGTCCACCTCGTACTTGTTCCGCGAACCCTTCGGGATCTCGATCGTGACGTCGAACTCCACCGGTGGCTCCTCCATGATCAGCACATAGTTCTGGTGGTTAAGTGTCCCTCACGCAGATGTGTGATCGCGAAAGGGGCTGGTGGTCGTGCCAGAGCTGAGGCCTTGGCGGGCCGCGGGACCGCATGTCGTGCGGATCGCGGACGCCGTACGGCCGCGTCTCGCCCGGGCCGCGGAGACCGTACGGCCGCGTCTCGCGCGCGTCGCCGCGGCCACCGGGCCACGGTTCGCGCGGCCGGACCGGCCGGGGTCACCACGGGTCCCGCGGGGCGTACGGCCGAAGACCTGGCGGTTCACCGCGACCGCCGCCACCGCCGGTCTGGCGCTGGCCGCGGGAGTGGCGACCGCCGCCGGTCCCTGGGACTCCACCGGTCAGCGTACGGCCGAGCGGGACCGGGCCGTGGCCCTGGAAGCCGCGCGTGGCGCAGATCACGGCCGCGCCCGCGCCCACGCCGGTACGCCGCCCCGCGGGCCCCGGGCCGCCCCACCGGCCGCCTCCGTGCTCACCGGCCTCGGCGGCACCGCCACCGCCGTGCGGTCGGCGCCCGGCGGCAAGGCGCTCACCGCCACCCTCGATCCGTTGCTGAAGGCCCCGGCGCTCGGCCGCCACTCCACCGCCGTGGTCGACGTGACCACCGGGGAACGGCTGTACGGCACCGGCTCCGGCGACGCGCTCGTCCCCGCCTCGACCACGAAGATCGCCACCGGCGTCGCCGCGCTCTCCGCGATGGGCGCCGACCACCGCCTCACCACCCGCGCCGTCTTCGAACCCGACACCGGGGAGGTCGTGCTGGTCGGCGGCGGCGACCCCACCCTCACCGCCCGCGAGGAGGCCGGTGACCTCGCGAGCCTGCGCGACCTCGCCGAGCGCACCGCCGCCGCCCTGGCCAAACGGGGCGTGCGCGAGGTGACCCTCTCCTACGACACGACCCTCTACCGGGGCACCACGACCCACCCGATCGGGGTCAACCCCAACCTCGCCGCCGTCACCCCCCTGATGGCCGACGAGGCCCGCACCGACGACTCCACCAGCGGCCCCGCCCCGCGCGTCGCCGACCCGGCGGCCGACGCCGCACGGAAGTTCGGCGCGTTCCTCGAGGGCCACGGCGTCAAGACCACGCCCCCCGGCCCGTCGAAGGCCACCACCCGCGCCGACACCCTCGCCACGGTCTCCTCGCCGCCGCTGGCCGCCCTCGTCGAACGGATGCTGACCCACAGCGACAACGACCTCGCCGAGGCCCTCGCCCGCCACACCGCCCTCGCCACCGGCGAGAGCGCCGACTTCGCCGGCGCCGGCGCGGCCGTCACCGCCCGGCTGAAGAAGCTCGGCCTGCCCGTGAAGGGCGCCGTCTTCAAGGACGGCAGCGGCCTCGACCGGGGCGGTCGGCTCACCGCCGACCTCCTCACCGCCCTGCTCGTGAAGGCGGGCGACCCCGCCCGCCCCGAGCTGCGCCCCGTCCTCACCGGTCTGCCCGTGGCCGGCTTCACCGGCACCCTCGCCGGCCGCTACGCCGACGGGGCGGCCGGCGTCGTACGCGCCAAGACCGGCACGCTCACCGGCGTCAACTCCCTGGCGGGCACCGTCGTCGACCGGGACGGCAGGCTGCTGGCCTTCGCCTTCCTGGCGAACGGCACCACCGACCCGGTGGCGGCCCAGTCCGCCCTGGACAGGGCGGCCACGGCACTGGCGGCGTGCGGCTGCCGGTGACCGCCCGCCCGGGCCGCCCACCTCGCCGCCCTGCCCCAACCCCGGGCACTCACGTACGGTTGACGCATGACGAGCATCGGTGGTGCTGCCTCTTCCGGGATGGTCGACTGGAATCTCGCGGTCGCGACCGCGACCCGGCTCATGCGGCCGGGCCCCGACGTGAGCCGCGAGGAGGCCCGGGCCGTCGTCGCGGAACTGCGCCGGCACGCGAAGGCCTCGGAGGAGCACGTCCGGGGCTTCACCCGGATGGGCACCGAGGAGACCCACGACACGCCCGTGCTCGTCGTCGACCGCCCCGGCTGGGTCCGGGCCAACGTCGCCGGCTTCCGCGAGCTCCTCAAACCGCTCCTCGACAAGATGCAGGAACGCCGCGGCAACAGCCCCGGCAACGCGGTCCTCGGCGCCGTCGGCGGCAAGGTCACCGGCGTGGAGCTGGGCATGCTGCTGTCCTTCCTCGCCTCCCGCGTCCTCGGCCAGTACGAGACCTTCGCCCCCGCCACCCGCGACCTCCCGGCGGGGGAGAACGGCGGCGGCCGGCTGCTGCTCGTCGCCCCCAACATCGTCCACGTCGAACGCGAGCTCGACGTCGAACCGCACGACTTCCGCCTGTGGGTGACCCTGCACGAGGAGACCCACCGCACCCAGTTCACCGCCGTGCCCTGGCTTCGGGACCACTTGGAGAGCGAGATCCAGTCGTTCCTGGAGGAGACCGACGTCGACCCCATGACCGTCCTGGAACGCGTCCGCGAAGCCGCCCAGTCCCTCGTCGGCGGCCGCCCCGAGGGCGAGGAGGGCGACGACGGGCGCTCCCTCGTCGAGCTCGTGCAGACCCCCGCCCAGCGCGAGATCCTCGGCCGCCTCACCGCCGTGATGTCCCTGCTGGAGGGTCACGCCGACTTCGTGATGGACGGCGTCGGTCCCGCGGTCGTGCCGAGCGTCGCCGAGATCCGCGAGAAGTTCCAGCAGCGCCGTGCCAAGGGCGCCTCCCGCCTGGACCTCGCCCTGCGCAAACTGCTCGGCCTGGACGCCAAGCTCCGCCAGTACCGCGACGGCGAACGCTTCGTGCGCGCCGTCGTCGAGGAGACCGGCATGGACGGCTTCAACCGCGTGTGGACCTCGCCCAACACGCTCCCCACCAAGGCGGAGATCGCCAAACCGGCGGACTGGGTCGCACGGGTGCACCGCAAGCCCGACGCGTGAGCCCGCGCGCATCATGAAGCGAATCCTGCCGATGGCATGCGGACGCCCCTGCAATCACCCGTCCGAGGGACCGTGAGCCAGGGGTAGGCGTGCGATGCTCGGGTAACGGCCCGGTTCTGTCACCATCTACACACTCTGAGTGACCGACATCGGGTTCACCCCCCGAAAACTTCATGAAGGGAACCGGACATGGGTCCCCATCCTGCGGTCGCGGCGATACGCCTGGCGGTCCGCCGCGTCCTCCACGACATCCTCGACGACCACAGCCGAACCCCCGACCGGGCCCCGGGCGAGCGTCCCCCCTCCCCGCTCGTGCTCGTGGCCTGCTCCGGCGGCGCCGACTCCATGGCGCTCGCCTCCGCCCTCGCCTTCGAGGCCCCCCGGGCCGGCGTCCGCGCCGGCGGTGTCACCGTCGACCACGGCCTCCAGGCCGGCTCCGACGCGCGCGCCGCCGAGGTCGTGCTGCGCCTGCGCGAACTCGGACTGGACCCCGTCGAGTCCGTCGCCGTCCGCGTCGGCCGCGAAGGCGGACCCGAGGCCGCCGCCCGGGACGCCCGCTACGCCGCCCTGGACGCCGCCGTCGAACGGCACGGCGCCGCCGCCGTCCTGCTCGGCCACACCCGTGACGACCAGGCCGAAACCGTCCTGCTGGGGCTCGCCCGCGGCTCCGGCATCCGCTCCCTGTCCGGAATGGCCGCGGTCTCGGGGGCCGGCGGCCGTTACCGGCGCCCCTTCCTCCAGCTCGACCGGCAGACCGCCCGCAAGGCCTGCATGGTCCAGTCCCTCTCGGTCTGGGACGACCCGCACAACACCGACCCGGCCTACACCCGCTCCCGTCTGCGCCACGAGGGCCTGCCCGCCCTGGAGAAGGCCCTCGGCAAGGGCGTCGTCGAGGCCCTCGCCCGTACGGCCCAGCTCTCCCGCGACGACGCCGACGCCCTCGACGCCTGGGCCGGCCGGGCCGCGGCCGGCGTCCGCGACGCCGACGGCCGCCTGGAGTGCGCCGGGCTCCACGCCCTGCCGCCCGCCGTACGCCGCCGCGTGCTGCGCCGCGCCGCCATCGAGGCCGGTGCCCCGGCCGGTTCGCTGTTCGCCCGCCACATCGAGGAAGTGGACCGGCTGATCACCGGCTGGCGCGGACAGGGGGCCATCAACCTCCCCGGCAAAGTCGTCGCCCGGCGGCAGGGTGGCAGACTGGTGATTCGGCAAGGCTGAATCCTTACCCCCGGCAGCGCCGCGAACGGTACGGGACGGCCGGTGGGACGACCGAAAGTGATGCGGGTGGACGCGAAAGACATGGGTGCCGACCTCGAGAAGGTGCTCATCACCAAGGAAGAGATCGACGCCAAGCTGGTGGAGCTGGCCGCGAAGATCGACGCGGAGTACGCGGGCAAGGACCTGCTGCTCGTCGGCGTCCTCAAGGGCGCGGTGATGGTCATGGCCGACCTCGCCCGGGCGCTGTCCACCCCCGTCACCATGGACTGGATGGCCGTATCCTCGTACGGGGCGGGCACCCAGTCCTCCGGTGTGGTGCGGATCCTCAAGGACCTCGACACCGACATCAAGGGCAAGCACGTCCTCATCGTCGAGGACATCATCGACTCCGGCCTGACCCTGTCCTGGCTGATCTCCAACCTCGGCTCGCGCGAGCCCGCATCCCTCAAGGTGTGCACGCTGCTGCGCAAGCCCGAGGCCGCCAAGGTCGCCATCGACGTGGAATGGGCCGGATTCGACATCCCCAACGAGTTCGTCGTCGGCTACGGCCTCGACTACGCCGAGAAGTACCGCAACCTCCCGTTCGTCGGTACGCTCGCGCCCCACGTCTACGGCGGCTGAGTCCCCAGGGCCCGTCCGCCGTACGGTGATCGGGAACCCCAGCGGGCCCGGCGGCGTTGGAGCATGCGTAGACGCGTTTGCCGGCCGTCCCACGCAGCTTCGGGGGACAATGCTGGGGTACCGTCCGAAGAACAGCCTTTATCAAACTCACTATGGCAGGAGGGACGGGGCGGCACCGCTCCGTATGGATGGACGTGAAGCGATACTTCCGTGGGCCGGTCATGTGGATCGTGCTGGCCGTCCTTGCCGTGGTCGTGTTGATGCAGGTCGTCGGCTCGTCCGGCGGCTACAAGACGGTGGACACGGGCCAGGTCGTCCAGGCGATCAATGAGAACAAGGTCGAGTCGGCCAAGCTGACCACCGGCGACGAGCAGATCATCAAGGTCCAGCTCAAGGACGGCGTCAAGGTCAAGGACAGTTCCAAGATCCAGGCGAGCTACATCGGTGACCAGGGCGTCACCATCGCCAACACGCTGCAGGACAAGTTCCAGAACGAACAGATCCCGGACGGCTACACGGTCTCGCCGTCCAAGCAGAACCCGTTCGTGAGCATTCTGCTGTCCCTGCTGCCCTTCGTCCTCATCGTGCTCGTCTTCCTGTTCCTGATGAATCAGATGCAGGGCGGCGGCTCCCGCGTCATGAACTTCGGGAAGTCCAAGGCGAAGCTCATCACCAAGGACACCCCGAAGACGACGTTCGCCGACGTCGCGGGATCGGAGGAGGCGGTCGAGGAACTCCACGAGATCAAGGAGTTCCTGCAGGAGCCGGCGAAGTTCCAGGCCGTCGGGGCGAAGATCCCCAAGGGCGTGCTGCTCTACGGCCCGCCCGGAACCGGCAAGACCCTGCTCGCGCGTGCCGTCGCGGGCGAGGCCGGTGTCCCGTTCTACTCGATCTCCGGTTCCGACTTCGTCGAGATGTTCGTCGGTGTCGGTGCCTCCCGTGTCCGTGACCTGTTCGAACAGGCCAAGGCCAACGCCCCCGCGATCGTCTTCGTCGACGAGATCGACGCGGTCGGCCGCCACCGCGGCGCCGGCCTCGGCGGTGGTCACGACGAGCGCGAGCAGACCCTGAACCAGCTCCTCGTCGAGATGGACGGCTTCGACGTCAAGGGCGGCGTGATCCTCATCGCCGCCACGAACCGTCCGGACATCCTCGACCCGGCCCTCCTGCGCCCCGGCCGCTTCGACCGCCAGATCGCGGTCGACCGCCCGGACATGCAGGGCCGGCTGGAGATCCTCAAGGTCCACCAGAAGGGCAAGCCGGTCGCCCCGGACGTCGACCTGTCGGCCGTCGCCCGCCGCACCCCCGGCATGACCGGTGCCGATCTCGCCAACGTGCTGAACGAGGCCGCGCTGCTCACGGCCCGCAGCGACCAGAAGCTGATCGACAACAAGATGCTGGACGAGGCGATCGACCGCGTGGTCGCGGGCCCGCAGAAGCGGACCCGGATCATGTCGGACAAGGAGAAGAAGATCACCGCGTACCACGAGGGCGG
>NZ_JAPSKQ010000232.1:3449-7833 GCF_031181555.1 Streptomyces sp. | reverse complement strand
ACGGGACGCAGCGCGCGGATCCGCTCGACGGTCGCGTCCCGCCAGCGGCTCATCTCCTTGAGCGGGAGGGGCCGGCCGTCGTAGCTGCTGTCCCAGGTGGAGAAGTCCTCACCGAAGGCGGCGGTGAGGTCCCCCCCGCCCGGTGTGCCGGGCGTGCCCGGTGCCCGGCCGGGCGCGTAGGCGGACTCCCAGACGGCCTGCCACTCCCGCACCTGCTCGGACGTGGCGGACCCGGGCGCGGAGCGCCCTCGGACGTCCGGTACGACATAGGCGGTGAGCTGCCTGCGGCCCGGCTCCTCCTCCCGCACGGTCACCACGGCCCGGCCCACCGCCGGGTGCGTGCCGAGCACCGCCTCGATCTCGCCGGGTTCGACCCGCACTCCGCGGATCTTGACCTGGTGGTCGGTGCGGCCCAGGTACTCCAGCGTGCCGTCACCGCGCCACCGCGCCAGGTCGCCGGTGCGGTACATCCGGCTGCCCGCGGGGCCGAAGGGGTCGGCGACGAAACGGAGCGCGGTCGTGCCGGGCCGGGTCGGGTAGCCGCGGGCGAGCTGGCGTCCCGCCAGGTACAACTCGCCCGCCACACCCGGGGCGACCGGCCGGAGCGCCGCGTCGAGCACGTACACGCGGGTGTTGTCCACCGGGGCGCCGATGGGCACCGTGCCCGTCCACGCGGGGAGGCACCGCCACCGCGTGACGTCGATGGCCGCCTCGGTGGGCCCGTACAGGTTGAACAGCGGGACGCCGAGGAGGGCGAGGGACGCGTCGGCGAGGTCGGCCGGGAGTGCCTCGCCGCTGCAGATCACGCGCCGCAGCCGGAACCCGGCCGCGGCGGGCCCGTCGACGGAGTCGAGGAACACGCGGAGCATCGACGGCACGAAGTGCACCGTCGTCACCCCGTGGTTCCCGACGGCGCCCGCCAGGTAGTGCGGATCGCGGTGCCCGCCGGGGCGTGCCACGACCACCGCGGCGCCCGTGGTCAGCGGCCAGAGCAGCTCCCACACGGACACGTCGAACCCGACGGGTGTCTTGTGCAGCACCCGGTCGTCGGCGGTCAGCGCGAACTCCCGCTGCATGCCCAGCACCCGGTTGGCGATGGCCTCGTGGGAGACGACGACGCCCTTCGGGCGGCCGGTCGAGCCCGAGGTGAAGATCATGTACGCGGCCGAGCCGGGTGCCACGGGGACCGGAGCGGTGCGGGCGGCGCCGGTGCCGACGGGGGCGTCGGCGCCGAGGAGGACGGTGCCCGGGCCGTCGAGGCGGGGGAACCGCTCGGCGAGGTCGCGCGTGGTGAGGGTGCAGGCCGGGGCCGCGTCGTCCAGCAGCAGTCCGATCCGCTCCGCCGGCAGCTCCGGGTCCACCGGCACGTACACGCCGCCCGCGCGCAGCACGGCGTGCACGGCGACGAGCAGGTCCGCCGAGCGCGGCAGGGCGACGGCGACCCGGGTCTCGGGCGCCACGCCCCGCTCGCGCAGCCGTGCCGCGAGCGCCGCCACCCGGGCGTCGAACCGGGCGTACGTCAACTCCTCGCCACCGGCCCCGCCGTCCGCGTCCACCACGGCGGTCGCGTCGGGCGTCGCCGCCGCCTGCGCCGCGACCAGCTCGGGCACCGACACGGGCGGCACCGGCACGGCGGTGTCGTTCCACTCGACCAGCACCTGCCGCCGCTCCTCCGGGAGGAGCACGTCGACGGCGCCGACGGTGCGGGCGGGGTCGGCGGCCAGCGCCTCCAGCAGCCGCACCAGCCGTGCGCCGACGCGGGTGATGCCGTCGGGCGTGAAGACGCCGGTGCGGTAGCCGAACCGCAGGCTGAGCCCGGCGTCCTCCGGCACCACCAGCAGCGTCAGCGGATAGTGGGTGCCCGCGTGGACGTGCGGGTCGGTGACGGCGAGGCCGGGACCCGGCCGGAAGGCGGCCGGGTCGACGGGGAAGTTCTCGAAGGTCAGTACGGTGTCGAAGAGCCGGTCCAGGCCGGTGAGGCGGGTGATGTCCGGCAGGCCCAGGTGTGCGGCGGCCGCGCGGCGCGACTGCCGGCGCTGCATCCCGCGCAGCATGTCCCGCAGGTCGTCCGCCGGACGCAGTTGTACGCGCACGGGAACGGTGTCGACGAACAGGCCGACCATCGACTCGGCCCCGTCGACCTCGGCCGGACGGCTGGCGACCGTGGTGCCGAACACGACGTCGTCGCGCCCGGTCAGCCCGGCGAGGAGGAGTGCCCACGCGCCCTGGACGACGGTGTTGAGGGTGAGCCCGTGCGCGGCGGCCAGGTCCCGCAGGGCGTCGGTGGTGCCGGTGGACAGGTCGACGGTGTGGCGGCCCTGGGACGGCTCCGCCTCCGCCGTGGCGTCCGGCACGAGGAGCGTCGGCGCGTCCAGTCCGTCGAGCTCGGCGCGCCACGCGGCGCGGGCCGCCTCACGGTCCTGCCGCCCGAGCCAGGACAGGTATGTGCGCGGCGGGGCCACCGGCGGCAGGGTCTCGCCGTGGTAGAGGGCGAACAGCTCACGCCCCAGCAGGGGCAGCGACCAGCCGTCGAGCAGCATGTGGTGGTGGGTGAAGAGCACGGCGTGCCGTTCGGGGGCGAGCCGTACCAGGGCGACGCGCAGCAGCGGGGGACGCGCCAGGTCGAAGCGTCCGGCCCGTTCCCCGGCGGCCACCTGCCGCAGCCGCCGGTCCTGTTCCCGGGGGCCGGCGGCCGTCGGCGGCCCGGTGAGGTCGACGTCGCGCCAGGGGAGTTCGACGTCGTCGAGCACCACCTGCGCCGGTACGTCGGTGGTGTCGGCGACGAACGCCGAGCGCAGCACGGGGTGCCGGCGCAGCAGGGCCTGCCAGGCGCCGCGCAGCCGGGTCCCGTCCAGCGGACCCTCCACCGTGAAGCCGAGCTGCACGGTGTAGTCGTCGTCCCCGGCGTTCTGCGCATCGTGCAGGGACTGGAACAGCAGGCCCTGTTGTACGGGGGAGAGGGGCAGGACGTCCGAGAAGCACGGATAGCGGGCCCGCAGGCGCCCGAGGTCGTCCTCGTCGAAAGCGGACGGGGCGGCGTCCTGCGCGGGGGCCGCGTGACCCGTGCCGCTGTCCTGCGGAACCGCGACGACGGACAGGTCCGCCACGGTCGGGTGCTCGAACACGTCGCGCAGGGTGAGGGCCAGCCCTTCGCGGCGTGCGGCGGCGACCAGGCGCATCACCGAGACGCTGTCACCGCCGAGGGCGAAGAAGTCGTCGTCGATGCTCACGCCGGACGGCGTGTCGAGCAGGTCGGCGCAGAGCCGGCAGAGGGTCTCCTCGACCGCGTTCCGGGGTGCCCGGCCGGCGTTGGCGGCGGTCGCCGCCGGGGCGGGCAGCGCGGCCCGGTCGAGCTTGCCGTTCGCCGTCAGGGGCAGCTGCGGGAGGGCCACGAAGGCCGCGGGCACCATGTACGGGGGCAGGCGCCGGGCCAGCGCCTCGGCCAGCTCCTGGTCGCCTGCCACGGGCTGCGCACCCGGGACGAAGTACGCGGTCAGCTGCCGTCGGCCCGGCGTGTCCTCGCGGAGCACGACCGCGGCGCGGGCCACGCCCGGCTGTTCCGCCAGCACGGCCTCGATCTCGCCCGGCTCGATGCGGAACCCGCGCACCTTGACCTGCTGGTCCGCCCGGCCCGTGCAGACCAGCCGGCCGTTCGGCGTCCAGTGTGCGAGGTCGCCGGTGCGGTACATCCGGGTGCCGGGCGCGCCGAAGGGGTCGGCCACGAAGCGTTCGGCGGTCAGGCCGGGCCGCTGCGCGTACCCGCGTGCCAGTCCGGCGCCGGTGATGTACAACTCGCCCACCACGCCGGGCGGTACGGGCTGCATGGCCCGGTCGAGGACGTACACCGCCGTGCCGGTGATCGGCCGTCCGATGGTGGCCGGCGCCGATGCCGCGGCGTCCGGGTCCTCGGGCGACAGCTCCGCCGCGGTCGACCAGACCGTCGTCTCCGTAGGGCCGTAGACGTTGGTCACCGACGCGGCGGACGCGAGGAGTTCACGGGCCAGTGCGGCCGGCAGCGCCTCGCCGCCGACCAGGACGCGGACACCGCCGAGGACGGGTGCGACCTCGGCGGCCACCGCCTGCCAGAGACTCGGCGTCGCCTGCATCACCGACACCCGCTCGGCCGCCAGCAGGTGCCGCAGCCGTGCGGGGTCGCGTACCTCGTCGGCCCCGGCCACCACCACGGCGGCACCGGCCACCAGGGGCGCGAGCAGTTCCAGGTTGGCGATGTCGAAGCCCAGGGTGGTCACGGCGAGCAGGCGGTCACCCGGGCCCAGTCCGGCCCGCCCGGCCATGTCCAGCAGCAGGTTGCCGAGGCCCGACCGGGGGACGACGACGCCCTTGGGCCGCCCCGTGGACCCCGAGGTGAAGATGACGTACGCGG
>NZ_JAPSKQ010000232.1:1415-3349 GCF_031181555.1 Streptomyces sp. | reverse complement strand
CCGAGTACAGGGCGGGGTTGCCGTCGACGACGACCTTGATGGCGCCGCGCTGTCCCGGGCGTCCGCCGTAGCTGGCGATCGACAGGTCGGCCACCGGTCCGACGGCCAGGCTGTGCAGGGATCCGGGCAGGCCGCCGAAGGAGAAGTCCTGGCCGAACGGCATGACGTTGACGACCGGCCCGTAGAGCCGGCCGCCCGCGGAGAGGCCGAGGTCGCGGGCGAGGTCCGCCTCCGGGTAGCGCTGATGCCGTACCGCGTCCTTCATCTCGGCCGCGACCCGGGCGGTCAGCTCGCCGTAGGTCAGGCCGGGGTCCACCCTCAGGCGCAGCGGGACCACGTTGGACACCATGCCGGGGACGGCGTCCGAGGCGGACCCGGTGCGCGCGGTGACCGGGAAGCCCAGCACCAGGTCGTCCGCCCCGGTCATCCGGTGCAGGTAGGCGGCGGCGCCCGCGACGAAGGCGGCCGGCCAGCTCGACCGGGCGGTCCGCGCGACCGCCCGCATCCCCGACTCGGCCTCCCCGCTCAGGTACGCGGTCCGCCGGTGCACCGGGGCGCAGGGCGGCGCCGAACGTTCCACGAGAGCGGCCGGTGCGGGCCGGCCGGCCATCCGCTCCCGCCAGTACGCCCGGTCGGCGCGGAAGTCGTCCGAGGCCCGGTAGGCCGTCTGCTCGTCCAGCAGTTCACGGAACGGGCGCAACGCCCCCTCCGCGGGATCGCGCCCTTCCCGGAGAGCGGTGTAGATGGCCGCGGCGCGCCGCACGGCGATACCGGCGCCGGCCCCGTCGCTGATCACATGGTGGACGCCGGAGTACCACCAGTGGCGCTGCTCGGCGACGCGGATCACTGCGCTGGTGAGGTTCGGGGGGTGGCCGACACGGCGCGGGCGCGCCATGTCGGCCGTCATCCAGCGGTGCGCGGCGGCCTCGGGGTCGGCCTCGGCGGACACGTCGACGAAGAGCTGCTCCCACGCGTCGTCCGGCTCGGCCCGCTGGCGCAGTTCGCCCTCGTGCTCCCGGATCCGGACGCGGAACCCCTCGGCCTCGTCCAGGAAGCGGCGCGTGGCCTCGGCCAGCAGCGCGACGTCGAGCGGGCCGGCGATGTCGACGTAGATGCCGAGGTTGTAGGCGCGGCTGTCCGGCGCCAGTTGCTGGCCGAACCACATGCCCGACTGTCCCGGGGTCAGCGGCAGGCCACGAAGGTGGTCGTCTTGCACGTACGTACTCCCAGGCGCATACGGGGGGTGAGCGGCGAGCGTGGTGCGACGGCGGTATCGGTCCGGGAAGGGCCTGGTGACCACGGCGTTCGCCGCGCCGGCCGACCGCGATCCGGAATGATCGACTGCCGATCCGGTGTCTAGCACGGCGAGTTGACCGGCCGGGGTGTCCGCCGCCCCGAAATGATCTTTGGGTGAACTGCCCCGCTCGGGGTGGGTGGGCACGGAGCCCGCCGCCGGGTGGAGGAACCGGGGGTTCCGTCCACGGCACGTCCACGGCATTCACCCCGGCATCACCCGTGCGAGCCGCCTGTTCACCCAACTGAACTCTTCCCCAACTGCGGTGGCCGGTACGGCGCGTGCGGCGTCCCGTGCCCTCACGGCCGGATGCCATCATCCAGCCGTCACGGCGCCTCTCCGTGGCCCCGCAGACCCCGAGGATCCCCATGGCACAGCCCGCCGCCCCGCTCGTGAGCGCGGTGGACAAGAGCGCCGTACAAACGCGCCGAGCGCTCCGCGCCCTGCTGCTCGGCCTCTTCGCCGGCCTGCTGTCCAGCACGGTGGTCGTCACCGCGCTGCCGCGCGTCGTCGCCGACCTGGACGGCGGTCAGGCCGCCTTCACGTGGGTCGTCGCGGCCACGATGGTGGCCTCGACGCTCAGTCTGCCGCTGTGGGGGAAGCTCGCCGACCGCGCCGACCGCAAGACGCTGGTCCAGAT
>NZ_JAPSKQ010000232.1:0-1315 GCF_031181555.1 Streptomyces sp. | reverse complement strand
CCGGCCGTGTCGGGACTGCTGACCCTGCCGATGATCGCCGGTCTGCTGTCCGGGTCCGTCGTCTCCGGCCGGCTCATCAGCGCGCGGGGCCGCTGGAAACTCCCCCTGGCCGTGGGGGGCCTGCTGCTCGTCCTCGGCTTCTCCGTCATGGGCACCGTGGGGGCCCGTACGCCGCTGCTCCTGGTGGGCGCCGCCCTGTTCGCGGGAGGCTCCGGCGTCGGCGTCGTCTCGCAGAACCTCGTGCCGATCGCCCAGAACGCGGCGCCCCCCGACGACCTCGGCGCCGTCACCTCCTTCGTGATCCTCTCCCGCAGCCTCGGCGGTGTGCTCGGTCTCGCCGCCCTCGGCTCCCTGCTGACCGCCCGCGTGGACGCCCTTACCGCCGCGCACGCCCCGGCCGGGACCGGGCTCGACGGCGGCCTGCCGGACCTGCGCGCGCTGGGTCCCTCGGCCGTGGACAGCGTCCGGACGGTGTACGGCCAGGCCTTCGGCGACGTGTTCACCGCCGCCGTACCCTTCGCCCTGCTCGCACTGGCCGCCGTCCTGCTGCTGCGGGAGGCGCCTCTGCGCTCGACGCTCGACGAGCACTGAGCGTGGGGCGCCGGTGGCCCTCCGGCTGTCCGCCGCGGCCTTCCAGCCGGCCGGGAACCGGCATCGCGTCGCTACGCCCCCATTCCGCGTCACTCATGTCGGACGGATACCTCGGCCGCCTGTACGGCCGGTTCCCCGCGTTCCCGAACCGGCGAGCGAGGCAATCACACATCGCCAGGCGCCGGGTTGGACGACCGCGATGCCGGCACGAAGAACTGCAGCACCAGGGGCCCCTGTTGCTCGGCGGATTTCGACACCCTCGAACTGTGCGGGAGCACCCGCTTTCATGCTCAGCCGGCCCGGCGGCCTCACGTTCTCCGACGGCCCGCGGCTGACGGCCAGTTGATCGCGGCCGTCGGCTGGTGCTGACCCCCGTATTCAGCGGGCGGGCCAGCTCACAGACCGTCGCGGGAGGCTGCACCGAGCGGAGCACGCCCGCCCTGACCGGTCCCAGTAGCTGAGCGAGACCGTCCTCACGCGCGGGCTGCCATTCCCCTGGACCAAGACGACTTGCTGATCACTTCAGAATGAGTTCGGTCCAGTTCTTGGCAGTTGGGCTGCTGGGCGGCAGAGTTTTGCGGGTGCCGGATGATCTTGTGCCTGATGATCCGTGGGACCGTGTCGCTCCGCTGCTCCCTCCGCGCCCGCCGCGGCGCCGGCGGTATCCGGGCCGACTGCCGGCGGATGACCGTGCGGCTCTGCGCGGAATCGTCTACGTGCTGCG
>NZ_JAPSKQ010000231.1 GCF_031181555.1 Streptomyces sp. | reverse complement strand
GCTGCTCGCCGGCACCGTCGTCCTCGCGGTCGCCGCCGTCCTCGTCGCCACGGGAGCGTGAGCAGGCGTGATCGATATCAACGAGTCCGTGATGCAGTTCCTTCTGGCGTTCCTCGTCGTCGGCCCGCTCCTCGGCGCCGCCGCCGCTCTCCTGCCGGCCCCGCCCGGACTGAAGGGGAAGTCACCCGAGCAGGCCGTGCTCCGGCACGGCGTGACGGTCACCGGCGCGGTCCTCGTCGCGGCGGTCGTCCTCGCGCTCGGCTTCGACCACGACCGGCCGTCGACGATGCAGGCCACGACCGACATCAGCTGGATCCCCGCACTCGACGTGCGGATCCACCTCGGCACCGACGGCATCTCCCTCCCCCTTCTGGTCCTGACCGCGCTGCTGACCTTCCTCTGCGCGCTCCACTCGTACTTCAAGCCGCCCGCGGGTCCCTCCCCGAGGGCCTTCGTCGCCCTGCTGCTCGTCCTGGAGTCCGGCACCCTCGCGACCTTCGCCGTCCTCGACCTGGTCCTGTTCTTCCTCGCCTTCGAGATGGTCCTCATCCCGATGTACTTCCTCATCGCCCGCTGGGGCGGCGAGGGCCGGGCCGGGGCCGCCTGGAAGTTCATCCTCTACACGCTGCTCGGCTCCGTGGTCATGCTGCTCGGCCTGCTCCTGATCGGAATCAAGGCGGGCACGTTCGACATGGTGGCACTCGCCACTGACAACGGCCGGTCGCTGACCACGTCCGTGCAGGTCATCGCCGTTCTGGCGATCGGGATCGGGCTCGCGGTCAAGACCCCGATGTGGCCGTTGCACAGCTGGCTGCCCGACGCCCACACCGCCGCGCCGACCGTCGGCTCGGTGCTGCTGGCCGGCGTCCTGCTGAAGATGGGCACGTACGGGTTCGTCCGCATCCTGCTCCCCGTCGCGCCGGACGGATTCCGCACCTTCGCGCCCTACCTCGCCGCCTTCGCCGTCGTCGGCATCATCTACGGATCCCTCGCCTGCCTGGCCCTGGCCAAGCGGGGCGCGAAGGGCGACCTCAAGCGCCTCATCGCCTACTCCTCCGTCGGCCACATGGGCTTCGTCCTCCTCGGCATCGCGACCATGACCCCGACCGGCGTCAACGGCGCCCTGTTCGCCAACGTCGCCCACGGCCTCATCACCGGCCTGCTCTTCTTCCTGGTCGGAGCCCTCAAGGACCGCACCGGCAGCACCGACCTCGACACCCTCGCCGAGGAGACCGGCGCCGCCCTCTACGGCAGGGCTCCCCGCCTCGGCGGACTGCTCGCCTTCGGCGCCGTCGCCTCCCTCGGCCTGCCCGGCCTCGCCGGATTCTGGGGCGAGATGCTCGCCCTGTTCGGTGCCTTCGACCCCGCCGAGGGGCTCAGCCGCCCCGCCTTCCTCACCTTCATGGCGATCGGCGCGTTCGGCACCCTGCTGACCGCCGCCTACCTGCTGGTCGTGGTCCGCCGGGTCTGCATGGGCGCCGTACCGCAGGAAGCCCCGAAACTCACCGACGTGCGCGGCTACGAGTTCGCGGCCTGGACCCCGCTCGTCGTCCTCACCGTCGTCGCCGGGCTGTGGCCCAGGGCCCTCCTCGGGCTCACCGACCCGGCCGTGCAGCAGCTCCTCGCAGGAGGCACCCGATGAGCTCCCTCGTCCAGTCCGTCGACTGGCTGGCCATCGCGCCGCCCACCATCGCGGCGGTCGTCGGACTCGTCGTCCTCGTCGCCGACCTGTTCGTCGGCGAGGCCAGGAAACCGCTGCTCGGCTGGCTCTCGGTGGCCGGACTCGCCGCCGCCACGCTCATGCTGCTGCCCCTCCTCGACGCCGACCGCAGCACCTTCTGCCTGGTCGGCGACACCGGCGTGTGCAGCTACACCGCCGACCGCTTCACCCTCGTCATCCAGTTCCTGGTGCTCGGCGGCGCCCTCCTGGCCGCCCTGCTGTCCGTCACCGCCCTGAAGGACGCCGGCAAGCGGCTCCCGGAGGGGGAGTACTGGTTCCTGTTCCTGTCCTCCGCGGCCGGCGCGGCCCTCCTGCCCGCCTCCCGCGACCTCGCGACCCTCATCGTCGCCCTGGAGGTCGCCTCCCTGCCCGCCTTCGCCCTGGTCGGCCTCCGCCAGGGCGACCGCAAGTCCTCCGAAGCGGCCCTGAAGTTCTTCCTGTCCTCGGTCACCGCCACCGCGGTCAGCCTGATGGGCGTCAGCTTCGTCTACGCCGCCACCGGCACCCTCCACCTCACCCGGATCGCCGAGCGCATCCAGGACGTCGACGGACAGCTCCACACCCTCGCCCAGACCGGCGTGGTCCTCACCCTCGTCGGCTTCGCCTTCAAGACGGCCGCCGTCCCCTTCCACTTCTGGGTGCCCGACACCTACGTGGGCGCCCCCCTGCCGGTCGCCGCCTACCTGTCCGTCATCGGCAAGGCCGTCGGCTTCTCCGGCCTGATCCTCGTCACGGTCGTCGCCCTCCCGTCCTACGCCGACGTCTGGGGCCCCGCGCTCGCCGTGCTGGCCGCCCTCACCATGACCGCGGGCAACGTCGGCGCCCTCCGGCAGCAGGCCACGCGCGCGTACAGCGCGGTACGCCTGCTCGCCTGGTCCTCCGTCGGCCAGGCCGGCTACCTCCTCGTCCCGATCGCCGCCGCCGCGTACTCCGACGATCCCGAGCAGTCGATCGGCTCCACCCTCGCCTACGCGCTCATGTACGGCGCCGTGAACCTCGGCGCCTTCGCCGTGGCCGCCCTGGTGGGCCGCGCCCACCGCCTCAACCGCGTCGCCGACTACCGCGGCCTGTACGCCTCCAGCCCGCTCACCGCGCTCCTGATGGGCTTCTTCCTGCTCTGCCTCGCCGGACTCCCGCCGGGCATCATCGGCCTCTTCGCCAAGGTCACCGTCTTCTCCGCGGCCGTCGACGCCGGACTCGGCTGGCTCGCCGTCGTCATGGCCGTCAACGTCGTCATCGCGCTGGTCTACTACCTCCAGTGGACGGCCCTGCTGTTCCGCGCCCCCGAGGGCGAACCGGTGAAGCACCGTCTCCCCGCCCCCCTCACCGCCGCGATCGCCCTGACCGGTGTCCTGGGCATCGCCCTGTCCGGCGCGCCGCAGCTGGTCCTCCGCTTCACCGACACCGGACTGTTCTGAGGGCCGGCCCGCATCCGGCACGCGCGCGCGGGCACTCGCATCACCGCGTGTTCCCACGCGCGCGTGCCGCCAGGGACCCGCCGTCACCCGGACGGGTCACACGCGCCCTCGCGCGCACAAGGGAACTAGTGCCTCCCGCCTGGCGTTGACCGATACGGGAGGGTCCACTGGACGTGACCCCACGACACCAGTGGCAGCGCAGGTCAGAAGGAAGATCAGCAAGCGAAGGGTTCCCCTGCCGCACGACTTGGAGGGCGTACCGTGCACCGCCGGCACAACGGGCTCAGGACCGCAGTCCTCCTCGGGGGACTGTCCGCACTCATCATCGTCATCGGCAGTTTCTTCGGCCGCGCGGGGCTCGTCGTCGCCGTTCTGATCGCACTCGGCACCAACGCGTACGCGTACTGGAACAGCGACAAGCTGGCCCTGCGCGCGATGCGCGCCCGCCCGGTGAGCGAGTTCGAGGCCCCGGGGCTGTACCGCATGGTCCGCGAGCTCTCCACCCAGGCCCGCCAGCCCATGCCCCGCCTGTACATCTCCCCGACGGAAGCGCCCAACGCCTTCGCCACCGGCCGCAATCCGCGCAACGCCGCCGTGTGCTGCACCGAAGGCATCCTGCGCCTGCTGGACGAGCGCGAGCTGCGCGGTGTCATCGGCCACGAACTCAGCCACGTCTACAACCGCGACATCCTGATCTCCTCGGTCGCCGGCGCCCTCGCCTCCGTGATCATGTTCCTGGTCAACTTCGCCTGGCTCATCCCGATCGGCCGCTCCGACGACGACGACGGTCCCGGCCTCCTCGGCATGCTGCTGATCATGATCCTCGGCCCGCTCGCCGCGTCCCTCATCCAGCTGGCCATCAGCCGCTCCCGGGAGTACGAGGCGGACGCCTCCGGCGCCCAGCTCACCGGCGACCCGCTCGCCCTCGCGAGCGCCCTGCGCAAGCTGGAACGGGGCACCAAACAGCTCCCGCTGCCGCCCGAGCCCCGCATCGAGACGGCCAGCCACATGATGATCGCGAACCCCTTCCGACCGGGGCAGGGGATGTCGAAGATGTTCTCCACCCACCCGCCGATGACGGAACGCATCGCCCGACTCGAGAAGATGGCAGGTCACATCCAGTGAAGACCATTCTGAACGTCATATGGCTCGTTCTCAGCGGCTTCTGGCTGTTCCTCGGCTACCTGCTCGCAGGCGTGCTGCTGTGCATCACGATCATCGGCATCCCCTTCGGCATCGCCGCCTTCCGCATCGGTGTCTACGCCCTGTGGCCCTTCGGACACACGACGGTCGAGCGCCGCGACGCGGGCGCCCCCTCCTTCGTCGGCAACGTGCTGTGGCTGGTCCTCGCGGGCTGGTGGCTGGCGATCGGGCACATCGTCACCGGTGTCGCCCTGTGCGTGACCGTCATCGGAATCCCGCTCGGCATCGCGAACTTCAAGCTGATCCCGGTCTCCCTGCTCCCGATGGGCCGCGAGATCGTGCGGACGGACCAGCCGTTCACCTCGCGCTGGTAAGACCCGGGGCCGGCCCGTCGGAGCACGCCGCGCCCCGCACGTCGTCCACAGCCCGGAGGTTGTCCACAGGCCCGCCCGATTGTCAGTGGCGGCCCGCATGATGAACGCATGACCGAGCACGAGCAGTTGCTGACACTGGTGGCGGCCAAGGCCCGCACCGTCCGCCCATGGGGCCGGCCGTCCTTGCCCGAGCCCATCGACGCGGCCGCACTGGTCCGGGCCGAAGCCGCCCTGGGTTTTGAGCTGCCGCCTCTGCTCGCCGATCTCTACCTGCGGATAGCGGACGGCGGCTTCGGCCCCGAGTACGGTCTGCTGCCCCTCCTGGACAGCCCGCCCTCCGACGAACCCGCCGCCGTGGTCCAGTACCTCGCCAACCGCGAGAGCGGCCGCGAGGACCCCGACTGGCCGTGGCCCGAGGGCGTACTGCCGATATCCCACTGGGGCTGCGGAATGTACGCCTGTGTGGACTGCCGCTCCCCCGAGGCCACCGTCGTGCTCTTCGAACCCAACCCGGGCGACCCGGCCCTCGCGTGGTACGTCGACGCCCCGAGCCTCTCGCACTGGCTGCGCTCCTGGGTCGAGGGCACGGGCTGGTACGAGGAGGAGAACGAGGGCGTGGACCTGGCCCCGTGGACCGACGTCCGCATACCCGCGAAGCCGGCACCGGCGTCCTGAGCGACGCGGTCCGGCGGCGGCACCGGCGTCGCCGGACGGGGCGAGCCACGACGCCCCCGCCCGCCCCGGTGCGGGCATCCGGCCCCCGGGCCCGAGGGCCGCGAGGCACCCGGCACGGCTAGCGGCCGGCCCTCGACCGCCGCACCCCGTAGGCCAGCACACCCACCGCCAGCACGCCCGCGCCGATCGCCACCGAAAGCCCCGGCAGCGAGAACGCCAGCACCAGGCACCCGGCGAGCCCCAGCGCCGGCACCACTCGCGCCGCCGGCCCCGGACGGAGCGTCCAGGCCGAGGCGTTGGCCACCGCGTAATACGTCAGCACCCCGAAGGAGGAGAAGCCGATCGCGCCCCGCACATCCACCGTGGCGGCCAGCACGGCGACCACCACGCCCACGGCCAGCTCCGCCCGGTGCGGCACCCGGAACCGCGGATGCACGGCGGCCAGACCACCCGGAAGATGCCGGTCCCGGGCCATGGCCAGCGTGGTCCGGGAGACCCCCAGGATCAGGGCGAGCAGCGAACCCAGCGCGGCCACCGCCGCACCCACCCGCACCACGGGCGCCAGCCCGGGAACCCCGGCGGCCCGCACCGCGTCGGCGAGCGGCGCAGTGGCGTCGCCCAGCCCCTTCGCCCCCAGCACGGAAAGGACAGCCACAGCGACAGCCGTGTACACGACCAGCGCAATGCCCAGGGCCAACGGGATCGCGCGGGGAATGGTGCGCGCCGGATCCCGGACCTCTTCGCCGAGGGTCGCGATCCGGGCGTATCCGGCGAAGGCGAAGAACAGCAGACCGGCCGCCTGAAGCACCCCGCCGGCACCGTCCGGAACCTCGATGCCCAGGCGCCCGGCATCGGCCTCCCCGGAGGTCAGGGACACGACCACCACGGAAGCGAGGACAGCCAGGACCACGGCCACGATCGCCCGCGTCAGCCACGCGGACTTCTGGACACCGCCGTAGTTCACCGCGGTCAGCGCCACGACGGCGGCGACCGCCACGGCGTGTGCCTGCCCCGGCCAGACGTACGCGCCCACGGTGAGCGCCATCGCCGCACAGGAGGCCGTCTTCCCGACCACGAACGCCCAGCCCGCGAGATACCCCCAGAACTCCCCGAGCCGCTCGCGCCCGTACACGTACGTGCCGCCCGAGGCCGGATACAGGGCGGCGAGGCGGGCCGACGACGTGGCGTTGCAGTAGGCGACCACGGCGGCGACCGCGAGCCCGAGGAGCAGTCCGGAACCGGCCGTCTGCGCGGCGGGCGCCAGCGCGGCGAAGATCCCGGCTCCCACCATCGAGCCGAGACCGATGACCACGGCGTCGCCGACACCGAGCGTGCGGCGGAGTCCGGAACCGGGAGGCGCTGTCATGAGGCTGCACCCTACTGACCGGTGAAACCGCCGCCCGTACCCCGCATGGCCCGTACACCAAGACAGGGCGAACAACCGGGTGCGACAGGACGAACGGCAGAGGGGCGGAGAGACGGGGCACGATCGCCGAGCCGGATCCGGAACGGGATTCCACCACGTCGTGGACGGTGCGGGGGTGGCGGAAGGGGCGGCGGCACGGCTGGTGGACCACTCGCGGGCCTGACCGCGCCGCGCATCCGCAGCCGACAGCGAGAAGGGCGGGCAGCCACAGGATGCCCGCCCTTCCCCGTGCCTGCGCGGCGCGCGGACGCCACCGGCCCCGGCCTTGTCGGCCTTACCGGTAGTTCACGAACTGCAGGGCGAAGTCGAAGTCCTTGCCCTTCAGCAGGGCGATGACGGCCTGCAGGTCGTCACGGCTCTTGGAGCTGACCCGCAGTTCGTCGCCCTGCACCTGCGCCTTCACGCCCTTCGGGCCCTCATCGCGGATGATCTTCGCCACCTTCTTCGCGTTCTCCTGGGAGATGCCCTCCTGGATCGACGCGAAGATCTTGTACTCCTTGCCCGAGAGCTGGGGCTCACCCGCGTCCAGGGCCTTCAGGGAGATACCGCGCTTGATCAGCTTGGACTGGAAGACGTCGAGGACAGCCTTCACCCGGTCCTCGGAGTTCGCCTCCATGAGGATCTTCTCCCCGGACCACGAGATCGAGGCGCCCACGCCCTTGAAGTCGTAGCGCTGCGAGATCTCCTTGGCGGTCTGGTTGAGGGCGTTGTCGACCTCCTGCCGCTCGACCTTCGAGACGATGTCGAAACTGGAGTCGGCCATGTCCTGTGGCTCCTTGTATCGGGGTGCGTATCGGGCTGCGAACCGGATGCGTACCGGCGTACGTGGGGCGGCCACCGAGCCCGGTATCGGTCCCGGGCCGCATCCGGACAAGCCTAGCCACCCCCCGGCCCCCGGGTGGCGATCAATCGGGTGGCGAAGCACCCCTGTCCATCGGGTATTGTTTACGTCGTTGCCACGGAGCACCGCCGCAAGGCGGTTCGACGGCAGCAAACCCGGCGGTGTGCCCGAGCGGCCAAAGGGAGCAGACTGTAAATCTGCCGGCTCAGCCTTCCCAGGTTCGAATCCTGGCGCCGCCACAC
>NZ_JAPSKQ010000059.1 GCF_031181555.1 Streptomyces sp. | reverse complement strand
GCATCGGCGACCTCCACGGCGACCGCCGGCTCGGCGCCCTGGCGGAACGGATCATCGCCGGCGAGCTGGACCCGTACCGCGCGGCGGACGAGCTGGTCGAGGGGCTGACGCGGGGCTGACGCCCGGCGGACGCCGGCCCGGACAGGGCGATGGCGGGCCCATGCGGCCCGCTGCTGCCTTGACCGGCATGTTCCTCCTCTCGGCATAGAGCCCGCCCAGGACCGCGACCGCCGCATCCGGCCGTCGCCTGCGCGGGTCTGTTCGTGGCGCCGGCACTGACGACGGCGTACCTGGTCGCCGACGAAGCCGCGGCGCCGGGGTTCCGGACCCGGACGGGTGCCTGGGTCAACACCGCTGTGAACGCCGGGAGTTCGGCCGGTGCGGCGGCGGTGGGCCTGCTGGTGGGGCGGCTGCCGCTGCCGGTGTGCTTCGCGGTGTCCGGGGCGGTCAGTCGTCGTCCGAGTCGGAGTCGTCCGCGTCGTCCGAGCGGTCCGCCGTGACCTTCCCGCTGTTCAGGTCCACGCGCCAGTCCCGCTCGTCCTCGCCGGAGGCACGGGTCTCGGCCTCCCACCCCTTGTCCCCGTCGTCGTCCAGGTCGACGGAGACCACCGTGCCCTCGGCGGCCGCCGCCTTCGCGGCCTCCCCGGCCGTCACCGACGTCCCCTTCAGCGCGGCCCGCACCTGCGCGGTGTCGTCCTCGTCCTCCGTGTGCGAGCCGAGGACCTTGCCGGTGGCCGGGTCGACGCGCACGCTGTGCCAGGTGCCGCCGCCGGCGAGGACGTCGACCTCCCAGGCCGCCTGGCCGCCGTCGTCGTCCTCGTCGTCCAGCTCCGCGGAGACGGCGGTCCCCGGGGTGTGCTTCAGGGCGGCGGCGATGGCGTCGGCGGCGGTCACCCCGGAGGAGGCGGCGGCACGGGCGTCGTCGTCACCGTCCCGGTCGTCCCGGTCGTCGGCGTCGTCGGTGTCCTCACGCCCCCGGTCGTCGTCGCGGGCCGTGTCGTCGTCCGCCCCCCTCGTCTCCGTCGCCCGCGTCGTCGGCGCGTCGTCCCCCGAGACCGCGAGGGCCGTCGCCGTACCTCCCCCGACGAGGGCTGCGGCCGTGACGACGGCGATCACGATGTTGCGCTTCATGCGGGTTCCTCCTGGGTCGCTTCGTTCTCGACGCCTTCAATGTCGCCGACCGACGCTGAGGGGAACCTGAAACCGCCTGAAGTGGTCTTCAGCTTTCCTTTGCGACCCTTGACCCCATGCGCCCGCCCGTGACCCACCGCCACCCTGCCGGAGGCGCTTCGCGCCGCCCCTCTCGATTGTTGATCGTGGAGGACGAGAAGCGGCTCGCCCTGTCGCTCGCCAAGGGCCTGACGGCCGAGGGCTACGCCGTGGACGTCGTCCACGACGGCCGGGAGGGGCTGCACCGGGCCACGGAGGGGACGTACGACCTCGTCGTCCTCGACATCATGCTGCCCGGCCTGAACGGCTACCGGGTCTGCGCCGCCCTGCGCGCCGCCGGACACGACGTGCCGATCCTGATGCTCACCGCCAAGGACGGCGAGTACGACGAGGCCGAGGGCCTGGACACGGGCGCCGACGACTACCTCACCAAGCCGTTCTCGTACGTCGTCCTCGTCGCGCGGATCAAGGCGCTGCTGCGCCGCCGGGGCGCGGGGGCCTCCCGGGTGCACGTGCACGGCGACCTCAGGGTGGACACCGCCGCCCGCCGGGTCTTCCTGGGCGAGGACGAAGTGGCGCTGACCGCCAAGGAGTTCTCCGTCCTGGAGCAGCTGGTGCTGCGGGCCGGCGAGGTGGTCTCCAAGACGGAGATCCTGGAGCACGTCTGGGACTTCGCCTACGAGGGCGACCCGAACATCGTCGAGGTCTACGTCAGCGCCCTGCGCCGCAAGCTGCGCGCCGGGCTGATCCGGACCGTGCGCGGCGCCGGGTACCGGCTGGAGACGGCGCCGTGAGCCGGCTGTTCGGCTCGGTCCGGTCGCGGGCGACGCTCGGCGCGACCCTGGTGGTCGCCGTGGCCCTCGTCGCGGCGGGGATCGCCGTGGTGCTGTCGCTGCGCTCCAACCTGACCGCCGAGGCGGGCACCCGCGCGGAGCGCTCCGCCCGGGCGGTCGCCTCCGAGCTGGCCGCCCGGACGGCGTACGACGACCTCTCGGGGCTGGACGGCGACGACGGGCCGGTGCAGGTCGTCGACGAGGACGGCAGGCTGGTCGCGGCCAGTGAGGACCTGGAGCGGATCAGCGGCACGGCGACCGCCGAGGTGACGCCGCGCCCGTCCGTCCCGGGCGGTGAGGACGGCGACGACGGCTCGGACGACTCGGACGGCGGGGACGACTCGGACGACGCCGGGGACTCCGGCGGTTCCGACGAGGACCTCGACCCCGGTGAGATCGACCGCGAGACCACCTTCGGCAGCGGTTCCGCGACGATCGACGGCGACGCCGAGGACTACCGGTTCGCGGCCGTCGACGTGGAGACCCACGACCGGGGCCGCCTCACCGTCTACGCGGGAGCCCCGCTCGCCGCCGAGCACAGCGCCGTGGACACCGCGCAGACCGCGATGCTCCTCGGCCTCCCGCTGCTGCTGGGCGTGGTCGCCGGGGTGACCTGGACGGTCACCGGGCGGGCCCTGCGGCCGGTGGAGGGCATCCGCCGGGAGATGGCCGCGATCACCGCCTCCGAGGATCTCGCCCGCCGCGTCCCGGAGCCCGGCACCCACGACGAGATCGCCCGGCTCGCCCGCACCACCAACGAGACGCTCGCCGCGCTGGAGGCGTCCGTGGAGCGGCAGCGGCGGTTCGTCGCCGACGCCTCGCACGAACTGCGCAGCCCGATCGCCTCCCTGCGCACCCAGCTGGAGGTGGCCGCCGCCCACCCCGAGCTGCTCGACCTGGACGGCGCCGTCGAGGACACCGTGCGGCTCCAGCACCTCGCCGCCGACCTGCTGCTGCTCGCCCGGCTGGACGCGGGGGAGCGGCCCGCCGACGCGCTCGTCGACCTGGCCGCGCTGGCCCGGGAGGAGGCCGCGGGCCGGGCGGGCGTGACGGTGGACACGGAGCCGGCGGAGGTGACCGGGTCGCGGGGACAGCTGGGGCGGTTGCTCGCCAACCTGCTGGACAACGCCCGGCGGCACGCCCGCGAGAGGGTCACGGTGACCGTCCGGCGGGAGGGGAACTGGGCGGTGCTCGGCGTGGCCGACGACGGCGAGGGGGTGGCCGAGGCCGACCGGGAGCGGATCTTCGAACGGTTCGTCCGGCTGGACGCCGCCCGCAGCCGCGACGACGGCGGCGCCGGGCTGGGCCTCGCCATCGCGCGGGACGTCGCCGTACGGCACGGCGGGACGCTCACGGCCGGGTCGGCGCCGACGGGCGGAGCCCTGTTCGAGCTCCGCCTGCCGTTCGCCGGAGAGGGGTGACGGCCCGACCGGGGCGTCAGGGGCGGCCCCGCTGCCCGCGCAGGTGTTCCGCGATGGGCCTGAGGGCCTTGTCGAGTCCGGTGAGGTCCTCGGGGGAGAGCAGGTCGATGAAGTGCCGGCGCACGGACGCCACGTGGTGCGGCGCGACCTTCTGCATGGTTTCCATGCCGTGCTCGGTGAGGACCGCGTAGAGCCCGCGGCGGTCGGACTCGCAGTTCTCCCGCCGGACCAGGTTCGCGTTCTCCATCCGGGTGATCTGGTGCGAGAGGCGGCTCTTGGACTGCAGGGTGGCGGCGGCGAGGTCGCTCATCCGCATCCGTCGGTCCTCCGACTCGGAGAGATTCACCAGGATCTCGTAGTCGTTCATTGTCAGGCCGAACGGCTGCAGGTCCTTCTCGAGCTGGTAGGTCAACAGTCTGTTGACCTCCAGGTGGGTGCGCCAGGCGCACTGCTCCGCATGGGTCAGCCAGCGCGTGGCCGTCTCGGTCTCCATGAATGAAGTCTACCTAAGAAGTTGAAAGGCGAACGAATGATGCTTCCGTGTGACACAGCGTGCACGCGTTCGACGTCACACTCCGCAGACTACCGCTCACAGCCCGAAGCGACGCTGGAGGTCGCCCAGCTGTCCGGGAAGGCGCGGTGCCCCGGCCGGCTGTCCGGACCCGCCGGACGCCCCGCCCCCGGGTACCCCCGGCTGCTGCGGAGCGACCCCCGTGGCCTGCTCCGTCATCAGGGTCTCGGACGACTGGAGCAGCACCGTGCCGGCCCCCGCGAACTCGAACTGGTGCTCCTCGCCGGAGGCCCCGCCGAGGCCCGTCATCGCACGTAGACCGCCCATGAGGCCGGTCATGTAGCCGTGGTCGTAGTGGTGGCACGGAGAGGGGCAGTCCGCCCATCCGACCAGCGCCTGCGGGTCCACCCGGATCGGAGGCTCCATGAAGACCACCGGACCGTTGGACGCGGCCACGAACTTTCCGGTTCCGATCAGGGTCAGGAAACCCGGCACGATCGACTGCTTCAGCGAGAGACTTGGCTGAAAAGCGAGGAGGTTGCCCGAGCGAATGGTCAGATTGCCGTCGTCCAGGTCGTACGAATTCACGTCGAAGGCCCGGTCGGCGAGGAGCATCTTGCCCGAGCCCTCCGCCACGACCCAGTCGCTCGCGTGCAGAGGCGAATGGAACGACGTACGGACGAGCCGGTCGAGTCGGCCGTGTCCGATGCCGTTGAACTCGATCGAACCGTAGTAGGCGATCATCTTCCCCTTCTGCATGAACCACTGGGTGCCCTTGAGCTCCACGCAGAAGGTGTAGTGATCGACGTTGTCGTCGGACGGCAGCGTCATCGGGTCGAAGACCGCGGGTCCGGCGCCCGGGGTTCCGTAGGTGCTCACAGCTTCTCCTCCGACGCCTGGACGTACACCGCACCGCTGCCGCTCAGCTCCAGCTGGAACGCCTCACCGGAGCCGCGGCCCACCATGTCCCGCCAGCCGAGGGCCGTGGACAGCTTGTTGCGGACGTCGCCGTGGTGGGCGACGTAGGCCTGCGGGTCGACGTGCACCGGGCGCTGCGGGGCGATCGGGATCTCGATCACCCCGCCGTGGGCCATCACGGCGACGGAGCCGTGCCCCTTCAGCGTGGTCGTGAACAGCCCCTGCCCGGAGACCTGTCCCCGGACCATGCCCATCACCCCGCCCTGCGAGCCCAGGAACACCGTGCCCTGCTCCAGGGTGCCCTCGAAGGCCAGCAGCCGGTCCGCCTCGACGTACAGGGTGTCCCCGGCGAGGTTGATCACCTGCACGTGGTGGCCGCCGTGCCCGAACAGGACCGTGCCGCTGCCCTCGACGGTCATCAGGGGCGTGTCCTCGTTCGCCACGCGCCGGCCGATCATCGACATCAGCCCGCCCTGGCCGCCCGCCCTGTTCGGGGTGAAGCTCACCTCCCCCTGGTACGCGAGCATCGCGCCGCGCTGGCTGAACAGCCGCCGGCCCGGCGCCACGGTCGCCTCGACCATCTTCGCGTTGATCTCCCGGAAGGCCATGTCAGACGTCCCCCGCGATCGTGTTCCGCTCACTGGGCTGCACGTAGACCAGCCCGTCGCCCTCGAACCGGATCTGGAAGGCCTCGCCGCCGCCCTCGCCGATCAGGGTGCGGAAGGTCACACCGGACTGGAACGACTGCCGCAGGTTCCCCTGGTGGGCCACGTAGGCGCCGGGGTCGACGGTCAGCGGGTACTGCGGACCGACCCGGAGGACGATCGCGGGACCGTCCGACAGGAGCGCCGCCTGGCCGTGCCCCTCGACGGTGGTCGTGAACAGCCCGTTGCCCTGCGAGGCGCCGCGCACCCCGGTGAAGCCGGTGCCGGTGCGCAGTCCGCCGTCGGTCGCCAGCAGGTTGCTCGACTCCACGTAGAGCTTGTCGCCCCGGAGGCCGACGAGGCTGATCTCGGACGCGCGGTCCGCGAACCAGCAGGTCCCGTGCCCTTTCACCTCCATCACCGTCATCTGCTCGCCCGTCAGCCGCCGGGTCACCATCCCCCTCAGGCCCTCACCGCCGCCGCTGAGCTTCTTGAAGGTCATGTCGCCGTCGTACGCGACCATGGAGCCGTTCTTCGCCTTCACGGCATCCCCGGTCATGTCGACGGCGAGCACCTTGCTGCTCTGAAGTCGGAACATCGCCACGCTTGCGACGGTAGCGGCCCCTTTGCCCCGCCGACAGGTCCCGTGGGGGGAACCGCACCCCGATCGGACCCCTACGGGCTACGGGACCCCCTCCGGTGGCCGCGGAGGGGGTTTGCCACAATGGGCGGACGCTTGTGCGTGCGTTCACAAACCGTCCTACCCGTCGACGCCGACGTCTCTCCCACCGAAGGTGATCCGTGGACATCAAGACCGCCACCGCCCTCCGCCGCCTCCGCCTGGTCTCGGGCCCCGAGGCGATCTCGTTCCTCGTCCTGCTCGTCTGCTCGGTCCTGAAGCGGACCACGGACTTCAACGCCGTCCCGGTGATGGGCGCGGTCCACGGCTTCCTCTTCGTCCTGTACGTGCTCTTCTGGGCGGACGCCTGGAACCGCGCCAAGTGGCCGCTGAAGACCGCCGCCTTCTACTTCCTGATGTCGGTCCTGCCCGCCGGCGGCTTCTTCGCCGAGCGCCGGCTCAAGCGTGAGGCCGAGGACGCGGTGATCGCCTCCCGCGCCCGCGGCGAAGGGGTCGTGCAGGCGTGATCGTCGCCTTTTCCGTGACGCCGCTCGGTGTGGGCGAGGACGTGGGGGAGTACGTCGCCGACGCCGTGCGGGTGGTCCGCGAGTCCGGGCTGCCGAACCGCACCGATGCCATGTTCACCTCGGTCGAGGGGGAGTGGGACGAGGTGATGGACGTCGTGAGGCGCGCCGTCGCCGCCGTGGAGGCGCGGGCCCCGCGGGTCTCGGTGGTCCTCAAGGCCGACATCCGCCCGGGGGTGGAGAACGGTCTCACGTCCAAGGTGGAGACCGTGGAGCGGCACCTGGCGCAGGACGCCGGGTAGCCGGCGGCCGTACGAGGCGGTCGGCGGGACCGGGGCGGTCCCGCCGACCGAAGAGCGAGACGGGGCTGACCGGCATATGACCGGCCGGTAAGGTCGGATCCGTGCCGAAGCCGCTCAGCCTCTCGTTCGATCCCATCGCCCGCGCCGACGAGCTCTGGAAGCAGCGCTGGGGAAGCGTGCCGTCGATGGCCGCGATCACGTCGATCATGCGCGCGCACCAGATCCTGCTGGCCGAGGTCGACGCGGTGGTCAAGCCGTACGGGCTGACGTTCGCGCGGTACGAGGCGCTGGTGCTGCTGACCTTCTCCAAGTCCGGGGAGCTGCCGATGTCCAAGATCGGCGAGCGGCTGATGGTGCACCCCACCTCGGTGACGAACACCGTGGACCGGCTGGTGAGGTCGGGCCTGGTGGACAAGCGCCCCAACCCCAACGACGGCCGCGGCACCCTCGCGACCATCACCGACAAGGGCCGCGAGGTGGTCGAGTCGGCCACCCGCGACCTGATGGCCATGGACTTCGGCCTGGGCGTCTACGACGCCGAGGAGTGCGGCGAGATCTTCGCGATGCTCCGGCCGCTGCGACTCGCGGCGGGGGACTTCGAGGAGGGGTGACGCGGTCCACGCGCCCCGGCCCGGGATCTCCCTGAACGGCCCGTTACGCTCGACCGCATGAAGAAGAGCGTGCTGACCCGCTACCGGGTCATGGCCTACGTCACCGGTGTCCTGCTCGTCCTGCTGGTCTTCGGCATGATCGGCAAGTACGCCCTCACGATGGAGGGCGCGGACGACTTCACCCAGGTGGTCAGCATTGCCCACGGCTGGCTGTACGTGGTGTATCTGATCTTCGCCTTCGATCTCGGCTCCAAGGCGAAGTGGCCGGTCAAGAAGCAGCTCTGGGTGCTGCTGGCGGGCACCGTTCCGACGGCCGCCTTCTTCGTGGAGCGCAGGATCAGCCGCGAGCTGGAGGCGAAGGCCGCGGACGAAGCGCCCGCGGTCGCCAAGGCGTAACACTTCGGGCGCCACCGCCGTACGGAGCAGCGTGCGGCGGTCAGCCATCGACATTTACTAGGACGTCCAAGTAAATTCGAGGGTATGGACGCTGACGCCATCGAGGAGGGCCGCCGACGCTGGCAGGCCCGGTACGACGCCGCGCGCAAGCGCGACGCAGACTTCACCACGCTCTCCGGCGATCCCGTGGAGCCGGTGTACGGGCCCCGGCCCGGGGACACCTACGAGGGGTTCGAGCGGATCGGCTGGCCGGGTGAGTACCCCTTCACCCGCGGCCTGTATCCGACCGGCTACCGGGGGCGCACGTGGACCATCCGGCAGTTCGCCGGGTTCGGGAACGCCGAGCAGACCAACGAGCGGTACAAGATGATCCTCGGCAACGGCGGGGGCGGGCTCTCCGTCGCCTTCGACATGCCGACGCTCATGGGCCGCGACTCCGACGACCCGCGCTCCCTGGGCGAGGTCGGGCACTGCGGGGTGGCGATCGACTCGGCGGCCGACATGGAGGTCCTGTTCCGGGACATCCCGCTCGGCGACGTCACCACGTCGATGACCATCAGCGGGCCCGCCGTGCCCGTCTTCTGCATGTACGTCGTCGCGGCCGAACGCCAGGGCGTCGACCCCGCCGTGCTCAACGGCACGCTGCAGACGGACATCTTCAAGGAGTACATCGCGCAGAAGGAGTGGCTCTTCCAGCCCGAGCCGCACCTGCGCCTGATCGGCGACCTGATGGAGCACTGCGCGGCCGGCATCCCCGCCTACAAGCCGCTGTCGGTCTCCGGCTACCACATCCGCGAGGCCGGGGCGACGGCCGCGCAGGAGCTCGCGTACACCCTCGCCGACGGTTTCGGCTACGTGGAGCTGGGGCTCAGCCGCGGGCTCGACGTGGACGTGTTCGCGCCGGGGCTGTCCTTCTTCTTCGACGCGCACGTCGACTTCTTCGAGGAGATCGCCAAGTTCCGCGCGGCCCGGCGGATCTGGGCCCGCTGGATGCGGGACGTCTACGGCGCGAAGAGCGAGAAGGCGCAGTGGCTGCGGTTCCACACGCAGACCGCCGGTGTCTCGCTGACCGCGCAGCAGCCCTACAACAACGTCGTCCGTACGGCCGTGGAGGCGCTGGCCGCCGTGCTCGGCGGGACCAACTCGCTGCACACCAACGCCCTCGACGAGACCCTCGCGCTGCCCAGCGAGCAGGCCGCCGAGATCGCCCTGCGCACCCAGCAGGTGCTCATGGAGGAGACCGGCGTCGCCAACGTCGCCGACCCGCTGGGCGGTTCGTGGTACGTCGAGCAGCTCACCGACCGGATCGAGGCCGACGCGGAGAAGATCTTCGAGCAGATCAAGGAGCGGGGCCTGCGGGCCCACCCGGACGGCCGGCACCCGATCGGGCCGATCACCTCCGGGATCCTGCGCGGCATCGAGGACGGCTGGTTCACCGGCGAGATCGCCGAGTCGGCGTTCCGCTACCAGCAGGCGCTGGAGAAGGGCGACAAGAAGGTCGTCGGCGTCAACGTGCACACCGGGTCCGTCACCGGCGACCTGGAGATCCTGCGGGTCAGCCACGAGGTGGAGCGCGAGCAGGTCCGGCTGCTGGGCGAGCGCAGGGCCGCCCGCGACGACGCGGCGGTGCGCGGCGCGCTCGACGCCATGGTGGCGGCCGCGCGCTCCGGCGCCAACATGATCGAGCCGATGCTGGACGCCGTCCGCGCGGAGGCGACGCTGGGCGAGATCTGCGGTGTCCTGCGCGACGAGTGGGGCGTGTACACCGAGCCCGCCGGTTTCTAGGCCGTGCCCCCGCTCCGTGCGGTCGGCCGGCCCCACGGAGCGGGGAGGGCGGTCACGGCCTGCGGGCCACCGCGCCGTACCGGGAGACCGCGGCGCTCGCGCCGGCGGTCTCCCCGCCGAGGCTCATGACGCGTCGGCCCCGTTCCCCGGCGACGGGTCCGGTCCGGCCGTGCGGGGCGTCCCCGGATGCCCGGCGTGCCGTGCGTCCCGGGCCGAGCGATCACCCGGTCCTCGCGGGGCGGGTCCGCTCCGGCGGGCCGTCACCGCCGTGCGGACGGGAGTTCGCCACCGGCCGCACTCCGCGGGCGGGCCGGGGCCCGGTCGGGCGAGCCGGCCGAGGCGAGTCCCGACAGCAGGACCCGGGTGAAACCGTGCACCCACTCCTCGTCCGCCGGCTCCGCGCTCACCAGGGTGCGGTGCACCACCGCGCCGGCCACCATGTCGAAGATCAGGTCGACGGTGCGGGCCGCTCGGTCGGCGTCGGTCTCGGCCGGCAGTTCGCCCCGTGCCTGGGCGCGCGCCCGGCCCGCGAGGACCAGGCGTTTCTGCCGGTCGACGATCGAGGCCCGGATGCGCTCGCGCAGCGCCTCGTCGCGGGTGGCCTCGGCGACCACCGCCATCAGCCCGCTCCTGGCCTCGGGGCGGGCCAGGATCGCGGCGAACTGCAGCACCACGCCCTCGATGTCGGCGGCCAGCGAGCCGCGGTCGGGCACGCACAACTCGTCGAAGAGTTCCGCGACCGCGTCCACGACCAGTTCGTTCTTGCCCGCCCAGCGCCGGTAGAGGGTGGTCTTGGCAACCCCGGCGCGGATCGCCACGTCTCCCAACGTGAGCTTGGACCACCCCAGTTCGACCAGAGCCTGACGTGTCGCGGCCAGGATCGCGGCGTCCGCGGCGGCACTGCGCGGACGTCCGGTGCGACTGGCTGGGGTGCGGCTCTGCATGGCACGACCATAACGGCGGGTTCCGCGCGGTCGGGCGTGAGGGAGATCACCGGGGCACGGTGTTCCGGGGATCCCGCTTGGCATTACGCTACGACTCGTAGCGAAAGCACGTGCGACCGACGTGCCCGAGCGACGACCACGGCGTGGGTGGGGACCCGGCGCCCGACAGCACACGAACGTCTGGCTTTCCCCGGGCGTTTTCACACACGCGCGCCGTACGGGGGAGGATAGGCGCATGCAGCCACGGAACATGTCCATGAGCGGAGTCGTCGACCTCGCCGCGGTGAAGGCGGCCCAGGAGGCCAAGGCGAAGGCGGAGCAGGCGCGCGCCGAAGCGGCCCGGCAGGGTGGCGGGGGTGCCGTCTCCCCGGCCGATCTCGTCATCGACGTCGACGAGGCCGGCTTCGAGCGCGACGTTCTGCAGCGGTCCACCGAGGTCCCGGTCGTCATCGACTTCTGGGCCGAGTGGTGTCAGCCCTGCAAGCAGTTGAGCCCCGTCCTGGAGCGGCTCGCCGTCGAGTACAACGGGCGCTTCCTCCTCGCCAAGATCGACGTCGACGCCAACCAGATGCTGATGCAGCAGTTCGGGGTCCAGGGGATCCCGGCGGTCTTCGCGGTGGTGGCCGGACAGGCGCTGCCGCTCTTCCAGGGGGCCGCGGGCGAGGCGCAGATCCGCCAGACCCTGGACCAGCTGGTGCAGGTGGCCGAGCAGCGCTTCGGCCTGACCGGTCTCGTCGTCGACCCCGACGCCGAGCCGGGCGGCGGTGCCCGGGAGGCGCAGGAGGCGCCCGCCGGTCCGCACGACGCGTTGCTGGAGGCCGCCGTCCGGGCCCTGGACGCGGGTGACCTGAGCGGTGCCGTCCAGGCGTACAGGAACGTGCTCGCCGACGACCCGGGCAACCCGGAGGCCAAGCTGGGCCTCGCCCAGGCCGAACTGCTCCAGCGGGTGCAGGGGCTGGACCCGGTGAAGGTGCGCAAGGACGCGGCCGAGAAGCCGCAGGACGCCGCGGCGCAGATCGCCGCCGCCGACCTGGACCTGGTGGGCGGTCACGTGGAGGACGCCTTCGGCCGGCTCATCGAGACGGTGGGGCGCACCGCGGGCGACGACCGGGACGCCGTGCGGGTGCGGCTGCTGGAGCTGTTCGAGGTGGTCGGCGCCGAGGACCCGCGCGTGATCGCCGCGCGCCGGGCGCTGGCGCGGGCCCTGTTCTGAGCGGACCGGGCCCTGTCGCCCGGTCCTGACCGTCGCGGCGGTCGTCCGGACCGGTGGGGCCCCAGTGGAGGGCTGGTCCACCGAGGCCGATGCGGCCGCGTTTTGCCAAATCTTGGTAATCGCGGCCGCTGTTACTGCGAGTAAGTCGCAGGCGTTGGTCTGTCGGATTCTGTCCAGCGATCAATAGTTTTGTACGCCCCCTTCGGGACACCCAGCGTCGCCGACCGGGATCGGTGGGTCGTCTCGCGGTTATCCGGCCGTTACTAGCGAGTAACGAACCCCCTTGTGCGGGCGGCGAGAATGCACCACGATCGGCGACGCTCGGTCCGTTTCCCGCACCCCCGACAGCCGGTCGGGCCCGCGGGTCCTCTGGGTCCCCACCGAGCAGGGCCGGCGGCAGTGGCGCCGGCCCTTGGACAGGGGGGTCTTCGCCCTTCCGGTGAAGCCTGTCCAGCAGGGTTGTGCGTGATGCGTGTCAGGCGCGACCAGTGGTTGTCGCTCGGGGGTGATCGCCGGTGATCCGTGCGCTTCGTGCGCCGTCGGGCACGGGCGCTCTCCTTCCCGAGGACGTAGCACTTCTCCCATCCCTGCCCGGTTGAGCCGTCGGCCATGACGGCCAGTCCGGACAGGAGATGTACGTCCGAGAAGGAGGAAACATGAAGTCCCAGGTGCGTGGCGGGACCAGATGGAAGCGGTTCGCCGTGGTCATGGTGCCCAGCGTGGCCGCCACGGCTGCGGTGGGCATAGGCCTGGCGCAGGGCGCCCTCGCGGCGTCGTTCAGCGTCTCCGGCCAGCAGTTCAAGGTGACGGCCGGTCACCTGCACGGTGAGGGTTTCGCCCAGTACGGCGGCATCGACGAGGTCTACACCTCGGTCAAGGGCGACAAGAAGATGAAGGTCCCGGTCGCCATCTCGTCGTTCGACGACGCGACGATCAAGAGGATGTGCCAGTCCGTCAAGACGGACATCCCCCTCGTGGGGACGGTCTACCTCCGTCTCGAGGCGGGCAACGACGCGAAGAAGCCGGTCAAGGCCAAGAACCTCTACATCGACGTCGCCCAGCTCGACGCCGACGCGGAGTTCAAGAACATCGACATCGGTGTCGCGGTCAAGGACAAGTCACGCGGTCCCGCCGTCAAGCAGGGCGAGAGCGTGCTGCCGGGCGGCTTCGCCCAGCAGGCGGAGGAGGCCGACCTCTACAACGTCAAGCAGACGGCGTGGGCGACCACGGCCGGCACGTTCAAGCTGAGCGGCCTGTCGATGCGCCTCGGCACGGACTCCAAGATGGAGTGCTACTGACGGTCTCCGTCACCGGGGTGCTCCGGGGCAGCTGAACTGTCCCAGGGGGCGGGGAGGCCGTCGCTTCCCCGCTCCGCCGGCCCGGCCGGTCCGCGTGCCGGGCCACCCTCTCAGATCCAGACTTCCGGCTTCTCCACGCCCACGGCCGAGCCGGTACGTACTTCCACCGGACCCAGGGAGCTTTTTCCATGAGTGCCGAGACTCCGGTCCAGAGCGCCGGGAACTTCACCCGGCTGCGTCTGCGGTTCCGCGACTGGCGGGGCACCCGGCCGTTCTGGGCCGGCCTGTTCACCCTGCTGGGCGGAATCCCCATCGCCTACTTCCCCTACGCCACGCTGAAGCTGGGCCACATGTCGATCGCCATGGCGACGACCGCCGGCGCGGGCTCGCTGATCATCGGTGTCCTGCTGATCACGCTGGGGCTGACCATGTGGTTCCAGCAGGCCACGCGCATCTTCGCCGGTGTGGCCTCGATCCTCCTCGCCCTGGTGTCCCTGGTGGTCTCCAACATAGGCGGCTTCCTGGTCGGCTTCCTGCTCGCGCTGGTCGGCGGCGCGCTCGCCCTCTCCTGGGCGCCGGGCGAGCCGGCGGCCGAGGCGAACGGGCACCCGGGAGCGCCCGGCGGACCCGTCGGAGGGGACTCCCTGGGAGGCGTCCCCGGGGGTGCCACGGGCGAGCCGGGGCGGTCGGCCGCCCCGCACGAGCACGGGACCGGCGACGGTGGTGAGGCGGACGGCGCACGGACCGAGGACCGCGACAGGGGGCACCGTGTCGGCTGAGGAGATCCGCGACCAGAGCGCCGCCGGGGCCCTGGGCCCGGAGAGAAAGGGGCCGCGCCACGCGGCCCCCAGGAAGCCGCTGTTCACCCGGTTCCACGTCCCGGGCGGCAAGGCGATAGCCCTGGCGGCGATGCCGACCGCGGTCCTCATGGGGATGGGGTTCACGCCGACGCTCGCCCAGGCCGACGACCAGCCGTCCGCCAGGAGCCTGACCGCGGACGAGTACAAGGACTGTCTGGCCGCCATCGAGGACGCCGAGAAGGACGGCGCCTCCGCGTCGCCCACGCCGTCCCCCACGGCGAGTGACAGCGCCTCCCCGGACCGGGACGCCACCGCGGAGCCCGGCCCCTCGGCCTCCGCCGGCGCGGACCGGAGCGCGAACGCGGGCACGGCCCCGGACACGTCCTCTTCGTCGGATTCAGGTTCCGACGACGAGGACGAGCCCGCGCCGGCCCCGTCCCGGACCGCGGGCGGGCAGGACGCGGCGGAGCCGGCCGAGCCCGAGCCCGCCCCGTCGGAGACCGACCGCAACGTGCTGGAGAAGATCGGGGACACCATCGAGGACGTCCTCACTCCGGGGGACAAGGAGACGGAGGCGGACCCCGGCCCCGCCCCGTCCGCCTCCGCCCCGGCCGCCGCGAGCGCGGGCCAGGACGCGGGCGGCACCGCGAAGGAGACCACCGAGAAGGTCACCGAGGCGGCGAAGGACATCGCGGAGGACACCGCGGAGGACGCCGGTGGCAAGGCGTCGCAGGCGGCCGAGGACGCCGAGGAGGCGGCCGATGAGGCGGCCCCGACGCCGACCCCGCCCCCGACCCCGGAGGCCACCGCCTCCCCGAGTCCCTCCGAGACGGCCACGACCGACCTCGAGGACTGCCCGGTCGCCACCGACGCCGAGGGCGGGGTCGACAACAAGATCCTGCTGCCCGACGACCCGTGGTACCTGAACGCCAGCTCGCTGACGCTGAAGGGCGCCGACTACCAGGGCGTCGTCGAGGTGCGGACGGCGGGCGGCAGCACCAAGAAGGTGCTGAAGTACGTCGTCTCCGACGGCACCGACATCGGCGACCTGCACCAGACGGTCAAGGACGAGCGGACCGGCAAGACCCACCACGTGCAGGCCCGCAAGGGGTCGACGTCCACGATCCGCGACGGCGAGACCGTGATGTACACGGAGCGCATCTCCGGCAAGCTGCTCGGGCTGATCCCGGTCACCTTCGACCCGGAGCACCCGCCGCCGCTGAACATCCCGCTGATCTACTTCACCGACGTGACGGTGCAGCAGGCCGGCCAGTTCGGCGGGACCCTGTTCATCCCCGGGCTGCAGCAGTACGTCACGGGCTGACCGTCCGTCAGGACCCTTCCGGGAGCCGCACAGGGCCGAGGGCGCCCCCTGTCCGCAGGGGGCGCCCTCGGTGCCGTACCGGAGCCTTCCGGGTCAGCTCGTCGCGCCGCCCAGGTGGTGGACGCGGACCATGTTGGTGGTGCCGGGGACGCCGGGCGGCGAACCGGCGGTGATGACCACGATGTCGCCCTCGCCGAAGCGGTTCAGCTTGACCAGCTCCTGCTCCACCAACTCGACCATCTCGTCGGTCGAGTTCACGAACGGCACGACGTGCGGCTCCACGCCCCAGCTGAGCGTCAGCTGGTTGCGGGTGGACTCGTCCGTGGTGAACGCCAGGATCGGCTGGGCGGCGCGGTAACGGCACAGCCGGCGGGCCGTGTCGCCGGACTGGGTGAAGGCCACCAGGCCCTTGCCGCCGAGGAAGTCGGCGATCTCGCAGGCGGCGCGGGCCACCGAACCGCCCTGGGTGCGCGGCTTCTTGCCGGGCACCAGCGGCTGCAGGCCCTTGGACAGCAGCTCCTGCTCGGCCGCGGAGACGATCTTCGACATCGTCTTGACGGTCTCGATCGGGTACGCGCCCACGCTCGACTCGGCCGACAGCATGACCGCGTCGGCGCCGTCCAGGATCGCGTTGGCCACGTCGGAGGCCTCGGCGCGGGTCGGGCGGGAGTTGGTGATCATCGACTCCATCATCTGGGTCGCCACGATCACCGGCTTGGCGTTGCGCCGGCACAGCTCGATCAGGCGCTTCTGCACCATGGGGACCTTCTCGAGCGGGTACTCGACGGCGAGGTCACCGCGGGCGACCATCACGCCGTCGAACGCCATCACGACGTCCTCCATGTTCTGCACCGCCTGCGGCTTCTCCACCTTGGCGATGACGGGGACGCGGCGGCCCTCCTCGTCCATCACGCGGTGCACGTCGTGGACGTCCTTGGCGTCCCGGACGAAGGACAGGGCGACCAGGTCGCAGCCCATCCGCAGCGCGAAGCGCAGGTCCTCGACGTCCTTCTCGCTCAGCGCGGGCACGTTGACGGCCGCGCCGGGCAGGTTGATGCCCTTGTGGTCGGAGATGACGCCGCCCTCGATGACGATCGTCCTCACGCGGGCACCGTCGACCTCGGTCACCTTCAGCTCGACGTTGCCGTCGTTGATCAGGATCTGGTCGCCCTTGGCCACGTCGCCGGGCAGGCCCTTGTAGGTCGTTCCGCAGATCGTCCTGTCGCCCGGGACGTCCTCGGTGGTGATGGTGAACTCGTCACCGCGCACCAGCTCGACGGGACCTTCGGCGAAGGTCTCCAGGCGGATCTTCGGGCCCTGGAGGTCGGCGAGGACACCGATGGCCCGGCCGGTCTCCTTGGCGGCGGCACGGACCCGGTCGTACCGGCCCTGGTGCTCGGCGTGCGTGCCGTGGCTGAAGTTGAAGCGGGCCACGTTCATGCCGGCTTCGATCAGAGCGACGAGCTGCTCGTGGGAGTCGACCGCGGGGCCGAGAGTACAGACGATTTTCGAACGGCGCATGGGGCGATCCTATCGGTTTGTTTCGCTACGGAATATTCCGTCTGGCGGAAAATACAAATGAGGAATCGGCCGCTCAGTTGTTCTTTCCGACCAGTGCGTATGTCTGTGTGGCGATCTCCATTTCCTCGTCCGTCGGTACCACGGCGACCGCGACCCGCGCGCCCTCGGGCGAGATCAGCCGCGGCCCGTCGCCGCGTGCGGCGTTGCGCTCGGCGTCGACCGCGAGGCCCATCCCCTCCAGGCCCGCCACGGCCGCCTCCCGCACCGGCGCGGCGTTCTCGCCGACGCCGGCGGTGAAGGCCACCGCGTCCACCCGTCCGAGAACGGCGTAATAGGCGCCGATGTACTTCTTCAGACGGTGAATGTAGATGTCGAACGCGAGCTTCGCCCGTTCGTCGCCCTCGTCGATCCGGCGGCGGATCTCCCGCATGTCGTTGTCACCGCACAGTCCGACCAGACCGCTCTTCTTGTTGAGCAAAGTGTCGATCTCGTCGGCGGACATTCCGCCAACACGCATCAAATGGAAGATGACGGCCGGGTCCATGTCTCCGGACCGCGTACCCATCACGAGCCCCTCCAAGGGCGTCAGCCCCATCGAGGTGTCCACGCACCTCCCGCCCCGCACGGCCGAGGCGGACGCCCCGTTGCCCAGGTGCAGCACGATGACGTTCACCTCCTCGGGCGCCTTCCCCAGCAGATCCGCCGTCGCCCGGGAGACGTACGCGTGCGAGGTGCCGTGGAAGCCGTAGCGGCGGATGCGGTGCTCGTCGGCGGTCTTCACGTCGATCGCGTAGCGGGCGGCCGACTCCGGCATGGTGGTGTGGAAGGCGGTGTCGAAGACGGCGACCTGCGGCAGGTCGGGCCGCAGTGCCCGGGCGGTGCGGATACCGGTCAGGTTGGCCGGGTTGTGCAGCGGCGCCACCGGGATCAGCCGCTCGATCTCGGCGCACACGCGGTCGTCGACGACGGTCGGCTCGGTGAAGCGCTTCCCGCCGTGCACCACCCGGTGCCCGATCGCGGCCAGCTCCGGGGAGTCCAGCCCCAGCCCGTCGGCGGCCAGTTCCCCGGCCATCGCCTTCAGGGCGGCGTCGTGGTCGGCGACCGGGCCGGTGCGCTCCCGTGCCCGGCCGCCCGCCGCGAGGGGCGTGTGCCGCACGAGGGAGGTCCGCTCCCCGATCCGCTCGACCAGTCCCGCGGCCAGCCGGCTGTTGTCGCGCATGTCGAACAGCTGGTACTTCACCGACGACGAGCCGGAGTTGAGGACGAGGACACGGGTGCTCACTGGGCGGCTGCCTTCTCGCTCGGGGACGGCGCGGGGGACTGGGCCTGGATCGCCGTGATGGCGACCGTCGTGACGATGTCCTGGACGAGGGCGCCCCGGGACAGGTCGTTGACCGGCTTGCGCAGACCCTGCAGCACCGGACCGACGGCGATCGCGCCGGCCGAGCGCTGCACGGCCTTGTAGGTGTTGTTGCCGGTGTTGAGGTCCGGGAAGATCAGCACGGTCGCGTGCCCGGCGACCTCCGAGTCCGGCAGCTTGGTCGCCGCGACCGACGGCTCCACGGCGGCGTCGTACTGGATCGGCCCCTCGATCTTCAGGTCGGGCCGGCGCGCGCGCACCAGCCCGGTCGCCTCGCGCACCTTGTCGACGTCGGCGCCGGAGCCGGAGGTACCCGTCGAGTACGACAGCATCGCGATCCGCGGCTCCACCCCGAACCGCGCGGCGGTGACCGCCGACTGCACGGCGATGTCGGCCAGCTGCTCCGCGTCCGGGTCCGGGTTGACCGCGCAGTCGCCGTAGACGAGGACCTTGTCGGCCAGGCACATGAAGAAGACGGAGGAGACGATCCCGGCGTCCTCCCGCGTCTTGATGATCTCGAACGCCGGCCGGATGGTCGCGGCCGTGGAGTGCACCGACCCGGACACCATGCCGTCGGCCAGGCCCTCCTGCACCATCAGCGTGCCGAAGTAGTTGACGTCGGAGACGACGTCGTAGGCCAGCTCCACGGTCACGCCCCGGTGGGCGCGCAGGGCCGCGTACTTCTCGGCGAAGGAGTCGCGCAGCTCGGAGGTGGCCGGGTCGATCAGCTGGGTCCCGCCGAGGTCGATGCCGAGGTCGGCGGCCTTCTTGCGGATGGTGTCGGCCGGCCCGAGCAGGATCAGCTCGCACACGCCCCGGCGCAGCAGCACCTCGGCCGCGTGCAGCACCCGTTCCTCGGTGCCCTCGGGGAGCACGACCCGGCGCAGGTCGGAGCGGGCCTGTTCGAGCAGCTTGTGCTCGAACATCATCGGCGTCACCCGGTCGCTGCTGGGCGCGGAGACCAGCCGGTCGATCTCCGCGGTGTCGGCGTACCGCTCGAAGAGGCCGAGCGCGGTCTCCGCCTTGCGCGGGGTGGCCGCGTTCAGCTTGCCCTCCAGGGAGAAGAGCTGTTCGGCGGTGGGGAAGCTGTTGCCGGACACCGACAGCACCGGGGTGCCGGGGGCGAGACGGGCCGCGAGGGTGAGGATGTCGTCGCCGGGGACCTCGTCCAGGGTGAGCAGCACCCCGGCGATCGGCGGGGTGCCGGCGCTGTGCGCGGCGAGCGCGCCGACGACCAGGTCGGCGCGGTCGCCGGGGGTGACCACCAGACAGCCCGGGGTGAGGGCGGCGAGGAGGTTGGGCAGCATGGCGCCGCCGAAGACGAAGTCGAGGGCGTCGCGGGCCAGCCCGGAGTCGTCGCCGAGCACCACCTTCGCGTTCAGGGCGTGCGCGATCTGCGAGACGGTCGGGGCGGACAGCGCCGGCTCGTCCGGCAGGACGTAGCAGGGCACGGGCAGCCGGGACGCGAGCCGCTCGGCGATCTCGTCCCGGTCCTCCCGGGCCACCCGGTTGACCACCATGGCGAGCACGTCGCAGCCCAGGGTGTCGTAGGCGCGGTAGGCGTTGCGGGTCTCGGCGCGCACCGCCTCGGCGGTCTGCTTCCGCCCGCCCACCACCGGGATCACCGAGGCGCCGAACTCGTTGGCGAGCCGGGCGTTCAGGCTCAGCTCGTCCGGGAACTGGGTGTCGGCGTAGTCGGTGCCGAGGACGAGGACGACGTCGTAGTCGCGGGCGACCAGGCGGAACCGGTCGACGAGGGCGGAGACCAGCTCGTCCGTGCCCCGCTCGGCCTGGAGCGCGGACGCCTCCTGGTAGTCCATGCCGTAGACGGTCTCCGGGTCCTGGGTGAGCCGGTAGCGGGCGCGCAGGAGCTCGAAGAGACGGTCGGGCCCGTCGTGCACCAGGGGACGGAAGACACCCACCCGGTCGACCTGCCGGGTCAGGAGCTCCATGACCCCCAGCTCGACGACCTGGCGGCCGTCGCCGCGGTCGATACCGGTCACGTACACGCTGCGGGTCACGCGCGGTCTCCGTTTCATCGGGGCCACAAAAATCACCCACCGAGGTGAGCGAATCCCTCTTGACAATACCTCCGCCGATGGTTACGACGCCCGTCCGTGCGGCGTCGGCACCGGCCTGGAGGACGTGAAACAATCGGGGGTGGCTCACCGGTATCGACAGGGACCAGGAGACACAGCACGATGCGTATCGGAGTTCTCACCGCAGGCGGCGACTGCCCCGGCCTGAACGCAGTGATCCGGTCGGTCGTGCACCGAGCGGTCGACAACTACGGCGACGAGGTCATCGGCTTCGAGGACGGCTACTCGGGACTGCTGGACGGCCGCTACCGCACGCTCGACCTCGACGCGGTCAGCGGCATCCTGGCCCGCGGCGGCACCATCCTCGGCTCCTCCCGGCTGGAGCGCGACCGGCTGCGCGAGGCCTGCGAGAACGCCTCCGACATGATCCGCGACTTCGGCATCGACGCGCTGATCCCGATCGGCGGCGAGGGCACGCTCACCGCGGCGCACATGCTGTCGGACGCGGGCCTGCCGGTGGTCGGCGTCCCGAAGACGATCGACAACGACATCTCCTCCACCGACCGCACCTTCGGCTTCGACACCGCCGTCGGCGTCGCCACCGAGGCGATGGACCGCCTGAAGACCACCGCCGAGTCCCACCAGCGGGTGATGGTCGTCGAGGTGATGGGCCGGCACGCGGGCTGGATCGCCCTGGAGTCCGGCATGGCCGCCGGTGCGCACGGCATCTGCCTGCCCGAGCGCCCCTTCGACCCGGCCCAGCTGGTCAAGATGGTCGAGGAGCGCTTCGCCCGCGGCAAGAAGTTCGCGGTGATCTGTGTCGCCGAGGGCGCGCACCCGGCCGACGGCACCATGGACTACGGCAAGGGCGAGATCGACAAGTTCGGCCACGAGCGCTTCCAGGGCATCGGTACGGCCCTGGCGCACGAGCTGGAGCGGCGCCTGGGCAAGGAGGCCAAGCCGGTCATCCTCGGCCACGTCCAGCGCGGCGGTGTGCCGACGGCGTACGACAGGGTGCTGGCCACCCGCTTCGGCTGGCACGCGGTGGAGGCCGCGCACCGGGGCGAGTTCGGCAAGATGACCGCGCTGCGCGGCACGGACATCGTGATGGTGCCGCTGGCGGAGGCGGTCACGGAACTGAAGACGGTCCCGAAGGACCGGATGGACGAGGCGGAGTCGGTCTTCTAGCCGGCCTTCCAGCCGGCGCCCTCACCCGCCGCCGCGCTCGACCGCCGTCCAGAAGTGCTCGACGATCCGGTCGAGGAACTCCCGTCCGCCGTCCCCCGCGTCGCCGTGGCCGCCGCCCCAGCTGAGGGTGGCGGCCATGTGGCCCTGGTAGTCCTGGTGGAGCCGCTGGAGCGCCCTCTCCACGGGGCGCCGCTCCAGCGGGACGACCTTGGAGACCGGCCGTACGTACGCCTGCCAGCGCGTCGTCGCCGCACTGCGCAGCAGCTCCGCGAGCCGGTCCTCCCGCCCGGTGACGGTGACGACGTCGGCCGGGGACAGGGCGAGCAGTTCGGTCAGGGCGGCGGACTGCCGCTCGGTGCCGTGCCACCGGCCGGTCTCCTCCATCCGCAGATAGGCCTGCAGTTCGTGGCCGACCGCGCGGGCGACGTCCTCGGGCGCCAGACCGCGGGCGACGCGGTGCTCGCGCAGGGTGCGCGGACGTCCGATGAGTTCACCCGGTGAGCACCACAACACGCCCGCCAGCGCGGCCAGTTCGGAGTGCGAGGGGGCGGCGGTCCCGCGCTCCCAGGCGACGACGAGATCCGGCGTGACGTACGGCAGCCCGTACGAGGCGCGCAGGGTGTGGGCGACGTGGTGCGGTCCCATGCCGAGGGCGGCCCGCAGCCGGCGGGCGGCGAGGGCGTTGAACGGCGGGGGCGGGTGGGCGCCGGAGGACGGGGGACGGTTCGGTCGAGCGGAGGGTCGGGACACGGCCCACAAGCTAGGGGCGTCCGGAAGGGATGACTACGGTCTGTTCGGCCAGGATCACCGATTGTAGGAACGTACGGCTACCGGCGAGTCGGTCACCTGGCGGAGGGCGGTCGCCGGACGGAGCGGCCGGCGCCCTTCCCGGGCGCCCGGTGTCCTCCCCGGGCGCCCGGGGGCGCAAACGGAAAGCTCAGCGGGCCTGTGCGGGGAGCCGGTGGTGAGGTGCGCCGACGTCACGCCTCCCGGCTCGGACGCGTCGCGGACGGCGTCAGGCGTGCGGTCGTCGAACGGCCGTACGGGGTGACGGAAGTCCGGACGGCGGCCTCCCCGCGGCGCGAACCGGACGCCGCGCCCACCCGCTCGCCCCTCACGGTCCGGTCACCCACCGGTACTGCAGCTCCGGCCGGCCCACGGCCCCGTACTGAGGGCGCCGGGCCGCGCGGCCGGTGTCCACCAGGTGCTCCAGGTAGCGGCGGGCGGTGATGCGGGAGATGCCGACGGCCTCCGCGGCCCCGGTGGCGGTCAGGCCCTCCCCGGCGTCCCGCAGGGCCACGGACACCCGCTCCAGGGTCGGTGCGCTCAGTCCCTTGGGCAGGGCGGACGGTCCCGGGGCGCGCAGCACGGCCAGCGCGCGGTCCACCTCCGCCTGGCCGCTGGCCTCGCCGGCCGCCGCGCGGAACTCGGCGTACCGCACCAGGCGGTCCCGCAGCGTGGCGAAGGTGAAGGGCTTCAGCACGTACTGCACGACCCCCAGCGACACCCCCTCGCGCACCACCGCGAGGTCCCGCGCCGAGGTCACCGCTATCACGTCGGCGTGGTGTCCGGCCGCCCGCAGCGAGCGGGCCAGCTGGAGTCCGTGCACGTCGGGCAGGTGCAGGTCGAGGAGCAGCAGGTCGACGGGCGTGCGCTCCAGGGCCCGGCGGGCCTCCGCGCCGGTGTGCGCCTTGCCGACGGCGACGAAGCCCGGCACCCGGCCGACGTACATCACGTGGGCGTCGGCGGCGACCGGGTCGTCCTCCACCACCAGGACCCTGATGGGCCGGTCGTCCGTCACGCGTCACCTCCCGGTCTCCCCGGGCCCCGCACGACCGCACCGTCGGCGACGGCCGCCCGCAGGGGCAGCCGCACCTCGAACCGGGCGCCGCCCCCCTCCGCCGACGTCACCGACAGCGACCCGCCGTGCCGGCCCACCGCCTGCCGGACCAGCGCCAGGCCCAGCCCGCGTCCGCCCGGACCGGACGGCTTGGTCGTGAAGCCCCGCTGGAAGACCGCCTCGGCGTGGTCCGGGTCCACTCCGGGGCCGGTGTCGGACACGCGCAGGACCAGCTCCGAGCCGTCCTCCGTCAGCGCCGTCACCGTCACCCGGGGCCGCACCCCGCCCTGCGCCGCGTCCACGGCGTTGTCGATCAGGTTGCCGAGGATGGTGACCAGGTCACGGGCGGGCAGGGTGTCCGGCAGCAGGCCGTCGTCCAGGCGGCTGTCGGGCGACACCACCAGCTCCACGCCCCGCTCGTTGGCCTGCGCCGTCTTGCCCAGCAGCAGGGCCGCCAGCACCGGCTCGCTCACCGCCGCCACCACCTGGTCGGTGAGCGCCTGGGCCAGCTCCAGCTCGGCGGTCGCGAAGTCCACCGCCTCCTCGGCCCGGCCCAGCTCGATCAGCGAGACCACGGTGTGCAGCCGGTTCGCCGCCTCGTGCGCCTGGGAACGCAGCGCCTGGGTGAAGCCCCGCTCGGAGTCCAGCTCACCCATCAGCGACTGGAGCTCGGTCACGTCCCGCAGGGTCACCACCGAGCCGCGCCGCTGGCCGCCGGAGACCGGCGAGGTGTTCACCACCAGCACCCGGTCCGCCGTCAGGTGCACCTCGTCCACCCGCGGCTGCGAGGCCAGCAGCGCACCCGTCAGCGGCGCGGGCAGCCCCAGTTCCGCCACCGGCCTGCCCACCACGTCCTCCTCCGGAGCCACGCCCAGCAGCTCCCGTCCGCCGTCGTTGATCAACGCGACCCGGTACTGGCCGTCCAGCATCAGCAGCCCCTCGCGCACGGCGTGGAGCGCGGCCTGATGGTAGTCGTGCATGTGGCTGAGCTCGGTCGCGTTCATCCCGTGGGTGTGCCGGCGCAGGCGGGCGTTGATGACGTACGTCCCGATCGCGCCGAGCCCGAGGGCGCCGGCCGCGACCCCGAGCAGGGCCGTCAGCTGGCCCCGGACGCGCTGGCTGATCTCCTCGACCCGGATCCCCGCGCTGACCAGGCCGACGATCCGGTCGCCGTCCCGGACCGGGGTGACCGCGCGGACGGACGGGCCGAGGGTGCCGGTGTAGGTCTCGGTGAAGGTGCGGCCCCGGAGGGCGGGGGCGGTGTGGCCCTGGAAGGGCAGGCCGATCTGCCGCGGATCGGGGTGGGTCCAGCGGATGCCCCGCGGATCCATGATCGTGACGAAGTCGACATCGGTGTCGCGCACCACGGCCACCGCGTACGGCTGGAGCGAGGCCGAGGGGTCGGAGGTGCGGATCGCCTCCCGCACCGAGGGGGAGTCGGCGACCGAGCGGGCCACCGCCGTGGCCTGGCGGCCGGCGGCCTCCTCGGCCTGGCTGCGGTCGCTCACGTAGGTGAACAGCGCGTACCCGGCGACGACGACCGCTATCAGCACGGCCTGCATGGCGAACAGCTGGCCCGCCAGGCTGCGGGGTCGGGGGACGGGGAGGCGCATGCCGCCAGTCTGCCTCCCGCTTCTCCGGTGAACTAAATGAACGGAAGGGTGACCGCACTCACACAGCGGGAGATAGTCACGGCATTCCCCAAACCCCATCCCGGGACGTGAGCCGCACGCCGGTGATGCCGACGACGTCGTCAAGGAGGGCCGCCCGTGACCAGCGCAGCCGACACGGCACCTGCCGCACCCAAGGCCAAGCGGGACCGCACGCACTATCTCTACATCGCGGTGATCATCGCGGTCGCCCTCGGTATCGCCGTCGGTCTGGTCGCACCCGACTTCGCGGTCGGTCTGAAGCCGATCGGCACCGGCTTCGTGAACCTGATCAAGATGATGATCTCGCCGATCATCTTCTGCACCATCGTGCTGGGCATCGGCTCCGTGCGGAAGGCCGCCAAGGTGGGCGCGGTCGGCGGCATCGCCATGGTCTACTTCCTGGTGATGTCCCTGGTCGCCCTGGGTATCGGCCTGGTCGTCGGCAACATCCTGGAGCCGGGCACCGGCCTCGCGATCACCGACGCGGTCAAGGAGACCGGCCACGCCCAGGTCGACGCCGAGGCGAAGGACACCACCGAGTTCCTGCTCGGCATCATCCCGACCACGATCGTGTCCGCCTTCACCCAGGGCGAGGTCCTGCAGACCCTGCTGATCGCCCTGCTGTGCGGCTTCGCGCTGCAGGCCATGGGCAACGCCGGGCAGCCGATCCTGCGGGGCATCGAGCACATCCAGCGGCTGGTCTTCCGGGTCCTGGCCATGATCATGTGGGCCGCCCCGGTCGGCGCGTTCGGCGCCATGGCCGCGGTCACCGGTTCCGCCGGCCTGGACGCGCTGAAGAGCCTCGCGGTGCTGATGCTCGGCTTCTACGTCACCTGTGTGCTGTTCGTCTTCCTGGTGCTCGGCGCGATGCTGCGGGTCGTCGCGGGCCTGAACATCTGGACCCTGTTCAAGTACCTGGGCCGTGAGTTCCTGCTGATCCTGTCCACCTCCTCCTCCGAGTCGGCGCTGCCGCGGCTCATCGCGAAGATGGAGCACCTGGGCGTCAGCAAGCCGGTGGTCGGCATCACCGTCCCGACCGGTTACTCCTTCAACCTCGACGGCACCATGATCTACATGACCATGGCCTCGCTGTTCATCGCCGACGCCATGGGCACGCCGATGTCCGTCGGCGAGCAGATCCCGCTGCTGCTCTTCCTGCTGGTCGCCTCCAAGGGCGCCGCCGGCGTCACCGGCGCGGGCCTGGCGACCCTGGCCGGCGGTCTGCAGTCGCACAAGCCGGCCCTGGTGGACGGCATCGGCCTCATCGTCGGCATCGACCGCTTCATGAGCGAGGCCCGCGCCCTGACCAACTTCGCGGGCAACGCGGTCGCCACGGTGCTGGTCGGCACCTGGACCAAGGAGATCGACAAGGAGCGGGTGGGCCAGGTCCTCGCCGGCCGGCTGCCCTTCGACGAGAAGACCCTGCTGGACGACCACGGCTCCGGCGGCCCGGACGACGGCGCCGCCGGGGTGGCCGGGCCGGCCGGCGAGAAGGAGCTGGCCAAGGCCTGACGCCGACGCCCCGCCCCGCCCCGCACGGACCCCGGGCGGCCGAGTTGCTCCCCCGTCGCTCGGCCGCCCGGTCCCGGAGACCCGTAGGTGCGCCGCCTCCTCCAGGTCTCCGCAACCGCCGAGCGGCCAGGCTCCTCCCCCCGTGAGCCCGGCCGCTCGGCCTCTTTCGCGCCGGGCCGCCTCCGGCCTTTCCCTGACGCCGACGTCAAGGCTTACGTTCGTCGTCATGCGAATCGGCGAGCTGGCCGCACGCGCCGGGACCACCCCGCGGACGCTGCGGTACTACGAGTCACGGGGACTGCTGCCCGCGCGGCGGGCGGGCAACGGATACCGGACGTACGACGAGAGCGACCTGAAGCTGCTGCGGCAGATCCGCACGCTCCAGGACTTCGGGTTCGACCTGGAGGAGACCCGGCCCTTCGTGGAGTGTCTGCGGGCCGGGCATCCCGAGGGCGACTCGTGCCCCGCCTCGCTCGCGGTCTACCGCCGCAAGCTGGAAGAGCTGGACGCGCTCATCGGCGAGTTGCGGGCCGTACGGGCGAAGGTCGGCCGGCAGCTGGCGCGGGCCGAGCGGGCGCGCGACGAGCTGGCCGCCGATGCGCGGGTTCCGGGCGGTCCGGAACCGGTGTGCGAGCTGGGAGGGGAGCTGCGGTGAGCAGGGCGAAGGGTGTGGCCGAGGTGACCGACGCGGACTTCGCGGCGGAGGTGATCGGGGCGGAGCTCCCGGTACTGGTGGAGTTCACCGCGGACTGGTGTCCGCCGTGCAGGCAGATGGCACCGGTGCTGAGCGCGCTGGCCGCCGAGGAGGGCGACCGGCTGAAGGTCGTCCAGCTGGACGTGGACGTCAACCCGGAGACGACCAACGCCTACAAGGTGCTGTCGATGCCGACGTTCATGGTGTTCCGCGGCGGGGAGCCGCTGCGGTCGATGGTGGGGGCCAGGCCCAAGCGGCGGCTGCTGGAGGAGCTGGCCGACGTGCTCTGACCTGTCGGCCGGCACGAGCCGGCACGAGAAAACCCCCGGACGATTGCGTCCGGGGGTTTTCTTTGCGTATATTCGTTGATTCGCGACTTCAATTCAGAAGAAGTCGCGACGAAGTTCAATGAGCACAGTATATCCGGGCGGGAGTGGAATTGTCAAACACCGAATTTCCGGACGATGAATTGCGGCAGGAACAGGAATTCATCGACGGGCTGTACGCACGCGTGGACGCCCTGCGCGGCGACACCGAGGTGTCCGTCACGGACGCGCTCGCCCAGGGCAACACGCCCATGCAGGCCAGGCTGGAGCGGGACATCCTCGTCGCCGAGCGGTCCGGTCTGCTCGCCGCCCTGAACGCGGTGGACGGCTCCCTGTGCTTCGGCCGCATCGACCTGTCCCCCAAGCTCTCGACTTCGCTCGAGCAGGGGGGACCCCCATCCGGCGCCACCCACCACATCGGCCGCATCGGCCTGCGCGCCGACGACGCCGAGCGCACCCCCGTCCTCATCGACTGGCGCGCCGACGTCGCCCGCCCGTTCTACCTGGCCACCGGCCACACCCCGATGGGCCTCAGGCGCCGCCGGCACATCTCCACCGAGGGCCGCAGGGTCACCGCCCTGCACGACGAGATCCTCGACCTCGGCGACGAGACCCGCACCGGCCACGAGGACCCCACGGGCGACACCGTGCTGCTCGCCGCGCTCAACTCCGCGCGCACCGGCCGCATGGGCGACATCGTGCGCACCATCCAGGCCGACCAGGACCGCATCATCCGCGCCCCGCACCGCGGGGTCCTGGTGGTCGAGGGCGGTCCCGGCACCGGCAAGACCGCCGTCGCCCTGCACCGCGCCGCCTACCTGCTCTACGAGCACCGCGAGCTGCTGGCCCGCCGCGCCGTCCTGATCGTCGGCCCCAACCCGGCGTTCCTCGGCTACATCGGCGAGGTGCTGCCCAGCCTCGGCGAGACCGGGGTGCTGCTCGCGACCGTCGGCGAGCTGTTCCCCGGTGTGAAGGCCACCGAGGCCGACACCCCCGAGGCCGCCGCCGTGAAGGGCCGCGCCGACATGGCCGACGTCCTCGCCGAGGTCGTCCGCAGCCGGCAGGCGCTGCCCGACCCGGTGATCACCGTCGAGCACGACCGCGAGGTCCTCATGCTGGACGACGGCCTGGTGAACGTCGCCCGGGAACGCACCCGTGCCGCCAAGCTGCCGCACAACGCGGCCCGCGAACACTTCGAGGGCCACATCCTCAACACGCTCACCGACCTGTACGCCGAACGCATCGGCACCGACCCGTTCGACGGCTCCAGCCTGCTCGACCCCAGCGACATCACCCAGATCCGCGACGAACTCGCCGAGAACCCCGAGGTCTGGTCGGCGATCGACCAGCTGTGGCCCCGGCTCACCCCGCAGCAGCTCGTCGCCGACTTCCTCGCCGCCCCCGAGGGCTTCCTGCCCGACGAGGACGCCGCCGCGATCCGCCGCCCGGTGACCCGCCACTGGACCGTCTCCGACGTGCCGCTGCTCGACGAGGCCGCCGAACTCCTCGGCGAGGACGACCGGCTCGCGCGTGAGCGGGCGGAGCGCGAGCGGCAGACGCAGATCGCCTACGCCCAGGGCGTGCTGGACGTCTCCTACGCCTCCCGGACCTACGAGTTCGAGGACAAGGAGGAGGACGACCCCGAGTCGTCCGAGGTGCTGTCCGCACACGACATCATCGACGCCGAGCGCTTCGCCGAACGGCACGAGGAGGAGGACCACCGCAGCACCGCCGAGCGGGCCGCCGCCGACCGCACCTGGGCGTTCGGGCACATCATCGTCGACGAGGCGCAGGAGCTGTCGCCGATGGCCTGGCGGCTGCTGATGCGGCGCAGCCCGACCCGCTCGATGACCCTGGTCGGCGACCCGGCGCAGACCTCGGAGGCGGGCGGTGTCGGCGCCTGGGCGGACATCCTCGCCCCGTACGTCGGGGACCGCTGGGAGCACACCCGGCTCGGCGTCAACTACCGCACCCCGGCCGAGATCATGGACGTCGCCGCGGCCGTGGTCCGCGCCGAGCACCCCGGCTTCGAACCGCCCGGCTCGGTGCGCTCCACGGGGGTGCGCCCCTGGGCCCGCGCCACCGACGACCTGCCCGGCGCCGTCGCCAAGGCCGTCGGGGAACTCACCCCGGCGGAGGGACGCCTCGCCGTCATCGCCCCGCGCGAGCTGCACCGCGCCCTGGCCGCCCGCCTCGACGGGGTGACGGCGGGCGCCGAGCCCGACCTGACGCACGGCGTCGTGCTGCTCGACCCGCGCCAGGCCAAGGGGCTGGAGTTCGACTCGGTCCTCGTGGTCGAGCCGGGGCGCTACGGCACCAGCGACCTGTACGTGGCGCTCACCCGCGCCACCCAGCGGCTCGGCGTCCTGCACACCGAGCCGCTGCCGGAGCCGCTGGCCGACGCCCTGGCGTAGCACACGCCCCGGGGCCCGGCCCGGGGTTCAGGCCGGGCGCAGCCACACCGTCGCCAGGGGCGGCAGGGTCAGCCGGACGCTCGCCGGGTAGCCGTGCCACCCCTGCGGCTCCGGCTTGACCGGATCCGGGTGGGTGACGTCGCTGCCGCCGTACCGGCCGGCGTCGGTGTTCAGGACCTCGTGCCAGGCGGGCACGTCGTCGGGGACGCCGATCCGGTACTCGTGCCGGACCACCGGGGCGAAGTGGGACACGGCGAGCAGCGGTGAGCCGTCGCCGTCGTACCGCAGGAACGCGAGCACGTTGTCCTCGGCCGCGTCCCCGGTCACCCACCGGAAACCGTCCGGCTCGGTGTCGCGCCGCCACAGCGCCGGGGTGTGCCCGTAGACGGTGTTGAGGTCGCGCACCAGGTCGCGCACCCCGCGATGGTCGGCCTCGGCGCCGTAGTGCGGGTCCAGCAGCCACCAGTCCGGGCCGTGCGCCTCCGACCACTCGGCGCCCTGTGCGAACTCCTGCCCCATGAAGAGCAGTTGCTTGCCCGGGTGGGCCCACATGAAGCCGAGGTAGGCGCGCAGGTTGGCGCGCTGCTGCCACCAGTCGCCGGGCATCTTCGACACCAGGGACCGCTTGCCGTGCACCACCTCGTCGTGGGAGATCGGCAGCACGTAGTTCTCGCTGTAGGCGTACACCATCGAGAAGGTCATCTCGTGGTGGTGGTACCGGCGGTGGATCGGGTCGTGGCCCATGTACTGCAGCGAGTCGTGCATCCAGCCCATGTTCCACTTCAGCCCGAACCCGAGCCCGCCGAAACCGCTCGGGCCCTTGTGGTGGGTGGCCCGGGTGACGCCGTCCCAGGCCGTGGACTCCTCCGCGATCGTCACCACGCCCGGCACCCTGCGGTACACGGTCGCGTTCATCTCCTGCAGGAACGCCACCGCGTCCAGGTTCTCCCGGCCGCCGTGCTCGTTGGGGGTCCACTGGCCGGGCTCGCGCGAGTAGTCGAGGTAGAGCATCGAGGCGACCGCGTCCACCCGCAGTCCGTCGATGTGGAACTCCTCGCACCAGTACACGGCGTTGGCCACCAGGAAGTTGCGCACCTCGCGCCGCCCGAAGTCGAACTCCAGGGTGCCCCAGTCGGGGTGCGCGGCCCGCAGCGGGTCCTCGTGCTCGTACAGCGGCCGCCCGTCGAACTCGGCCAGCGCCCAGTCGTCGCGCGGGAAGTGGGCGGGTACCCAGTCCATCAGGACGCCGATCCCCGCCTGGTGCAGCCGGTCCACCAGGTACCTGAAGTCGTCGGGGGTGCCGAGGCGGGCCGTGGGCGCGTAGAAGCCGGTGACCTGGTAGCCCCAGGAGCCGCCGAAGGGGTGCTCGGCGACCGGCATCAGCTCCACGTGCGTGAAGCCGAGGTCCTTGACGTACGCCGGGAGCTGCTCGGCGAGCTGGCGGTACGTCAGCCCCGGGCGCCAGGACGGCAGGTGCACCTCGTACACCGAGAACGGCGCCCGGTGCGCGGGCACCCCGGCCCGGCGCTCCAGCCACTCGGCGTCGCCCCACTCGTAGTGCGAGGAGGTGACCACGGACGAGGTGGCCGGCGGGACCTCGGTGCGGCGGGCCAGCGGGTCGGCGCGCATCGTCCTCGAGCCGTCGGGGCGGGTGATCTCGAACTTGTACAGCTCGCCCTCGCCGATCCCCGGCACGAACAGCTCCCAGACCCCCGTCGCGCCCAGCGACCGCATGGGGTGCCCGGTGCCGTCCCAGAAGTTGAAGGTGCCGGCCACCCGCACCCCGCGCGCGTTCGGCGCCCACACCGAGAAGCGGGTGCCGGTGACGCCCTGGTGGGTCATCGGGTGCGCGCCCAGCACCGTCCACAGCTCCTCGTGCCGGCCCTCGCCGATCAGGTGCAGGTCGAGCTCGCCGAGCGTGGGCAGGAAGCGGTACGCGTCCTCGGTCTCCAGCACCGTCCCCTCGTACGTCACGAGCAGCCGGTACGCCGGTACCTCGCGCAGCGGCAGCAGGCCCGAGAAGAAGCCGTCGCCGTCGTCGTGCAGTTCGACGGTGAGGCCCCCGGAGACGACGGTCACCGCCAGGGCGTACGGCCTGAACACGCGGAAGGCGACTCCGCCGGGCACGGGATGCGCGCCGAGCACGGAGTGCGGGGCGTGATGCGTCCCGCTCAGCAGCCGCTCCCGGTCGGCGGCGTCCACGGCGGGGGAGACGGCGATCTCCATCTCGGGCGGGCCGGGATGCGCGGCGGCGGAGCCGGGCGGCGGAGCCTGCTGGAGGACGGCGTCCGTCGCCCCGGTCTTCTTCGCCGTGGTCTTCTTCGGGGCGGGTTTCCTCGCCGCCGTCTTCTTCCCGGCCGTGGCCTTCTTCACGGGTGCCGCTGTCGCCTTCGTCGCCGTCGCCTTCTTGGCCACGGCCTTCGCCGCCGGCGACGCCGCGGCGGGCTTCTTCACGGCCGCCTTCTTCGCGACCGCCTTCTTCCGCGCGGCCGTCGGCGGCTCGGTGCGCCGCTGCTCGGCCGGCTGCTCCGGATGCGAACCGCTGGACTCGGGGCGGGGGGTCACGGGCAGAGCCTCCTGGGCGAAGGTCGGGTGGGTCGGGTCGGATCAGGTGAGGCCGGACGAGGCGAGCCGGCGTACCGCGGTCAGCGGTACCGGCAGCCACTCGGGTCGGTGCCGGGCCTCGTAGAGCACCTCGTAGACCGCCTTGTCGGTCTCGTACGCGCGCAGCAGCACCGGATCGGTGCGCGGATCCCGGCCCGTGGCCTCCGCGTACCCGGAGCAGTACGCCGCCCGGCACCGCTCGGCCCATTCCGGCTGCGGCGGGTCCACCGAGCGCGCCGCGTAGTCGAAGGACCGCAGCATGCCCGCCACGTCCCGTACCGCGGGCTGCGGCATCCGCCGTTCGGCCAGCGGCCGGGCCGGCTCGCCCTCGAAGTCGATCAGCGACCACTCTCCGGTCGGGGCCCGGAGGCACTGTCCGAGGTGCAGGTCGCCGTGCACGCGCTGGGCGGTCCAGGTGCGCCCCTCGGCGGCCAGGTCGTCCAGCGCCGTGAACGCCGAGCGCAGGCCGGACGCGTACGGCCGCAGCGCGGGCACCGCGTGCACGGCCGCCTCCAGCCGCTCGGTCATGCCGTCGACCATCAGCCGCAGCTGGGAGTGGCCCAGGGTGACCGTCGGCAGCGCGCGGGCCAGCACGGTGTGCACCTCGGCGGTGGCACGTCCCAGGGCCCGGGCCTCGGCGGCGAAGTCCTCGCCCTTGGCCAGCTCCCGCAGCGCCAGCTCCCAGCCGTCCGTCGCGCCCTGCACGAACGGCTGGAGCACCCCCAGGACGTACGGCTCGGCGGGCTGCTGCGCGCCGCTGGGCGCCTCGGGGTCCGCGACCAGCCAGGCCGTGGGCGGGGGCACCCGGGGGCAGCCCGCACGGGCCAGCGCCAGCGGCAGCTCCAGGTCGGGGTTGATCCCGGGCACGATCCGGCGCAGCAGTTTCAGGATGAACGTGTCCCCGTAGACGACCGACGAGTTCGACTGCTCGGCGGTCACCAGGCGCGGCACCAGACCGGACCGGATCTCCCGGCGCGGGTCCCGCTCGAAACGAAGCCCGCCGATCCGGGCCTGGCTGCGCAGGGCCTCCAGGAGCAGTTCGGCGGGCCGGGTGTCGTGCAGGGCCTCGTAGACCGTCCGTCCGGCCAGGGGTCCCTGCGTCACATGACCGATCAGCGCGGGCGCGAGCCGGGGCGGCAGCGCCTCGCGCACGCCTATCAGCAGTTGGTAGCAGTCGCCGGGCTGCTCCGGTGCGCCGTGGCCCGGCAGGAGTGGCTGGTGCGCGCGCACCAGCAGGTGGTACAGGCCCAGCTTGGCCGTGGGCGGCAGCAGCTCGGTGGCCGCGACCAGGCCGAATCCGGTGACCGGACGCCCCTTGCCCGCGAACCAGCGCTGCCGCGGCAGCCATTCCCTCAGCAGGGGATCCAGTGACGCAAGGAGGCCGGGCGGGGTCGTGACGGTGCGTGTGACGGCTTCCGACATGGCGTCGCGTCCTTTCCCCGGGTCGTCGGGGTGTGAGTGATGCGTGCCCAGGGCGGGGCGGTGAAAACCGCCCCGCCCCCGAATACGGCCGGGGCCACCGGTGTCAAGCGCGAGAACCGGCACCATCGGCGCCCTCGCCGCCGGGTCCCGGGACTACGCAGCGTGTTCCTTGCGCAGCCGGAACCAGTAGAACCCGTGGCCCCCGAGGGTCAGCAGGTACGGCAGTTCGCCGACGGCCGGGAAGCGCACCCCGCCGAACAGCTCGACCGGATGACGGCCCGCGAAGGCGCTCAGATCCAGCTCGGTGGGCTGTGCGAACCGGGAGAAGTTGTGGACGCACAGCACCAGGTCGTCCTCGTACTCGCGCAGGAAGGCGAGGACCGCGGGGTTGGAGGAGGGCAGTTCGGTGTAGGAGCCCAGACCGA
>NZ_JAPSKQ010000001.1:90950-129768 GCF_031181555.1 Streptomyces sp. | reverse complement strand
GCGGTCATCCTGTTCGGGCGCACCGCCTCGGCGAGGACGGCGGCGGGACCCGCACCTCCTTTCGGAGTTCGGACGTCGCCGGCCCGCGGGCCGGCGGGTGGCGGCGGGTTCCGCGTCGAGGACCCCGAGGTACGCCACCCCGGTGGCCGCGGCGATCCGCGCCCGGCCGTCCCGCACCCCTCGCGGGGCGCCGGGGCGGCCGCCGGACCGGCCACGGCCCGGGCCGGCGCCTCGGGGCGGGGCGGCACCAGCCGGCCGGTGCCCGGGCCGGCGACCGTGCCGAGCCGTCCGCCGGCGGTGCCGGCCACCACCGGGCCGGCGGGGCGGGTCATGACCGCAGCCGTTCCCCGGCCGCCGGGCGGTGCGCGGACGCCGGGTTCCCGGACCGGTGCGGGGCGTGGCGCGGCGCGGCGCGGTGGACGACCTGTCCGCGCAGCCAGTGCCACGCCGCGGCGGGCGGAACGAGCGCGCTGGTGAGCACCATGGTGACGATCTCGTCCCGGGTGCGCGGCCCCGGCAGGATCCGGGCGAGGGCGAACTCGGCGGTTCCCGCCAGCCATCCGGCGGCGCACGCCGCCGCGGCGCGCGGCCGGCCGGACAGCGCGCAGCCCACGGCCGCCAGGCCGGCCGACGTCACCGCCAGGTGCACCGGCAGGCGCCCCCGGGGGGCCTCGGCCCGACGCCACCAGCCGCGTCCGTGCAGCCGGGTCATCAGCACGTCGTCGGCGTTGCCCGCCTGGAGCCGGACGGAGGCCCAGCGCCCGGCCGGCCGCACCGGATGCGTGGTGGTGCGGCGGCCCTCGGACAGCGTCCACCCGGCGTCGAGCACCCGCAGGGCGAGGTCGGCGTCTTCCCGGAACGCCCGCCGGAACCGTTCGTCGAAACCGCCGACGGCCTCCAGCACCCGACGGCGGTACGCCATGTCGGCGGTGATCCAGCGGGCGCCGGCGAGACCGGCGGTGTTGCGTTCCCGGTCGGTGGGCCGGCGGTCCGGCGGCAGCGGCACCTCGATCCGGGCGGCGATCCCGGCGGTCGCGACACTCGCCCCGGCGAGGTCGAGGGCCAGGTCGTCGGCCCAGGTGGGGCCGGGGACCACGTCGTCGTCGAGGAAGACGATCCACGGCACGTCCCCGGCCGCCCGCCATCCGGTGTTGCGTGCGGCGGCCGGTCCGCGCGCCCCGCCGGGTACGACGAGGGTGCGCGAGCGCAGGGACGGCGGGACGGCGGCGGTCAGCGGCGTGCCGGCGGGGTCGGGGCGGTCGTCGACGACCACGACCCGGGCCGGGCCGGGTCCCTCCGCCTCGGCCAGCGCCCGCAGGCACACTCCCAGGCCGGGCCGGCCCAGCGTCGGCACCACCACCGCGTACTCCCCGCTCGGGGCGGCGGGCCCGCTCACCGCAGGACCTCGCCGTCGTCGCCGTCGTCACCGTCTCCGGTGCCGCCGGAGCGGAAGAGCTCGCCGCGCCGGACCGCGTACGGGCCGATGGCCAGCAGGTCGACGGGGGAGGAGCCGAAGCACTCCAGGGCGTCGCGCGGGTCGTCCACCATCGGCCGGCCCGCCGTGTTGAGGCTGGTGTTGACGACCACGGGCAGCCCGGTCAGCCGTTCGAACTCGCTCAGCATCCGCGCCACCAGGGGCTCGCGCGCCGGGTCGACCGTCTGGATGCGGGCGGTGCCGTCGACGTGCACCACCGCCGGGATGCGCTCCCGCCAGGCGGGGGCCACGTCGTGCACGAACAGCATGTACGGACTGGGCAGCGGACCGTCGAAGATCCCGGCGGCCCGGTCGGCGAGCACCATCGGCGCGACCGGCCGGAACTGCTCGCGGCCCTTGACGTCGTTGAGCCGCTCCAGATTGCCCGCGTGCCCGGGGTGGGCCAGCAGGGACCGGTGGCCGAGCGCCCGGGGGCCGTACTCGCTGCGCCCCTGGAACCAGGCGACGATGCCGTTGTCCGCCAGCGTCCGGGCCACGGTCCGGGCGATGTCCGCCGGCCGCTCGAACGGCACGGCCGCCGTCTTCAGCCAGGCGCCCAGCTCCGCGTCGGACCAGTCCCGGCCGAGGTCGGCGCCGGCCATGGGCTCCGGTTCGTCACCGGCACCGGCGGACAGCAGCAGGGCGCCGCCCAGGGCGGTCCCCGCGTCACCGGCCGCCGGCTGCACCCACACCCGGGAGAACGGACCCTCGCGGGCGATACGGGAGTTGGCGACGCAGTTCAGGGCCACGCCGCCGGCGAGGGTGAGCACCTGGTCATGGGTACGGCCGTGCAGCCAGCGCACCAGGTCCAGCAGGGTCTCCTCCAGCACGGCCTGCGCACTGGCGGCGACATCGGCGTGGTCCCGGGTCCACGGCTCGTCCGGGCCGCGCGGCGCGCACAGCTCGCGCCAGGGCACCCCGGTGGCGTGGAAGCCGCCGTCCCCGGTCGGATACACGTACCGGCGCAGTTCGGGCAGCATGCGCGGGGTGCCGTGGGAGGCGAGGGCCATCACCTTGAACTCGTCGGCGGACCGCAGGAAGCCGAGGTGCTCGGTGAGTTCCTCGTAGACCAGGCCGAGCGAGTGCGGCAGGTCCTGCGCGTACAGGGGTTCGAGCCGGTCGCGCACGCGGCGGGCGGCGAGGTGGGAGGCGCGTTCGCCGCGGCCGTCCAGCACGAGGACGGAGGAGTCCCGGGCGTCGGGTGCGGCGAAGGCGCCGGAGGCGGCGTGCGCCATGTGGTGCGGCACGAAGCGGACGACGCCGGGGTCCAGTCCGGGCAGCGCGGTGCGCAGGAAGCCGGGCGCCTCGCGCGCGTACGTGAGCCGCAGGTGGTCCCACGGGTCGTCCAGGCCCATCGCGTCGGCGGGGCGGGCGAGGGCCGGGTCGAAGGAGTAGGCGACCGCGTCGAGGTCCTGCGGGCGCAGCCCGGCCCGCTGCAGACACCAGGCGGCGGCCTTCTCGGGCAGTTCCCAGGCGGAGAACGGCAGCGGCCGCTTGCCGTGCTTGCGGCGGGAGAACCGTTCCTCCTCCGCGGCGGCGACGGTACGCCCGTCGATGACGAGGGCGGCGGCGGGGTCGTGGAAGAGGGCGTTGATTCCGAGGATGCGCATGGGGACGGGCCTTTCGCGGATCGGGGCGGGCGGCGGGGCCGCGATGTCCTGGGGCCGGCGGGGACGGCCCCGGTCAGTGGTCCGCTTCGGCGCGGAACCAGGCGATCGTGCGCCGCAGCCCTTCCTCGGCGTCCACCCTCGGCTCCCAGCCGAGCTTGTCCCGGGCCAGCGTGATGTCCGGGCAGCGCACCGCCGGGTCGTCCACCGGGCGTTCGATGAAGCGGATCTCCGACGCGGAACCGGCGAGTCCGACGACGAGACGGGCCAGGTCCAGCATGGTGATCTCGCCGGGATTGCCGATGTTGACCGGGCCGCGCATCCCGTGGGCGGCGGCCGCGAGGATGCCGGCCACCGTGTCGTCGACGTAGCACAGCGACCGGGTCTGCTGCCCGTCCCCGGTCACGGTGAGGGGCTCGCCGGCCAGCGCCTGCCGCACGAAGGTCGGCACGGCGCGGCCGTCGTGCCCGCGCATCCGCGGGCCGTAGGTGTTGAACAGCCGCACGATGCAGGTGTCGGTGCCGTGGGTCTCGGCGTGGGCGGTGGTCAGCGCCTCGCCGAAGCGCTTGGCCTCGTCGTAGACGCTGCGCGGGCCGACCGGGTTGACGTTGCCCCAGTAGCGCTCGTCCTGCGGGTTCTGCTGGGGGTCGCCGTAGACCTCCGAGGTCGAGGCCAGGACGAAGCGGGCCCCGGCGGTCCGGGCGAGCCGCAGGGCGTTGCGGGTGCCGAGGCTGCCCGTCTCCATGGTGTGCAGCGGCAGCCGCAGGTAGTCGGCGGGGGAGGCGGGGGAGGCGAAGTGCAGCACGAGGTCGGGCGGCCGCCGGACCGGCAGCTCCTCGGCCACGTTGGCCTGCACCAGCGTGAACCCGGGCCGTTCGAGCAGCGGGGAGATGTTCTCCGGCCGGCCGGTGCTGAAGTCGTCCACGCAGGTGACGGCGGCGCCCGCGTCCAGCAGGGCGGCGCACAGATGGGAGCCGACGAATCCGGCGCCGCCGGTGACGACGGCGTGCTCCCAGTTCCGGGATATGGCGGTGTTCATGTCGCTCAGCCCTCCGTCGGAGACGTCGGAAACCGGCTCGGCCCAGGGCCTCCGGCGCCGGGCCGGGCCGGGCCGTCGAGCCCTGGAGGGCGGCGGACACCCTCGGGGCCAGCGTGGGCCGGCGGAGTGGCCGCGGCACGGTCGCGTACTGCGATCCAGTGAATGACGGAGCGTGACGACGCCCGCGGGACCGGCCACCGGTCCGTCGTTCCGGCAGGTGGGGGCGGGCGGGGAGGCCACGGGAGGCGGCGGGCGATCGCCGCGGGCGGCGCGGTGGAGGGCGGACGGTCCCGCGGGCGTCGGGCGGCGCCGACGGAGGCGTCGAAGGCGGGCGCGGCGCGGGCGCCTCCCGGCACCGGGGAGAGGGCGGGCCGTACGGCGGCCGCGGGGCGGGTGGCCCCCGGGCTCAGGCGATGAGGGTGTGGTCCGGGTCGAGCCGGTCGAGCAGGCCGGAGTGGTGGAGCCCGGCCACGGGCGCGAGCAGGTCCGGGTGGCGCAGCAGCGCCGCCGCGCGCCGGTCGGCCTCGTCGGGGGTGAGCAGCCGCCGGAACTCGGCCGGCAGACCGACCGCGTGCTCGCCGTCCCGGGCGAGCGCGGCCACCGCGCGGGAGGCCAGCTCCGGGTCGGTGAGCAGGCAGGCGGCCCAGCTGGCCACGACCTCGTCGACCCAGGTGCGCCAGGCGTCCGCCGCGACACCGTCGCCCGCGTCGGCGCCGGTGACCCAGTCGAGCCGCGCCGAACCACCCGGGCCGGCCAGTTCCAGCAGGGCCGCGTCCATCGCCGTCGGGTACCGGAGCCACGCCGCGACCGTCACGGCCTGCCGTGCCTGCGCCTCGCACAGGGCGGAGGCGAGCGCCCCGCCGGGAGCGGGGAAGGAGCGGGTCAGCCACTGCGCGGTCGCCGCGATGACCGGGGAGAGATCTGCTTGCACTGCCGGGCCGTCCGAACGGGTGGGGTAAGGGAAACCTCACCGGCACGGTAGTCCCCGGCTCACCCGTCCGGACGTGATCCGGGCCTCGTTCGGCACGTGGTCTCGGACACACCCGTCCGGGCGGTCCGCCCGGACGGGGTGACCTGGTGGTCCGGCGGGGCACCCGGCGGCCATGGACGTACTCAGCCGCCCCCTGATCGACCGCACCCTGCCGCTGCTGGCCGAGGGCTACGCCTGGCTGCCCAACCGGATGCGCGACAGCGCCGGCCCCGTGGTGCGCACCCGGCTCCTGGGCCGGCCCGCACTCGCGCTGCGCGGACCGGAAGCGGTGCGGTTCTTCTACGACGAGCACAACGTGCACCGGCATCGCGCGATCCCCGAGCCCGTGCTCGCCACCCTGTTCGGCCACGAGGCGGTGCACACCCTCGACGGCGCCGCCCACCGCGCCCGCAAGGCCCTGTTCCTGCCGCTGCTGGCACCCGACCGCATCGCCGGACTGGTCGAGCAGGTCACCGAGGCCTGGGACGACGCCGTGCACGCGTGGAGCCGGCGCGGCTCCGTCGTGCTGTTCGACGAGGCGAGCACGGTGCTCACCCTCGGTGTCCACCGCTGGGCCGGGATACCGCTGGACGACTCCGACGCCGGGGCGGTGGCCCGCGACATGATCGCGATGGTCGACGGCTTCGCCACCGCCGGACCGCGCCACCTGCGGGCCCGGCGCGCCCGCGGCCGCCAGGAGGACCGGCTGGCCCGGCTGGTGCGGGACGTGCGGTCCGGCGGGGTCACCGCCCCCGCGGACTCGGTGCTCGACCTGGTGTGCCGGCACCGCGACGCGGACGGTGGGCCGCTCGACGAGAGGACGGCCGCGGTGGAACTGCTCAACGTCGTCCGTCCGACGGCCGCCGTCGCCTGGTTCGTCGCCTTCACGGCGCACGCCCTGCACCGGTGGCCGGAGCACCGGGCGCCCCTGGCGGACGGTGACAGCGCGTTCACCGCGGCGTTCACGCACGAGGTGCGCCGCTTCTACCCGTTCGTGCCGTTCCTCGGCGGCCTGGCCGCGCGGGACCTGTTCTGGCGGGGCGAATGGATACCGGCCGGGGGACTGGTGGTGCTCGACGTGTACGGACAGAACCACGACGCGTCGCTGTGGGGCGACCCGTACACCTTCCGTCCGCAGCGCTTCCTCGAACGGCCCGTCGAGCGCGACGAGTTGATTCCGCAGGGCGGCGGCGATCCGGGTGCGGGCCACCGCTGCCCCGGCGAGGGCATCACCATCGGCGTGCTGGAGGCGCTCGCGGTGCGGCTGGCCCGCCTGGAGTACACGGTGCCGGAGCAGAACCTCACGATCGCGCTGAACCGCGTCCCGACCCGCCCGCACAGCGGCGTCCTCCTGGCCGGCGTGCGTCCGCCGGCCGACAGGACCGGCGTCCGGACCGGCCGCGGCGCCGGGGCGGTCCGATAGGGCAGGGCTTCGGCCCGCACGCTCCCCGCGGTGCCGCGCCCGGGCCGCCTGCCGCGGCCCGGGGCGGAGCAGTACGTCCACCGCCGTGCGGGCCGGGACCCGGGACGCGGCGACGGGTGCCCCGCGGGCCCGTGAGGAGGCGGCGGCAGCGGCGGACTCGGGGGCGCGGACGGAACCGTCCGCGCCCATGACCGCGACGAAGGGGTGGACCGCGGACACCCGGGCGCCGACGCTGCCGATGTCCGACGAGCCGAGAGGGACGCCCGGGGCGGGCGGGGCCGGTGCGATTCCCGACCGGGACAGGGGCGCGGCGGACCGCTCGGAGAGCACCCCGCCGTCGCGGAAGTGCTCGGGACGCACATGGCCCGCTCCGCCTCGGCGGTGGCGCCGGTGGCGCGGGCGACGCCGTCGGCGCACCCCCGCAGCCGGTCCGCCGGCTCCTCCCGGCCCCGGGTGGCGGCCGCGCGGAACCCGAACAGGCCCTCGGCGTGCCCCCGCGGCGCCCCGCGCCACCGGCCCGGCACCCGTCGGCGCCGCGGGGCCGTACCGGTCAGGGGGTCACAGGCGCTGCCACAGGGCCGGTGTGCCGGCGGGCGCCCACGCGCCCTGGGCCTGGTGGGTCTGCAGGCACTGGTAGCGCACGCCGTCGCGGGTCACCGTGGCCCCGGCCTCGTAGACGCGGCCCGCGGCCCACTCCTGCGCGGTGCCGTCCTGCGGGGCCGGTGCCGTCACCTGCGCGGTGGCCGTGGTCAGCGTGAGCCCGAAGTCCGTGAGGATCGGGTTGACCGGCTGGTAGAACGTCGTGCCGCCGCTGGTGCAGTCCCCGGAGCCGCCGGAGGTGACGCCCTGCGCCTGGGCGCCCGCCACGAACGGCCCGCCGGAGTCGCCCGGCTCGGCGCACACCGTCGTCCGGGTCAGCCCGTCGACCCTGCCCTCCTGGTAGCTGACGCTCGCGCCGTGCTGCTCGACGGTCCCGCAGCGCCATCCGGTGGTCGAGCCGGAGCGGCACACCGCCGCCCCGACGAGCGCCTCCGCCGAGCCGGTGACCTGCACCTCCTGACCGCCCTGCGCCTTGACGTCGGGCGTGGGCGTCCACTGGTCGCCGGTGGCCACCCACGCCATGTCCTTGCCGGGGAACGTGGAGGCCTCGAAGGCGCCCTGCGCGGTCCGGTCGTATCCGGTCGTCGTGTCGCCCGGATCGCCGCAGTGGCCGGCGGTGACGAAGCCCCCCTGCTCGCCCTTGGTGACGGAGAAGCCGACGGAGCAGCGCGCGGAGTCGTTGATGTAGAAGGCGTCCCCGCCGGTGATGTCCTGCAGCAGGCGCGGCCGGACCTCCGTCATGCGGATCCCGACGTCCTCGCCCCGGAGCCCCGCGGCCTCGACGAAGGCGGCTCCCGCCTCCTGGCTCGTCGCCTGGACCATGATCCGGTTCTTCGGTACGTCGACGTACCACACGGGCGTGTCGAGGGTCCGGACGCGGCCGGCCGCCGCGTCCAGCTTCTCCTTGGCCGCCTCCAGGTCGGCCAGCGTCCGCCGCACGACGGCGGCCTTCGCGCCCTGGGCCTCGATGGCCGGCACGTCCTCGGCGTCGGTGGTCGCGACGGTGAGCTCCTGGGAGGTGTCGCCGCGCACCCACGCCCCGGCGAACCGGTCGCCCAGGGCGATGCGCAGCCGGCCCGCGCGGGTGCCCGCCTCCGCCTCGTTGACCAGCCGTTCGGACGCCTGAGCCGGCGTCAGCCCCAGGTCGCGCCGGAGGGCGTCGAGCAGATGGGGCGGCGGCCGGTCGGCGCCGAGGGTCTGTGCGGCGCCCGGCACCGTCCCCGCCGCGGGTGCGGGATCCGCCGCCGCGGCGGCGGGGAGGCCGGCGAGCACGAGAGCGCCGAGCGCGGTGACGGCCGATCGGCGCGCCGCCCGGGCATGTCTGTGGACCATTCGGTACGTCTCCTTGCGTTCGGGGGAAGCCGCCGCGCGCCCGGCGGAAAGCGTCGGACACCCCTAGGCCTTGCCCGCCGCGCCGGGGGCGATGTCGTGGACGGTCCGCTTTCGCGCTTTGGTGGGCGCACGGGCGCCAAGTGCAGTACCAGGACGCGACGGAGCGCCCCCGGGGTGTCAGGCGGGCCGCAGGCCGGGCGAGCCGGCCTCGGTGACGAAGGAGGCGACCGTGGAGACGGGCGCGCCGGGTGTCGTCACGGCGGGGACGATCCGGAAGTCGGCCCGGGCGTTCTCCCGGCCCAGCTCGACCCGCACGAAGCCGCGCCGGCCGTCGTAGAACCTCAGGTGGGGATTGGCCCGCATGAAGGTGTCCCAGTTGGCCGGCCGCTCCGTGCCGTCCCTGCCGCTGGCGACGGAGGTGCAGGTCAGCTCCGTTCCCAGGGTCGCGGAGGCGGGGTCGTCGAAGTCGTCCTTGATGTCGAAGGCGTACCCCGCGTGGACGTCGCCGGTGAGCACCAGCCAGTTGGCGGCACCGGCCGCCTTCGCCCCCGCGACGAGACGGCCGCGGCCGGCGCGGTAGCCGTCCCAGGCGTCCATGGAGAGTCTCGCCTCGGCGTTCAGGTCGAACTTGCGCTGGGAGAAGCACACCTGCTGGGGCATCACGTTCCACAGCGCCGTCGAGGCGGCCCATCCGTCGATCAGCCAGCGCTCCTGGGCGTCCCCGGTGAGGGTGCGCGCCGGGTCGTCCGACTCGGGGCCGGGAACGTGCAGTCCGTCGCCGTAGGCCTGGTCGGAGCGGTACTGGCGGGTGTCGAGGACGTCGAACTGGGCGAGCGTGCCCCAGTGCAGCCTGCGGTACAGCAGGGCGTCGGGGCCCTGGGGGAACTGGGCGGCGCGCAGCGGCTGGTTCTCCCAGTGCGCGCGGTAGGCGGCGGCGCGCCGCACCAGGAACTGCTCCGGATCGCTGCCGTTCTCGTCGACGGCGCCCGCGTAGTTGTTCTCCGTCTCGTGGTCGTCCCAGGTGACGACGAACGGGTGGGCGGCGTGGACGGCGCGCAGGTCGGGATCGCTCTTGTAGAGCGCGTAGCGCAGCCGGTAGTCCGCCAGGGTCGTCGTCTCGCGGTTGAACACGTCCGGCAGCACGAGGTCGGTGTAGTTGCGGGCCCCGCCCGCGGAGTCCACGGCGTACTCGTAGAGGTAGTCGCCGAGGTGGAACACCACGTCGACGTCCTCCTGCGCGAGATGCCGGTGCACGGTGTAGTAGCCGTCGTGGTACGCCTGGCAGGCGACGGCGGCCAGCCTCAGGCTCGCGGTGTCGCTGCCCGGGCCGGGAGCGGTGCGGGTGCGTCCGGTGGGGCTGATCCAGGGGCCCGTGCGGAACCGGTAGCAGTAGCGGCTGCCGGGTGCCAGGCCCCGCACGTCCACGCGCACGCTGTGGCCGTACTCCGGGTGGGCGAGGGCGGTGCCCCGCTGCACGACCGCGGCGAAGGACTCGTCCAGGGCGACCTCCCAGGAGACCACGACCCGTTGCTGCCCGAGCCCCCCGTCCGCCTCGAAGGGGGCCGGGGCGAGCCGGGTCCAGATGAGCACCGAGTCGGGCAGCGGGTCCCCGGAGGCGACGCCGAGCGTGAACGGGTCCTGGGTGATCCGGACCGCCGGGAGCTCGGGTGCGGCGAAGGCGCCGCGCGCGGGCAGGTTGGTGGTGAAGGCGAGGGCGGCGGCCGCCGCGGTGACCGTCAGGAACCGACGGCGTGCCAGATGCCGTGCTGCGGAGCGCAGTTCGGTGTCGTGCGGGGCGAAGGCGTGTGCGGACGGTGGTCCGGGACGGCCCGACGGCGCCATCTGGTGTCCTCTCGTACGGGGTCGGGGCGGATCGGCGGACGAACGGCACGACGAGCGGACGGCCCCGTCCCTCGCCCCGCGCAGGCCGACGGCGGGCGCGGGCCGGCGAGCGCGGTCCGCGCCCCGGGCTGCGGTGTGGCGACGTCGGCCACGGGACGCGGAATCTGCATGCTAATCAGACAAAGTGCTCAAAGCGGGCACGCCGTGCGGGGTGTTCACACAAGAGGCGGTACGCATCCCGGGCCGGAGCAGCAAGAAGCGCCGCCGGTGTGGACCGACGGCGCTGGGACCGGGGGTGGCGGCGGCCGGGCTCAGCCGGTCGCCGCGTGCGCGCCGGTGCCGGCGCGCACACGGTCCGGGGCCGGCAGGTGGTAGACGTGGAAGGCGCGGCCGATGACCGGCTGGGCGACGTTGCGCACCTTGACGCCCCCGGTGGTCATGCCGTGCTCCGTGCCGGCGTGCGCGTGCCCGTGCACGGCGAGGTCGGCGCCGGCCGTGTCGATCGCCTCGGCCAGCAGATAGCTGCCGAGGAACGGGTAGATCTCCAGCGGTTCCCCGGCCAGGGTCTCCGGCACGGGGGAGTAGTGGGTGAGGGCGATCCGCGCGTCGCAGCCCTCCTCCGCCAGCCGCTCCAGGGAGGTCCGCAGGTCGTCGGCGCACCGGCGCGAGTGCCGGACGAACTCCTTCATCACCGGCTCGCCGAACTCCCCGGCGCTGCGCCCGACGAACCCGCCGCCGAACCCCTTGGTTCCGGCCACCCCGATCCGCGCGTCCCCGGCGTCCACGACCGTCCCCTCTCCCTCCAGCACGTGGGCGCCGGCGTCCCGCAGGAGGGCCGTGACCTCCTCCGGCCGGTCGTCGTGGTGGTCGTGGTTGCCGAGCACGGCGACCACCGGGACGCCGAGCCCCCGGATCTCGTCGGCCACCACGCGGGCCTCCTCGGGCGTGCCGTGCCGGGTGAGGTCCCCGGCCAGCAGCAGGAGATCGGCGCACTCGGGCAGGGTGTCGAACGCGGGACGCAGCACGCCCCGGGTGTCGGGCCCCATGTGGATGTCCCCGACGGCGGCGATCCGGATCATGACAGCTCCTCCGCGTGATCGGGTGACGAGGCCTCGGTGACCATGATGTCGTAGTGCACCTCGAGCCCGGTGAGCTCCTCGCGCACGGTGCTCAGGACGTCCTCGCGGCACCGGGCCGAGGGGACGGTCCCGGTGACCAGCACGGACTCGCCGCGGACCTCGATGTGCACGCCGAGCTCGCCGAGTTCGCCGGAGGCGAGACGGTCGTGGAGATGGGCGACGCGGTACTCCGGGCTCTGCGCCGGTGGCGTGCCGCCTGCGGATTCGGCGTCGTGGGCGTTCATGAGGGTTCCTTCCGCGGACGTGTGTCAGATGACGTTCAGCCGTTCCAGGAGGAAGAAGAAGGCGGCGGGCATGGGCTCGTCGCCGCAGTCGCGCCGCACCCGCTCCCAGTCGACCTTCTCGCGCAGGGCGCGGGCGATGGGCAGCACCGCACCGAAGTCGCAGTGGTGCTCGGAGAAGGCGGCCAGCAGGCTCCACAGCAGATCGGTGGGCGCCAGGACCGGCATGCGCACCGACTCCACCGGAAGCTCCTCCGCCCGGTCGAGCATCTCCGCGGAGACGGGCCGGTGCGCCAGCTCGAAGATGATGTCGACGTCCTGGCCGAAGCACGTGGCCTTGATCAGCCAGTCCTCCGGCGGGGCGTAGACCGTCAGCCCGGCCTCACGCAGCGTGGCGGCCACCGGTTCGGCGTCCTCGGGGCGGACGCAGAAATCGACGTCGTGCTGGAGGTTCCCGCTGCCGCCGTGGGCGTAGACGGCGACGCTGCCGGCCAGCGCGAAGCGGTGGCCGGCCCGCTTCAGCACCGCGCCGACCTGCTTGGCCGCCTCCAGGATGGCCTGGTTGCGGTCGCGGGGCAGGTCGGGGCCCTCCTCGGACCGCCCGTCGTGCGGAGCCCCGGCGGCCGGGGGCGGCGGCCCGGGGGCGTCCATGGCCAGACGGAGGTCCGGGGTCCCCGGGTGCCGGACGAGCGTGGCGTCCTCACCGTTCTCCGTCATGACCACTCCCTTCACCGATCGGACGGGTCCGCACGGCGCCGCCCGGTGTCCCTGCCCGGCACGGCCCTGTGTGCCGCACTGAGTACCCGGCGCGCCCGCTCCGACACGGACCGGGACGCACGGGGTACGGACCGCTCGCCGCCGCACCCCGGCGGGCACCTCGGGACGCACAAGAAAAGCGCCGAGACCGGTCACGACTGAATATGGGACAAAAGGCAGGGAACGTGAAGAGCGACCCTGGGTGATGCGCTGGTGGAGGTCGACATGAACCAGAACACGTCTCGTTCGCCGGATCTTCCGCAGCCGCTGCGGGCCGTCGCCTCCGGGCTGCGGCACCTGCCGGGTGCGGAGCAGGTGGGCAGGGTGGCCGGCGGTGCCCTGGACACGATCGGCGCCGTGTCCCCGCGCGGACGCCGGATGGCCGTCTACACGGGAGCCGGCGTGCTCGGTGCGGTCGGCGTCGTCGAGTGGCCGGTGGCGCTGACCGGCGCGGCCGTCGCCTGGCTCACCCAGCCGCGCCCCGGACCGCGCCCGGAGGGCACGAAGTCCTCGGACGGCGGCACACCGGACGCCGCCGAAGGGCGGCAGGACGCGCGCACCGAGCCCGGAACCGAGCCGGAGCCCGCTGCCGAGCCGTCCGCCGACCGCGGCCCGGGCGACCGGCTGGCCTCCTCCCGCCACCGGCACGAACCGGCGGAGCAGCACACGCACGAACAGCCCGCCAAGGTGGGCGACACGGCCACGGCGTCGGCGCTCAAGCAGGTCGCCGAGGCCACCACGCACCACGGCCCGCCCGGCGCGCACGGGCAGCCGCACGACGACCGGCACACGGGCTGAGCCGGGATCACAGGACGGTCTGCGATGCTCACACGTTTCGACGTCGCCCCCCTCGCCGGGGCCGTGGCGGGCGCCGCCGCGGGCGCCGCCCGCGGCACCGCCCAGGGCATGACGTCCGTCCGCGACACGACGCGCCGCGTCCGGCACGTCGCCCGCAACGCACTGAGCGGCGACCGGCACTGGCGGGCCGGTCACCGCGTCCACCTGGCCCTGCGGAACCCCGACGGCGCCGCCGGCCCGCTCGCCCGCAAGGCCGCCGTCGAACTGCTCGACCACCCGGACGTCCTGACGGCCTACTGGGACGAGGGACTGTCCCGTCTGGTGGTGACCGCGGTGACGGACGCGGTGAGCGACCGCGTGACCCAGCACGCCGTCGAGCTCGCCACCCGCCTCGGACTGACCGAGGACGCCGGCCCGGAGGGGGAGGAGGACGAGACCGCCCACCCCGGCGACCCCCGCGAGGTGCGGGTCGCCGCCGGGGCGCTGCTGCTGGACGCGGCCGGTGCCGCCGGCGCCCTGGCCGGCCGGTCGCTGCGCCTGCCGCGCAGTCCCAAGGTGATCACCGCCGCCGTCACCCTGCTGCGCGAGAACCCCCGCTTCCGCGCTCTGCTGCGGCAGCGGTTCGGCCACAGCGGCATGGAGCTGATCCTCGCCGCGGCCAACGCCACCGTGCACGGCGCCGGGCAGTCCCCGGTGTCCCTGGTGCTCGACGGACTGCTGCGCACCGGCCAGCTGACCGAGGCGGTGGCCAGGACCGCCGCCTTCGAGACCCTGCACGACGACGTCTGCCTCGAACAGCGCACCAGCATCCCCTGCCCCGCCGACACCCGTCCGCCGCTGCGGGTGACGCCCGCCCAGGCCTACGCGGCCCACGCCGGCACCGGCAGCGTCGCGGGCGCCGCCGCCACCCTCCTCGTCACCCACGACACGCGGGAGGCCGCCGAAGCCGTCCTCGCCGGATCGCCCAAGGCCGCGCGCTACGGCCCGGCCGCCTTCAGCGCGGCCCTCGGGATCCACCTCGCCCGGTCCGGAGTCCTCGTGCGCAGCGGGGAGCGGCTGCGGCAACTGGAGATCGCCGACTCCCTCGTCCTGCACGCCGACGCCCTGCGCAGCCACCCTCGGGACGACGCCGCCCCCGACGGGGTGTCCGCCGTGTTCGACGACCCGGTCGACCCCTGCGCCGAAGCCGTCCTCGACGCGGCCCGCAGGGCGGGACTGCACGTGGTGATCACCGGCGGCTCCGACCTGAAGGACATCACCCGCCTGGCCGACGAGGTCGCCCCGGCCGACCTGCCGTTCGCCGACGTCGTCCGGGCGCTGCAGAACGACGGGCACATCGTGGTGAGCGTCGCCCGCGTGGGCACGCGCGGGGACGGCGACGTGGCGGCCGGGCTGCCCGCCGGTGACGTGGCCGTCGCCCTCACCGACGCGCGCTCGGCCGTCGCCTGGGGCGCCGACGCGCTCGCCCCGAACGGACTCGGGGACGTGTGGCGCCTGCTGACCGCGATCCCGGCGGCACGCCAGGTGGGCCGCCGCTCGCAGACGCTGGCCCGGGCGGGCGCCGCCCTGTCCGGGCTCATGGTGGCCCGCGGCGGCACACCCGGTGGCCGCATCTGGCGGCGGCTCACCCGGCACGCCCCGGTGAACATCGCGGCGGCCGGTGCCCTGCTCGCCGGTCTGACCGCGGCCGCGCGGGTGGCCACCGCCACGCCGCCCGAACCCCGGCTGCACGTGCCCTGGCACGCCCTGGAACCGCACGAGGCCCGCGACCTGCTCGGCACCTTCCGCACCGACGCCGAGCCCCGTGGAGCCGCCGCCCTGCTCGCCGACCGCGCGTGGCAGCGGGCGGCACGGCTCACCCGTACGCCCGCGGCGGCCCCCGCCCGCTGGACCTGGGAGGCGGCCGGTGCCGTCCGCCGGGAACTCGACGACCCCCTCACGCCCGTCCTGGCCACCGGCGCGGTCGCCTCGGCCCTGCTCGGCTCGCTCGTCGACGCGCTGCTCGTCGTCGGCGCCATGGACATCAACGCGGTGGCGGGCGGCCTGCAGCGGCTGCGCGCGGAACGCGCACTGGCCCGGCTGGCCGCCCGGCAGCAGCCCAAGGCACGCCGGCAGGACGCCCGCCGGAACACGGTCACCGTCGACGCGGCCCGGCTGCGGCCGGGTGACCTGATCAGCCTCGGCGCCGGCGACGTCGTACCGGCGGACGCGCGGCTGCTGGAGGCGGACGGCCTGGAGGTCGACGAGTCGGCACTCACCGGCGAGTCGCTGCCCGTGACCAAGGCCCTCGAACCCACCCCCGGCGCACCGGTGGCCCAGCGCACCTGCATGGTCTTCGAGGGCACCACCGTCGTGGCCGGCCGGGCCTGCGCGCTCGTGGTGGACACCGGCGACCGCACCGAGGCGGGCCGGGCCATCACCCTGGCCGCCCGCACCCCGCCGCCCGCCGGCGTCCAGGCACGGCTGCAGGAACTGACCCGCAAGGCCCTGCCGGTGACCCTCACCGGCGGCGCGCTGGTGACCGGACTGTCCCTGCTGCGCGGCAGCCCGATACGGCGGGCCGTCAGCGGTGGTGTCGCCGTGGCCGTGGCCGCGGTCCCCGAGGGCCTGCCGCTCGTCGCGACCGTCGCCCAGATGGCGGCCGCCCGCAGGCTGTCCCGGCGCGGCGTCCTGGTCCGCACCCCGCGCACCCTGGAAGCGCTCGGCCGGGTCGACACCGTCTGCTTCGACAAGACCGGCACCCTCACCGAGAACCGGCTCCGCCTGGTCCGGGTGGCCACCGCCGACGGCACCGTGCTCGCCCCGGACACCGAGCGGGCCGTACCGGTCGTGCGGCTGGCCGCCCGCGCCTGCCCGCAGGAGGAGACGGGCGAGGGACGCCGCGTCGCGCACGCCACCGACGAGGCGGTCCTCGACGTCGCCCCGCCCGACGACTCCTGGACCGCCGACGGCGAACGCCCCTTCGAGGCCAGCCGGGGCTACGCGGCGGCGGTCGGACGGGACGCCGGCGACGCGGACGCCGGTGGACTCCTCGTCGTCAAGGGCGCCCCCGAGACGGTGCTCCCCGCCTGCCGGGACCTCCCCGACGACGCGACCGAGACGGCCCACGACCTCGCCGGGCAGGGACTGCGCGTCCTCGCCGTCGCCCGTCGCCGGTGCCGGGCGGCCGACGCCGCCGCCGAACTCGACGCCGACCTCGCGGACCTGGAGTTCGTCGGTCTGATCGCCCTGGCCGACGTCCCGCGCGCCACCTCGCAGGCGCTGCTCACGGAACTGCGCCGCTCCGGGATCCTGCCCGTCATGCTCACCGGCGACCACCCGGAGACCGCCCGCGCCATCGCCCTGCAACTGGGCTGGCCGGAGGAGACCGAGGTGGTCACCGGGGACGAACTCGTCACCATGGGGCGGCGCGACCGGGTCCGCGCCCTGCGCGGCGCCGCCGTCGTCGCCCGGGTCGCGCCCGAACAGAAGCTCCACGTCGTGGAGGCCCTGCAACAGGCCGGCCGGGTGGTGGCGATGGCCGGCGACGGTGCCAACGACGCCGCCGCGATCCGCGCCGCCGACGTCGGCGTCGGCATCGAGGCCCGCGGCTCGGCCGCCGCCCGCAACGCCGCCGACATCGTGCTCACCACCGGCGACCTGTCCGTCCTGGTGGACGCCGTCGGCGAGGGCCGCGCCCTGTGGCGCAGCGTCGCCGACGCGGTGAGCATCCTCATCGGCGGCAACGCCGGTGAGGTCGGCTTCAGCGTGCTGGGCACCCTGCTGGCGGGTTCCTCGCCGCTGTCGACCCGTCAGCTGCTGCTGGTCAACCTGCTCACCGACATGTTCCCGGCCATGGCGGTGGCGGTGACCCCGAGCGACGACCCCTCGACGGCGGTGCACGCCGCGACCGGCCCGATGGGGCTCGACGTCCTCGGCGCACCCCTGCTGCGCGCCATCCGGCGCCGGGGCGTGACCACCTGCCTCGGCGCGGTCACCGCGTATCTGATCGGCCGTCTCACCCCCGGCACCGAACGCCGCTCCACCACGATGGCCCTGTGCGGCGTGGTCGGCGCGCAGCTCGTGCAGACCCTCTCCGGCCGCCGCCACAGCCCCTTGGTGTGGGCGACGGCGCTGGGCTCCGCCGCCGTGCTCGCCGCCCTCGTGCAGACCCCCGGCGTCAGCCACTTCTTCGGCTGCACCCCGCTCGGGCCCCTCGCCTGGTCCGGCGTGGCCCTGGCCATCGTCCTGTCGGCCCTCGCGCCGCGCCTGGAGCGCCTGGAGTCGGTACGGCACCTGTACGGGGCGGCGTCCCGGCTCGCCCTGCGCCTCGGCGACTCCGTGCAGCAGACCCGCCACCTGCTGCACAGCGGTCCCGCGCGGCCGGTGGCGTGACGGCACCCGCGGACCGGCGGTCACCGGCCCACCGGATCGCCCTCGGCGCCGTCGGACCGGGTGCGCAGCACGACGTGGCCGCCGTGCCGCAGCCCGGTGTCCAGCCGCAGGCGGGCCGCCTCACGGCCCGACCGCGCGTCGACGAGGTGCACCTCGCCGTGGCCGCCCCGGGTGACGGCGACCCAGTCCGCGCCGGGCGACGCGGCCACCGCCCGCCGCTGGACCCCCTCCCACGGCGTGCCGCCGCGACGCGGGGCGCCGTCCATCGCGGGAAGCGGCACGCGGCGGACGCCGCCGTCGGAGCCCAGCAGGACCAGTTCGTCGCCGTCGGGGTGGACGCGGGTGAAGGCCGTGTGGTCGCGGGCGAGGGCCAGCCGGAAGACCAGCCCCGGGCCGAGGTCGGTCAGGGTGGTGCGGCCCGTCCCCGGCTCGTGGCACCACGCCTGGTTGGTCCACTCCGGCCAGCGCAGCGGATCCGGGGGACCACCGCGCAGCGTCGACCACAGCGTCCGCCGTACCGGATCCAGCCGCAGGTACCAGCCCCGGGCCGGTGACCCCCAGGGGATCACCGGTTCCGCCGCGAGCGTGCCGCCCTCCCGGCGCGCCCGGTGCACCCCCTCGCCCGTGGCCGCGAACACGGTGCCGTCGTACGGGTCGTGGGCGTCCCCGTGACCGTCGGCCGGCAGCGGGAGCTGCGCGTGCGGGACGGCCGGCGGGCAGCCGGGCGGAGCCCCGAGCAGGTCGGCGAAGCGGTGGACGGCGAGCGCCCCCGGCTCACGGTGCCGCAGGACGACCAGGGGGTCCTCACCCCCGAGCACCGTCACCCCCGGCTCACCCACGCGCGTGCGGACCCGGGCCGCGTCCCCCGTGGCGAGGTCCACGACCGTCACCAGGTCCGACCACGGCCCGGCGTTCCTGCCCACCCCGGTCGTGACGGCCAGCAGGCGCCCCGAGGGATCCGCGGCGAGGTGCTCGGCCGGTACGGCGACCGGGACCGCGGCCGCGACGAGCGCACCGCCGAACGGATCGAGCACCAGCAGTTCGCCCCTGCGGTCGTCGACACAGGCCACCCGGCCGCCGGGGAGCGCCAGGAACCCCGCGTGCTCGGATAGATGACGGCCCGTCAGGCGGTGGACCTCGGTTCCGTCCGGCACGGTCAGCACTCGCACCACCCCTTCCACATGGCCGGAGACGAGCAGGAGCGGATCGACGGTCATCGGAGCCTCCAGGGGGCGGGAACGATCTGTTGAAAACGATTATCATGTATCTTCAACGGCGTTCCGGCCCCTGAGAAGAAGCGAGGGCATGCCATGCTGCGCCCACTGTCCAGATCCGTCCGAAACCGGCTCGCCGCCGCCCTGGCGTGCGTCGTCCTGGCCGGATGCGGAGCGTCCACCGAGCCCGCGAGCGAGGAGGGGGCCGCCGGCGCCGGGACCGACGTCACCGTGGAACCCATCGAGGCGACACGGGAGTTGACCGACGCGAACGGCGTCAAGATCTCCCTGCCGAAGGAACCGCGGCGCATCGTCTGCCTGTTCGCGATGTGCGACGACATCCTGACCGAACTGGGCATCGTCCCCACGGCCACGAACAGCGCGCTCCTCGCCCACGAGGACTTCCTCGGGAAGGAGGGGGCCCGGCAGGTCGAGATCATCCCCGGCGGGTTCATCGCCCCCGAGGTGGAGGCGATCCTCTCCCACGAACCCGACCTCGTGATCGGCCTGGAGGACACCCACGGCAAACTCGCCCCCGCCCTGAAGGGCGCCACCACCTTCTGGCCCATGCAGCCGGAGACCTGGCAGGACAGCGTGGGCTACCTGCGCGACGTCGCCGCGCTCACCGGGCGCACCGCCGAGGGGGAGAAGGCCGAGAAGGCCTTCCGCACCAAGCTGGCCGCGGCGGAACGGGCGAAGAGCGACCGCACCGCGCTGATCATCTACGGCAGCGACGAGAACTTCGGCGTCGCCACCCCCGAGGGGGACGCCGCCGCCAGCCTGTTCCCGAAGATCGCCGACTACCCCTGGAAGTCCCGGGGCGTGGAGGGGAGTTACAGCCTGGAGGAGATCCTCGCCAAGGACGTCGACGTGCTGTTCGTCGAGACCATGAGCTTCGGCGACGCGGACGGCAAGCTGTCCGAGAAGCTGGCGAAGAACCCGCTGTGGGGCAAGATCCCGGCCGTGCGCAACGGCGACGTCCACGAGGTGAACTCCGAGGTGTGGGCCAAGGGGCGCGGCACCCGTTCGCTGGGCATCGTCCTCGACGAGGCCACGGCCGCACTGCGGTGAGCGCCCCCACCGTGAAGGGCGCCGCGGAGGCGGCCGGCCGGAGGGGACGGTGGCAGCTCCCCGCCGTGCTCGTCCTGCTGGCCGCGGCCTCCGTGTGCGCCCTGACCCTGGGCACCCCGTACGTGCCGCTCCACCGCGTCCCCGCCGCACTCGCCGACGGGGACACCACGCTCGCCGGCGTCGTCGTGGGCGAACTCCGCGTACCCCGGCTGGTACTGGCGCTGCTCGCCGGTGCCTGCCTGGGCGCGGCGGGACTCGTGCTCCAGGAGGCGCTGCGCAATCCGCTGGCCGTCCCGGAGATGCTGGGCGTCTCCTCGGGGGCCGCGCTCGGGGTCGCCGCGCCCCTGGTCCTCGCGGTGTCCGTCCCGGCCGCCGCGCAGCCCCTGCTCGCCATCGGCGGGGCCGCGTTCGGCGGCGGGCTGACCCTGCTCGCCGCCGGGCTGGGGCGCAGTCCGTCGGCCGTGCTCCTGACGGGGGCCGCGGTCTCCGCCGCGTTGCAGGCGGCGCTGCTGGTGCTGATGGTGATGGCCGACCAGCTCGACCTCCAGCTCATCTACCGCTATCTCCTCGGCTCCCTCTCCGCCCGCACCTGGGAGGACGTGACCGGACTGTGGCCCTGGCTGCTCGTCGCGGTGCCCGCGCTCGTGCTGTGCGCGCCGGTGCTCTCGGTGCTGCGGCTGGGCGACGAGGACGCCGAGGCGCTGGGCGTGCGCGCCCAGCGGGCCCGGTTCGCGGCGCTGGCCATCGCCATCGTGCTGATCGCGCCGGTGACGGCGGTGTGCGGGCCGGTGGCGTGGGTCGGTTTCCTCGCCCCGCACCTGGCCCGCCGGATCGACCCGCGGGCGGACGCGGTGCGGTGGCTGCCCTGGTCGGCGGCGTGGGGGGCCGTCGTGGTGGCCGTCGCCGACCTCCCGGCCCGGCTCGCGCTGGCCCCCGTGGAGACCCCGGCCGGCGCCTGGACGGCACTGCTGGGCGTACCCGCGGGAGTCGTCCTCCTGCGCTCCGGGAACCGGCGCCCGGGACGCCGCCGGCGGTGGGGCGGCGCGGGCGCGGCCCCCGGACCGGGTGCCGGGCCCGCCCCCGTGCTCCCGGAGCAGGTCCGAGCGGAGGAGGCCCGGTGAGCCGGCGTTTCACCGTGCTCGTCGCACTCGTCGTCGTGTGCGCCGGCGCCGAACTGGCCGCCGGGCGCGGCATGTCCCCGGCCGCGCTCTGGGACGTCCTCGGGGGAGGGGGCAGCCCCACGGAGCGGCACATCCTGCTCCAACTCCGCCTGCCCCGGCTCCTGGTGGCCCTCGGAGCGGGGGCGTGCCTCGCTGTCGCCGGCCTGGTCCTGCAGTCGGCCCTGCGCAACCCCCTCGCCGGACCCGAGGTCACCGGGGTGACGCCGGGTGCGGTGCTCGGTGCGGTCACCGCGACCGGACTCGGGTTCGCGGGGTGGGAGTCGCCGCTGGCCGTGGTCGTCGCCGCCTGCCTGGGCGGCTGTGCCGGGGCGGCGCTGCTGTGGCTGCTGGCCGGGCGCGGCGGGGCCGATCCCGCGCAGACCGCCGTGCACGGGGTGCTCGTCTCGGCGGTGCTCGGCGGGCTCACCGCCATGGTGCTGCTCGTGGCGCCGGGGCAGCTGGGCAGCGTCGTCCAGTGGCTGGTCGGCACCACCGAGGGCCGGGTCTGGCAGCACTGGCACCTGCTGTGGCCCTGGGCGATGGTCTGGACGGCGGTGGCCTGGCTGCTGGCCGGCCCGCTGACCCTGCTGCGCTGCGGCGACGACATCGCCACCGCCGCCGGTCTGGCCACCGGCCGGGCCCGCCGGCTCGCCCTGCTGTGCGCGGTGGCGCTGACCGCGGGAGCCGTCGCCGCCGTCGGGGCGCTGGGGTTCGTCGGGCTGCTCGTGCCGCACCTCGCCCTCGCGGTGTTCGGCGCGGACCTGCGCCGGGCCCTGCCGGGCGCCGCCCTCGTCGGGGCGGTCGTGGTGTGCGGGGCGGACGCTGCGGCCCAGCTGGCCTCCCGGCTGCTGGCGACGACAGGGGGCGCGGGCACGCTCACCCTGCCCGTCGGGGCGCTCACCACCTGCGTCGGGGCCGGGCTGCTGCTGGTCGTCGTGCGCCGCGCCCCGGACCGAACGTTCTGATCGATGTGTCGACGAAGGACAGAGCATGACCGAACCCATGGGGATCCGCGTCGAAGGGGTCCACTTCGGCTACCCGGGCCGACCCGTGCTGCGCGGCGTCGACATGACCGTGCGGCCGGGCGAGCTGACCGCCCTCATCGGCCTCAACGGCTGTGGCAAGTCGACGCTGTTGCGCCTGGCCGCCGGCCTGCTGCGGCCCGCGGAGGGACGCGTGCTGCTCGGCACCGACGACCTCGCCCGGCTCTCCCGGCGGGACACCGCCCGGCGGGTCGCGTTGCTGCACCAGTCGGCCCCGGCCGTCCCGGGCATGACCGTGCGGCACCTCGTCCGGCAGGGCCGGTACGCGGCGCGCGGCCCGCTCGGCATGCTGCGCGAGGGCGACGATCCCGTCGTACGGCGGGCGTTGCGGGACGTGGGCGTCGAGTCGTGGGCGGAGCGGCCCGTGGACGCGCTGTCCGGCGGTGAGCGCCAGCGGGTCCGGCTGGCGATGGCGCTCGCCCAGGACACCCGGATCCTCCTGCTCGACGAGCCGACCACCTATCTCGACCTGCATCACCAGCTCGACGTGCTGCGGACCGTGGTGCGGCTGCGCGAGGAGCGCGGCCTGACCGTCGTGATGGTGCTGCACGACCTCGCCCACGCCGCCCGGTTCGCCGAGCGGATCGTGGCCCTGCGGGACGGCCGGGTGGCCGCCGACGGGCCGCCGGAGGAGGTCGTGACACCCGGGCTGCTCGCGGACGTGCTCCAGGTGGCCGGCCGGGTCGGCCGGGACCCGGAGGGCGGCTGGCCGGTGTGTTACCCGGATCACCCTCTCACAGCACTAGAATATGAAAATCATATTCACTAGTGTGTGCGGTGCGGCGGTCATCCGAGCGCCGCATCTCCCTGACGAACGAGGAGAGTTCATGGACAACGAGCAGGTCTTCGCCCCGATCGCCGACCCGGGCCAGCTGGCCCACGACTCGGCCTCCCACTCCAACGCCCTCGTCGAGAACCCCTTCGAGGACACCGAGGAGTAAGGGAGCCGGTCTCCCTCTCTCGTGGGCCCGCCCGTCGCCTTCCGGGCGGGCCCACGCCCTTCCCAGGCCCTTTCCCCCAGGAGATTTCAGACGTGCCCCGCAGTCAGCTCGCACCCGGTGTCGAGGTGGTCGCCGTCCCCGGCCGGGGTCTCGCCGTCCGCACGGCCGACGGGGAGTTCCTCACGGTCAGGACCGGCGGCGCGGACGAGGAGTCCCTCCTCGGCAGGCTCGCCGGCGCACCCACCACCGCCGGAACCGGGCCCCATGCCGACCCCGACCCCGAAGTCGACCGCATCGTCCGGGCCTTCGCATCGGCCGGACACCTGACGGACGAGCAGCCGCCCTCCGCGTGGCCCACCGGACTGCGGGACGTACGGCTGCTCGGTGACCGGGAGCTCACCGAGCCGCTGGCCGCGTATCTGCGCGCCGCGGGGGCCGAGCCCGGGCCGGGAGAGCCCGGGGACCTCGCCGCCGGGCGGCCGGCCGCCGTGGTGTGGTGCCTGAACGGGCCCGTGCCCGACGGCCTGTGGGACGCCGCCGACCGGCTGCCCGGACAGCGCGTCGCCTGGCTGCGCTGCCACCGCGAGGGCCTGCAGGCCTACGTCGAACCGCTCGCCGCCGACCCCGGCGACGTCACCTCCGCCCACGTCCGGGCCCGTCGCCTCGCCGCCACTCCCGCCCACCGCGAACTGGCCGCCTACTGGGCCGGACCCCGCACCGGCGGCGCACCCGTCGAACTCACCCCGCCCGCTGCGAGCCTGGTCGCCGCCCTGCTCGCCGACGACCTCACCCGGTGGGCCACCGGCGCCCCCGAACGAGGTCCGCTTCCCGCCCGGCGCCGCCTCCGCCGGGTCGATCTGCGCAACCTGACCGTCACCGAACACCCCGTCCTGCCCGTCCCCGACGTCGCCGCGGCACCGGTGACCGCGCGATGACGCCGTTCACCACGACCGTCGAGGGCCTCGCCACCGACGTCCGTCTCCCGGACGGGCGGGGGCCCTTCCCCGCGGTGCTCGTCCGCACCCCCTACGACCGGCTGCGGCACCGGGCCGAACTGCGCGGCTGGGCCCGCCGCGGATTCGCCGCCGTGGCCCAGGACGTGCGCGGCCGGCACGGATCGCCGGGGGAGTGGCGCCCGTACGAGAACGAGACCGCCGACGGCGCCGCCACCGCCCGCTGGATCCGCCGGCAGCCCTTCAGCGACGGCCGGCTCGTGGCCGCCGGAGGGTCCTACGCCGCCCACTGCGCCCTCGTCCTCGCGCTCGACGCACCCGGCGACGCCCGGCCGGACGCCGTCATCGCCGCCGTCCCGGCGCTGGGTGCCGCCGACACCGCCCGTGAACCCTCCGGTGTGGAGCGGCTCGCCGCCCGGGCCGGCTGGTGGGCCGCGCACGGCGACCGGCGGGACTCCGACGCGGCGGCCCTGGACAAGGCCCTCGCCGCCGACCCCGGCCTGCTCACCCACCTGCCGCCGGCCGACCTGCCCCGCCGGCTGGGCCGCGCGCTGCCCTCCTGGCCGGGGCTCTGGCACCACCGTGAACGCGGCCGGCTGATCGCACGGGCGGCCGACGCCCGGGTTCCGCTGCTCGCGGTGGGCGGCCACCACGACCACTTCACCGAGGACACCGTCGCCCTGTGGCGGCACTGGGGCGGCCCCTCGGCCCGGCTGCTGCTGGGCCCCTGGGGACACGGCCTCGTCACCGAGCCGGGACCCGACGCCGACCCCGCACACCGCATCGACCTCGGCGACCTCTACGTCCGTTGGGCGCGCCTGGCCCTCACCGGGGACCTCGCGCCGGGCATCCGGGGCGCGATCGGACTGGGCGGCAGCCCCCTGTGGCTCGGCGCCGGCACCGAGGGCGAGCCGTACGCGCCGCGACTGCGGCTGCTGCGCGGCGCCTCCTTCACCGCCGACCCCGAACACCCCGTCTCCTCGGAGCACCTGACCGTCCCCGCGGACGGCACCCCCGACCGCTGCCTGCTCGTCACCCCGCCCCTGCCACGCCCCCTGGACGTGGTCGGACCGGTCCACGTCGCGCTGCGCGCCGCGGCGGACACCCCGTCCGCCGACTGGGCCGCCCGCCTCACCGCGCTCACCCCCGGGGGCACGGCACGGCGCCTCGCCGTCGGTGTGACCCGGCGCGCGGATCCCCCGGGGCGGGTCACCGGGTTCACGGTGCCGCTCGGCCGGCTCGCCCGGCGGCTGCCCGCCGGCACCCGGCTGCGCCTGGAGATCGCCGGGCACCACTTCCCGGCCCACGCCCGCAACCCCCACACCGGCGAGGACCCGATCGGCGCCCCGCGCCTGCTGGCCTCCCGGCGGGACGTCGACCCGGCCGGGACCCGCCTCCGCCTGAGCGTCCTGCGCTCCCGTCCCACACCCACCGATCCCGCACAGGAGATCCTGCGATGACGCCGCTGCCGCTGGAAGCCCTCGTCGACCCGGTCTGCGGCATCGTCCGCAAGGTCAAGCCCGTCGAGCACCCCGCCGGTGCCCCGCCCCGCTACACCGCGCTCACCGCCGAGGTGTCGGACGCCCGCAGACTCGGTCTGTGGCCCGCCGACCGGGTGTCCCTCGGCACCACCTTCGGCGACCCCGAGGGCGCCCGCATCGCCGCGATAGCGGAAGGCGTCGAACGGTACTGCGGCAACCGCGTGCCGCCGCCGGGCCACCCCGCCGCCCCGCTGCGCGCCACGGCCGCCGAACTGACCGGCAAGGGGCTGCGGTTGTACGGACCGGAGGAGCTGCCCTCGTACGCCGACTGGCAGTACGCCCGCGACCGGTTCCCCTACCGCCGCCTCACCCCCGACACCCCCGCCCTGTGGACCCGCGGCACCGAACGGCTGCCCGGCGCCGGGACCGCCGAGGTGTGGGCGCCGGTCGCCCTCACCCACCTCAACTGGCGCCAGGGCGAGCTGCGTTCACTGCCCCGCACCCATCACCTCAACTACGCGGGCATCGCCACCGGGCAGGGCTTCGACGACGCCGTCGAACGCGCCCTGCTGGAGATCGTCGAACGCGACGCCCTCGAGCTGTGGTGGCACCTGGACGGCCCGGCCCGCGGCATCGACCCGGCCACCGTGCCCGGCCTCGCCGACGACCTGGCCGGTTCCGGTCTCGAGGTCCATCTCGCCGAGATGCCCTCGGAGTTCGCCCCCTGCGTCGCGGCCCTCGTCCACGACCCCCGGCTCGGACTGTACGCCGCCGGGTTCGCCTGCAAGTACGATCCGGCCGAAGCCGCCCGCAAGGCAGTGCTCGAAGCCGTCCACACCTGGGTCTTCACCCAGGGCCTCACCGCTCCGGACGGCTGGGTGTTCCAGGCCGTGGAGGCCGGGCTGCTCGCCCGCGGCCTCTACCTGGACCACCGGTCCGACGCCCGGTACCTCGACGCGTGCGGCGAACACTTCGAGCACGTACGGGACCTGGGCGCGCACGTCCAGGTGTGGCTGGACGAGCGGATGGCCCCCGAGGCCCGCCGGTTCACCAAGCCCGCGCTCGGCACCGTCCCCGTGCAGGCGGTGCCGGCCGGCAGCCGGGAGCGGCTGGAGAACGCGCTCCACGACGGCGGCCACCGGATCATGACCTTCGACCTCACCACCGAGGACGTGGCCGAGACACCGCTGCGCGTCGCCCGGGTCCTGGTCTCCGGACTCCTGCCCAACGCCCCCGCCGCCTTCGGCTACTTCGGCTGCCCGCGCCTCGCCCGCGCCGCCGTCGACCGCGGCTGGCGCACCGGCGCCCCGAGCGGACCCGAGGACTTCACCCTGGCTCCCCCGCCCCACATGTGAGGCCCGCCCCGTGGATCTCGTCACCGCTCTCGCCCGCGCCCGTTCCGCCGAGGAGCCCGGCCCCGACACGCCCGCCGGGCCCGCCGTCCCGCCCTGGCCGGGCCCGCCGCTCCCCGTGCCGGACGCCGGCCCCGGGGACCTGGACCTGGACCGGCTGCTGCGCCTGTCGCTGCTGGCCTCGGACCGTTCCGGGCGGCTGCGGCCCGCCGCGTCCGCGGGCGCCCTGCACCCGGTGGACGCCCGGCTCGTGGTGGGCGCCCGCTGCCCCCTGCCGCCCGGACGCTACGGCTACGACCCCCTGCGCCACCGCGTGCACCGCCTCGGCCCGCAGCCCCACGGCACGCCGCCGGGAGCGACCGTCGAGCTGACCGTCACCCCGCGGCGCACGCGCTCGCACTACGGCCACCGGGCCTGGCCGCTGCTCCTCCTCGACACCGGGCACGCGGCCGGGGCGCTGTGGCTCGCTGCCGAGGCGCTGGGCGCGGGCCCGGCCGTGCTCCGGCTCGACGGGCGCACCGAGACCCCCCTCGCCGCCGTGCACCTCCCGCCGCCCACGGGATCCCCCGTGCCCGGCACCGCGCCGCCGCCCCGGCGCAGCGCCCCGCCGCCCCTGCGCGGCACACCGCCCCGCGACGACCTGCGGGTGCTGCTCGGCACAGCCGTCGGGGCGAGCGCCGGTGAGCTCGCCTGGTGCGCGGCCGTCGGCCCGCCCGACCCCGGACTCCTCGAGGCGGCCCCCGACGGCACCCTGCGGCGCCTCGCGGCGGGGGAGGCCCGGCCCACGCTCGCCGTCTGGGCCGCCCGCCAGGCGTGGCTCGCCGAGGCGGGTGCCGTGCTGCTCGGCCGCGGCTGCCCGGTGGGGGCCGACGCCGCCCGCATCCGCCGGACCCATCTGCGCGCCGGATTCGCCGTCCAGCTGGCCCAGGTGGCCGCCGTCCGCCGGGGGCTGGCCGCACGGCCCGTCGGCTCCTGGCAGCAGGCCGACCTGGGCGCCGCGCTCGGCGCCCCGCCGGGCCGGGACCTCGTCGTCCACGGCCTGGCCCTCGGCACCACCACTGACGAGGAGAGGACCTCGTGATCGTCCACCCCGAACTGCGTCGCGCCGCAGGCCTCGCCCGGCGCCCGCTGCTCGCGGCCACCCTCCTGCAGGGCGCCGTCACCCTCACCCACCTCGCCCAGGCCGTCCTGCTGGCCGTCGCCCTCGCCGACGTCGCCCGGGGTGCCACGGACCGGCTGCCGGCGCTGCTCGGAGCGGTGCTCGGCGTCGTCGCCGCCCGCGCCCGGCTCGGCCACCGGCAGCGGCGTACGGCCACCCGCGCGGGAGCGACGGTCCGGGTGCGGCTGAGGGACGAACTCCTCGCCCACCTCGGACGGCTCGGCCCCGCGTATCTGACGACCGCGCGCGCCGGAGCCGTCCGCACCACCCTCGTCGACGGGGTCGAGGGCGTCGACGCCTACGTCTCCCGCTACCTGCCCCAGCTCCTGATCACCCTCGCCGTACCGCCCCTGCTGCTCGCCGCCCTCGCCCTCGTCGAACCGCTCGCCCTCCTCGGCCTGGTCCCCGCGCTGCTGCTCGCCCTCGTCGGGCCGCGCGCCTGGGACCGGCTGCTCGCCCGGCGCGGCAAGGAACACTGGGACACCTACGAGTCCCTGGGCGCCGACTACCTCGAAGCCCTCCAGGGCATGCCCGCGCTGCGCGCCGCCGGCGCCGTCGGCCGGACCCGGGAGCGGCTGGAGGAACGCTCGGCCCGTCTGCACCGGGCCACCGTCGCCAAGCTCCGCGTGTCACTCGTCGACACCGGGCTCACCGACCTGGCCATCCAGGGCGGCACCGTGGCCGCCGCCCTGCTCGCCTGCGCCTCGGCCGCCACCGGGTCCGCCACCGCGACGGGCACCTACCTGGTGCTGCTGCTCGCCGCCGAGTGCTTCCGGCCGGTCCGCGACCTGTCCCGCGAATGGCACGCCGGTTACCTGGGCGTCTCCGCCGCGGACGGCCTCGCGGCGCTGCGTACCGCACGGCCCGCGGTCGCCGACACGGGAACGGTCCCGGCCCGGTGGCCGTCACCGCCCCGGCTGCGGTTCGAGAACGTCGGGTTCCGTTACGACGGTGCCGACGGCGCCGCCCTGCGGGGGGTCGGCTTCACCGCCGAGGCGGGCCGCACCACCGCCGTCGTGGGCCCCTCCGGCGCCGGCAAGTCCACGCTGCTCGCGCTGCTGCTGCGCCACCACGAGCCGCAGTCCGGCCGGATCACCGTGGCCGGGCGCGACGTGGGCGAGTACACCCTCGACTCGCTGCGGCGCGGCATCGCGGTGGTCTCCCAGCACACCCACCTCTTCCACGCCACCATCGCCGACAACCTGCGCCTGGCCCGGCCGGACGCCACCGACGCCGACCTCGTACGGGCGGCCCGCACGGCCGGCATCCACGACGAGATCGCCGCCCTCCCCGACGGCTACGCCACCGTCCTCGGCGAACGCGGCGCCACCCTGTCCGGCGGCCAGCGCCAGCGGCTCGCCCTCGCCCGCGCCCTGCTCGCCGACGCCCCGGTGCTCGTCCTCGACGAGGCCACCAGCGCCGTCGACGAGCGCCGCGAGGCGGACATCGTGCGCGCGCTCCTCGACGCCGCGGGGGACCGCACCGTCCTGGTGGTCGCCCACCGCCTCGCCGCCGTCCGGCACGCCGACCGCATCGTCGTCCTCGACGACGGCCGCGTGGACGCCGTCGGCACCCACGCCGACCTCGTCGCCGCCGGGGGCGTCTACGCCGACCTGGTCCGGGCCGGTCACGCCCACGAAGGAGAACGCGCCGCATGACAGGCACCCCCACCACCGGCGCCGCGGACGCACCGGCGCCCGCCCGCGGCTCCCTGCGCGCCCTGCTGCCCGCACTGGCCGGACACCGGGTCATGATCGTCCGCACCTGCGCCGCCGCGCTGCTCGAACAGGGCTCGCTGGTCGCGCTGCTGACCCTGACCGCGCACACCGTCGGCACCGCCGTCATCGACGGCCGCGCCCCCGCGCCCCCGACCGTCGCCGCACTGGCCGCGCTGGTCCTGGTCCGCGCGTGGACGACCTGGCGGGAGATGGACCTCTCGCACGACCTCGCCTACCGGGTGCTGGCCGAACTGCGCGTGCGGATCTTCGACGGACTCGCCCGCAGCGCACCGGCCCGTGTGGCCGGCCGGCGCAGCGGGGACCTGGCCGCCACCGCCATGGCCGACGTGGAGGCGCTGGAGTTCTTCTACGCCCACACCACCGCCCAGCTCCTCGCCTCCGGCGTCGTGTTCGTCGCGGGTGCCGCGGTGCTGGCCGGGGTGGAGCCGTGGCTGCTGGCCGCCGCGCTGCCGGTCGCCGCACTGCTCGCCGTGGCGCCGTTCGCCGACGCCCGCGCCCGCGCGGCGCGCGGGGCGCGCACCCGGGCCGCCGCCGCACGGCTGTCGGCCGACACCGTCGAGACCGTGGACGGGCTGCCCGAGCTGCTGTCCTTCGGCGGGCTGGCCGAGCGGCGGGACCGGCTCGCCGCGCGCGGCCGGGAGGTGGGGGAGGCCCAGCGGGCCGAGGCCGCCTGGGAGGCCGTGGCGGCCGCCGTCCGGGACGCGCTCATCGTGCTGGCGGTGCTCGGCGTGGTGGCCGTCGCCGCCCACTCCGTGACCTCCGGCCGGCTGCACGGCGCGTGGGCGCCGGCGGCGATGGCGCTCGCCCTGTCGGTGCTCGGCCCGGTCGCCGAGTCCGCCCGGGCCCTGAGCCAGGCGGTCGGACTGCGCGCCGCCGCCGCCCGCGTCGACGCCGCCCTGAGCGCCCCCGCCCTCGCCCCGCCGCCCGCCGCACCCCGCGCCCTGCCCCCGGGCCCGCTGGGCGTACGCCTGCGCGGCGTGTGCTTCGACTACGGCGGACGGCCCGTCCTCGACCGGGTGGAGCTGACCATTCCGGCGGGGCGGACGCTCGCCCTGGTCGGTGCCTCCGGTGCCGGCAAGACCACCTGCGCCCATCTGCTGGCCAGGTTCTGGGACCCGGCCGCCGGAGCCGTCCAGCTCGTACCGGGCACCGGCGGCCCCGTCGACCTGCGCGACCTGCCGGACGCCGAGCTGCGCCGGGCCGTCGCCGTCGTCGGCCAGGACACCCCGCTCTTCCACGGCACCCTCGCCGAGAACCTCCGCCTGGCCGCTCCCGACGCGGACGACGGCCGGCTCCTCGCCGCGGCCCGGCTGTGCGGCATCGACCGGTTCGCCGCCCTGGACACCCCGGTCGCGGAGCGCGGCGCCACCCTCTCCGGGGGCCAGCGGGCACGGATCGCGCTCGCCCGCGCCCTGCTGGCCGAGCCCAGGGTGCTCGTCCTGGACGAGACGACCGCCCACCTGGACAACACCGGCGACGCGGAACTCGCCGGCGTGCTCGGCGGTGCCGGCCGGACGACGGTCGTCATCGCCCACCGCCCGGCCACCATCCGCCGCGCCGACCGCATCGCCGTCCTCGAGGCCGGCCGTATCGCGGAGGAGGGCACCTGGGAGGAGCTCACCGCCCGCCCCGACGGCGCGCTCACCCGGGTGCTCCGGCGGTAGCGGGGCCCCGGACCCGGACGGGGACCTCGCGCCCCGGCGGATCCCGGCCCTTGCGCCCAGACTGGAAGAGCAGGGCGGCAGCCCCGGCACCCCCGGGCCGCCGCGGACGCAGGCGGGCGCGGGCGCGCCCGGTGCCGGAGCCCGCCGCAGAGCAGAATGGGGTGAGGATCGGCATGAAGGGCTACGTCTTCCACGGCCCCGGGCAGTCCGCCTGGGAGGAGGTCCCCGACCCGGCCGTCGAGGAACCCACCGACGCGATCGTGCGGGTGGACGCCGTCACCATCTGCGGGACGGACCTGCACATCCTCAAGGGTGACGTTCCCGAGGTCCGCCCGGGCACCGTCCTGGGGCACGAGGCGGTCGGCGAGATCGTCGAGACCGGGGGCGACGTGCGCACCGTCCGCCCCGGGGACCGGGTGCTGGTCTCCTGCATCTCCGCCTGCGGGCGCTGCCGCTACTGCCGCGAGGGCGTGTACGGCCAGTGCCTGGACGGCGGGGGCTGGATCCTCGGTCACCTGATCGACGGCACCCAGGCCGAGTACGTCCGCGTGCCCTACGCCGACCTCTCGGTGCACCCACTGCCCGGCGCGCTCGCCGGCGAGGACGCCGTGCTGCTGGCCGACATCTTCCCCACCGCCTACGAGGTGGGCGTGCTCAACGGGCGGGTGCGTCCCGGTGACACCGTCGTCGTGGTCGGCGCCGGGCCGGTCGGGCTCGCCGCGATCGCCACCGCCCGGCTGTTCTCACCCGAGCGCGTCATCGCCGTGGACCTGGCCGCACCCCGGCTGGAGGCGGCCAAGACGTTCGGCGCCGAGGCCGTGGCCGACGCGAGCGAGGCCCCCGGGCAACTGGTCGAGGACCTCACCGGCGGACTCGGCGCGGACGTGGTCATCGAGGCGGTGGGCGTCCCGGAGACCTTCGAGATGTGCACCCGCATGGTGCGGCCCGGCGGACACCTGGCCAACGTCGGTGTGCACGGCGGCCCCGCCACGCTGCACCTCGAGGACCTGTGGAGCAGGAACGTCACCCTCACCACGGGGCTGGTCGACACCCGCTCCACGCCCACCCTGCTGCGGATGGCGGCCGCCGGCCGGCTGCCCACCGGGCAAATGGTCACCCACACCTTCCCGCTCGACCACATGCAGGAGGCGTACGACGTGTTCGGCAACGCCGCCGAGACCGGTGCGCTCAAGGTCGTCCTCGGCGTTCCGCAGCACGAGGTCGTCCCCGTGCACCCGACGGCCTGACGGGGCCGCCGCCGGCCCTCGCCGGACGGGCCCGCGCCGCGCCGTGGCACGGGCCGTTCGGCCCGTGCCGGTGAGGGTCCACCCTGGAGGAGTGACACCGTGGCCCCGGCGGCCCGGGGGCCGGCCGGTCCGCCGCGGCGTCCGGCGCGTGCGCGAGGAGGTGACGTCCCATGGCGAGGACGCACGGGACGAAGGTCCGCAGGGTGCGGCTGTGGCGCTGGCGGAGGAACCCGCTGCGGCGCCGCAGCGATCTGATCGAGGCCTGGGTCCTGCTCGCCACCCTCGTCCTGGCCCTGTCGGCCGCGGCGTTCGCCGGCCTGGCGACGGCCGCAGCCGTGGACGGGGCGCTCGCCGAGCGCCGGGACCGGATCCGCGCGGTCCCGGCCGTACTGACCCGGGACGCCGCCCACGCACCGCCCGCACCCGCCTCCGGGAACGAGGACGACAGCGTATGGGCCCCGGTGCGCTGGACCGCCCCGGACGGCACCGGCCGCACGGGCCGGGCGGAGGTCGAACCGGGGAACAAGGCGGGCACCGCGGTCACCGTGTGGACGGACCCCGAGGGCCGGCTCGTCTCCCCGCCACCCGGCGGAGCGGAGGCACGGTTCCAGATCGTCATGGCCGGTGTCACGATCGGCGGCGCCGCCGCGGGATCGGTGCTGCTCGGCGGACGGCTCGTCCGGAGCCGGCTGCAGCGGCGGCGTCTGGGGGAGTGGGAGGCCGAGTGGCGGCTGGTCGAGCCGTCGTGGCGGAAGCGGATGACGGGCTGAGGACGGGACCGCCGTCCCGTCGGCGCCCCCGTCGGCGGGGGGCGCCGACCTCCGGGCCGCGCGGGACGAGGACGGGCCGTCGCCGTGGCGACGGCCGCGGCCCCCGGCCGGAGGGCCGGGGGCCGCGCGGGTCCGGGTGCCGCACAGGGCCGGGGAACGCCGGGAGCGCCCCCTGGGGGCCTGGGGCCTGCGGGGCCAGGGGTCAGACCGCGCCACGCCAGGCGCCCGTCTCCTGCCCACGACGCTCGATGAACTCCTTGAACCGCTTCAGGTCCCCGGCGGCCTGCCGCTTGACGAAGCCGAGCTTGTCACCGGCGCTTTCGGCCACGCCCTGGGGGTCGAAGTCCATCTGCAGCATCACCTTGGTGGTGGTGTCCCGCAGACGGTGGAAGGTGACGACACCGGCCTGCTTCGCCTCGCCGTTCACCGTGGTCCACGCGACGCGCTCGTCCGGGATCTGCTCGGTGATCTCGGCGTCGAACTCCCGTTCCACGCCTCCGACCTTCGTCACCCAGTGGGTGAGCGTGTCGGTGCGCTGCTCGACGCGCTCCACGCCGGCCATGAACTCCGGGAAGCTCTCGAACTGGGTCCACTGGTTGTAAGCGGTCCGGACGGGGACGTCGACCTCGATCGATTCCTCCACCTGCGACATGGATCAGGTACCTCGCTTTCCGTTGGGGACGGAAGTGCGAGTACCGGATTTCGCGCCGATCAGTCATGGCGATCGCGCCGCGTCGGCCGTCCCCGCCCGGACCGTCAGCCGGCCGGCCCCGTCGCGTCGAGGCGGCAGTGCAGGAAGAGCTGGGGTTCCGGCCGGGCATCGGGATGGGTCGGGGTGAACATCACGCTCTCCTCCGACAGCACCGTCAGCCCCGCCCCGCGCACCAGGGCGGTGATGTCCTGGGCGGCGAAACTGGTGACCCGCACGGCCTGCCCCATGAACACACCGTCGAAGTCCTCGACGTCCAGCGGCACGGTGGCCAGCACGAGGAACCCGCCCGGCCGCAGCGCCCGGGCCAGCCGGCGGACGAGACCGGACTGCTCCTCCCGGGACATCTGGAGCAGCGCGAAGTACGCGCAGACCGCGTCGAACGCCGCGTCCCCGAGCGGCACCTCGCGGATGTCGGCGCACCGGAACTCGCCCTCGGGCACCTGACGGGAGGCGATCTCCACCATCACCGGGGACACGTCGACGCCCAGCACCCGGTGACCGGCCGCGGCGAGGACGGCGGCCGTGGGACGTCCCGTCCCGCTGCCCACGTCCAGCACCCTGCTGCCGGGTTCGAGCCGTTCCAGCAGCCACTCCAGCGACGCCCGGTGGGCCGCCGAGGCGGCGAACGCCTTCTCGTACTCGCTGCCCAGCGCGTCGAACACCACCGCTGCCGGTGACCTGCGATCCTCGTCGACCAAGACGCACCCCGTCTCCGCGTACCGATGCGGGGCATCGTGCCATCCCCGGTCCGCCGTCACAACAGAACGCCGTCCCCGGCGCCGGTCCCCGGTCCGGCTTGCGGGCGCGGGGACCGGCACGGCAGGGTCGGGGTGTGCCGACTCTGCTGATCGTCCATCACACGCCCTCGCCCCACTGCCAGGCGATGTTCGAAGCCGTCCTCTCCGGTGCCACGGCCCCGGAGATCGAGGGCGTCCGGGTGGTGCGGCGGGCGGCCCTGTCCGCCACCGCCACCGACGTCCTGGACGCCGACGGTTACCTCCTCGGCACCCCGGCCAACCTCGGCTACATGTCGGGCGCGCTCAAGCACTTCTTCGACCAGGTCTACTACCCCTGCCTGGACACCACCCGCGGCCGGCCCTTCGGTTTCTACGTGCACGGCGGGAACGACGTCACCGGGGCGGTGCGGGGCATCGACTCGATCACCACGGGCCTCGGCTGGCGCCGCGCCGCGGACCCCGTGACGGTCACCGGCGAACCCGGCGGGGCCGACGTCGAGCGGTGCTGGGAACTGGGCGCCACGCTCGCCGCCGGCCTCATGGAGTGAGTACGCGCGGGACCGTCAGGTCTCGTCCATCCGCCGCCGGTCCTGCTCGTCCCAGGCCCGGGTGTCGCGCGGCTGGGTGTACGGCTCGGCCTCGGGCGGATGGCCGCCGGCGATGGCCCGCTGCCGGGCGACCTCCGCGTCGAACTCCAGCCCCAGCAGGATCGCCAGGTTGGTGATCCACAGCCAGACCAGGAACACGATGACACCGGCCATCGTGCCGTACGTCTTGTTGTACGAGGCGAAGTTGGCCACGTAGAACGCGAACCCGGCGGAGGCGATCAGCCAGATCACCAGGGCCAGGAAGCTGCCCGGGGTGATCCAGCGGAACCCCCGGACCTTGGTGTTCGGAGCCGCCCAGTACAGCAGCGCGATCATGATCGTCACCAGCACGACCAGCAGCGGCCACTTGGCGAGGGACCACACCGTCATCGCGGTGTCGCCCAGGCCGAGCGCGTCGCCCGCCCGACGGGCGAGTCCTCCGGTGAAGACCACGATCAGCGCACTGACCACGGCCAGCACCATCAGCACGACGGTCATGCCGACCCGCACCGGCAGCACCTTCCACACCGGGCGCCCCTCGGGCATGTCGTAGACCGCGTTCGCCGAGCGGATGAACGCCGCCACATAGCCGGAGGCCGACCAGACGGCCAGGGCCAGGCCGACGATCGCCATGACCGAGCCGACACCCGAGTTGCCCTGCAGCTGCTCGACCGCCCGGGTGATGATGTCGCGGGCCGCCCCGGGGGCGAGCTGCTGGAGGTTCTCCATCACCCTGTCCGTGGCCGACTTGCCGGCGATGCCCAGCAACGACACCAGCACCAGCAGCGCCGGGAACAGCGACAGCACGCCGTAGTACGTGAGCGCGGCGGCCCGGTCGGTCAGCTCGTCGTCCTTGAACTCGCGCAGACTGCCCTTCAGCGCCGCGCCCCACGACCGCTTCGGCAGCTCGGTCGGCGAGTCCGGCGCCGCCCGCTCCACCTCGTCGTTCGGTCCGGGTTCCTCCGCCGTGCGCTCGGACCGGGGCCCCGGGTCGGGCTCGTTCGTCGCGGACTTGCCGTCGGGCCGGCCGTTCCGCCCAGGGATATGCAGCTTCATGGCCGCCGGGTAACCAGGGAACGGCGCGTTAAGCCACGGACACGGGCGGGCTCCGGCCGCAGGTGTGGGAGCGCTCCCATGATGGGCAGGATCCCGGACATGACCGTGTCTCCCCTGATCCGCCCGTACCGCCCCGAGGACCGGCCGGCCCTCGACGGCATCTGCATCCGCACCGCGCACAACGGCGGGGACAGCCGCCCCTTCTACCGTGACCCCGGCATCTTCCCCGTCGTCTTCGCGGCCCCCTACGTCCACCTCGAGCCGGAGCTGGCCTTCGTCCTGGACGACGGTCGGGGCCGGGCGGTCGGTTACGTCCTCGGCACCGCCGACACGCCCCGCTTCGCCGAGGCCTTCCGCGCCCGGTGGCTGCCCCTGGTCGCCGACCGCCACCCCGAGCCGTCCGGACCGCCGGGCACCCCGGACGAGTCGATGGCCCGGCTGCTGCACCACCCCGAGCGGATGGTCGTCCCGGAACTGGCCGCCTATCCGGCGCACCTGCACATCGACCTGCTGCCCGAGTGGCAGGGGCGCGGGTACGGCCGGGAGCTGATGCGGACGTTCCTCACGGCCCTGCGGGACGGGGGAGTGCCGTCCGTCCACCTGGTCATGGTGACCGCCAACCGGCCCGCCAGGGCCTTCTACGACCGCATGGGCTTCCACGAGATCGACGCGCCGCTGGACGATTCCGTCACCTGCCTCGGGCGTACGACGCTGGACGCCGACCGGCTCTGACGGACCGGCGCCGGCCGGCTCCGGCGGACCGGGCCCGGCCGGCTCCGCGGGCCGGTACCGGCGGACCGGCATCCGTCGTCGAACGAATCGAACGCGCCACGACCCGCGCGGAAGTGGCGCGAACGAGCATTGCCGCTTCCGCTTCGGGAGGCGCAGCCTGTGCCCTGGGAGCGCTCCCATGTCTCCTGTGATCCACCCGCCCCACACCCCCACATCGGAGAGAAGGTCACCATGACTTGGCATGGTCATGAGGTATTAACCCTCCGGTCCCGGCTGACGCTCGCCCTGAGCGTCGTCGTCGCGGCCCTCCTCTGCCTGATCCCCTGGAGCGGCACCGCCGTCGCCCACGGCTCGGTGATCGACCCGGCGTCCCGCAACTACGGCTGCTGGCAGCGCTGGGGGAGCGACTTCCAGAACCCGGCCATGGCACAGGAAGACCCCATGTGCTGGCAGGCGTGGCAGGACAACCCCAACGCCATGTGGAACTGGAACGGCCTCTACCGCAACGGCTCCGGCGGTAACTTCCGGGCCGTCGTCCCCGACGGTCAGCTGTGCAGCGGCGGGCGCACCGAGGGCGGGCGCTACAACTCCCTGGACGCGGTGGGCCCCTGGAAGACGACGGACGTGAGCAACAACTTCACCGTGAAGCTCTACGACCAGGCCAGCCACGGCGCGGACTACTTCCTGGTCTACGTCACCCGGCAGGGCTTCAACCCCGCCACCCAGCCGCTGACCTGGAACGACCTGCAGCTCGTGGCCCGCACCGGCAAGTACGCCCCCAGCCAGAACTACTCGATTCCGGTGAGCACGTCAGGGCTCAGCGGCCGGCATGTCGTCTACACGATCTGGCAGGCCTCGCACATGGACCAGACGTACTTCCTGTGCAGTGACGTGAACTTCCGCTGAGGCGCCGGCCGTCGGGCCGGCCCCCCTCGAAGTCCCCGCCGGACGCGCACGGTCCGGCGGGGACTTGCGGCCCGGCCGGCCTCCGGTCACCGGATTCCGTGAGAAATCCGTGCGGCGGTTGAACACACGGCGGTCCCCCTGCGTACGGGGCGTGGGAATTCCCTGCCGACCCCCGCGACGCAAGCGTAGGAGTACTGCCTTGGCACGCAACACACGCAGACGCCCCAGAGGCCCACAACGCGCGACCTTCGCCGCGGTCGCGCTGATCCTGGGCGGAGGGGGGTTGGTGGCGGCCAACGTCTACGCCTCCGCGACGGAGGACGACGCCTCCGCCGGAGGAACCGGCCAGGCTCGGGTTCTCGGTGCCGCCACCGTCGACTGCCCGGACGTGACGGCCCGCCTGACGTCGGTCCCCGAGGAGGCGCGGCCCGACGTCGACAAGGAGCTCGCCGCCCTGGACGAGCAGATCGCCCAGGCCTACCAGCGTCTCGGGGAATCGGCCCGGACCGCGCAGCAGGACTCCGGGACCGCGGACGAGGAGATCCTCGACCCGCTCGAACAGGAGCGCTCCGCGACCCTCGAACGCATCGCGGCCGCCGTCGACCGGGTGGGCGACCGCCCCGCGGACCTCGACGAGCTCGCCGCCTGCACCGTGCGTGACTCCGGCAACGCGTCCCCCCGGCCCGGCGACGGCCAGGAGGGCGACGGCCAGGAGGGCG
>NZ_JAPSKQ010000001.1:48249-90850 GCF_031181555.1 Streptomyces sp. | reverse complement strand
CTGGAGGACGGCGGGCGTACGACACCGCTGTTCGCCGTGGACTCCTTCCCGGAGCAGCTGCACAAGCCGGTCACGGACCACGGCGACTTCATCAACGTCTTCGACGAGGACCTGATGCGGGAGATGGCCGACTGCATCAACAGCGGCCGCACGTGCGGCTCCGGCGCCGACGGGCCGGGCGGGGAACCGCAGGAGCCGCAGGAACCCACGGCCACTCCCGAGGCGCCGGACGGGGGCAACGGGAACGACGGCGGACAGGGCGACGACGGCGACCGGCCCGGCGACGGCGGCAACCAGTCCGGCGGCGCGGACCGGCCCGGCGACGGCGGACAGGAGGACCCGTCGGAGCCCCCGGCCGACGCGCCGGTCACCGAGGAGCCCTCCGGTGACGACGGTGCCGGGACCGGGCGCACCGAACCGCCCGGAGACAACGCCTCGCCCTCGGCGAAGAGCGGCGAGGCCGCAGACACGGACGGCCAGGACGGCATCGGCAACAACGGCAACAACGGCAACAACGGCAACAACGGGGACGGCCACACGGACGACGGAGGCAAGGGGGACAACGGCACGGGCGGCGACGAGGCCGGTCAGGAGGCCCCGGGCGCCGGCACGCCGACCAGCGGCAGCGGCCAGGACGCGGCGGCCGGCGACCGGACCGAACCACAGGCCGTGAGCGGCGGCCTGGCCGAGACCGGCGCCCAGCTCTGGCCCGCCGCGGCGGGCGCGGTCCTGGTCGTCACCGGATGCGTCGTGCTGCGCCGGGTGCGGCGCACCTGACCCGGCGCCTTCCGCCCGGTCACGGGAACGGCGGCGGGATCCCCTTCCGGGGCCCGCCGCCGTCGTACGCCCTCCCGGCTTCCGTGCGGGCACGGCCTCGGGCGGCCCGTGGGCGGGACGGGACCGCCTCACCGGCTCGGGGAGTCGACGACGGCGTCCGGCGCACCGCCGCCCCGGCCCGGTGCGGAGGGAGCCGGCCGCCGGGGCCCGCGCAGGGCGCGGGGGAGGCGCGGGCGCGCGGCCGTGCCCAGGGCACCGGACCCCAGGGCGACCCCGGCGCCGACCAGGGCACTGCCCACCGCCTGGGCCGGGCCGTAGGACCCGGTGCCGACCAGCGGCGCGGTGCAGGCGGCCGCCACCGGGATGAGGCCGGAGAACAGGGTGGCGCGCTCGGCACCGATCCGCTGCATGCCCATGTACCAGCACACGAACCCGATGACGGTGACCACCACCGCCTGCCACAGCAGCGCCGCCGTCTCGACCGTGTCCGGACGGCGCAGCCAGGCGGATCCGTCGAGCAGGACCCCGGCCGCCGCCGATTCGAGCGCGGCGATCCCGCACACCACGGCGGACAGCAGCCGGGGGCCCAGGGGCCGCAGTACCGGCACGGCCAGCACGGCGAACCCCACCTCGCCGACCAGCGCGCACGCGGAGAAGGCGATGCCCGCTCCGTCCGTACGCCCCCAGCCCTGCACCGTGAACGCGCCGAGGGCCACCGCCGACGCCCCGTACAGGACCACCCGCTGCGGCCGACGGCCGTCCAGCAGGGGGACGAGGACGGCGACCACCACGGGCGCGCAGCCCACGAAGACGCCGGGCACCGCCGGTTCCGCCGTCCGCTCCGCGGCGAGGACGGCCAGGTTGAACCCGACCATGCCGACCGCCGCGAGCAGTACGAGACGGCCCCACAGACGGGGCGCGAGCGACCGCAGCCTGGCGATCGACCCCTTCCCGGCCAGGGGCAGGAGCAGCAGCCAGGCCAGTCCGTAGCGCAGGAACTGGCCGCCCGCGTACGGGTAGGCGCCCAGGACGCTGTTGGCGGTGAAGGATCCTCCGACGAGGACACAGGCGAGCGCGGCGAGCAGGGCCCCGCGCGTGGTGACGGCGTTCATGGCACCGACGCTAGGAAGCACGGCGGTCCGCTTGGAGGTCCACTTCCGCCCCGCTGTCACGGACCAATCGGGGCGGAGGCGTCAGGACAGGGCGGGCGGACCGGAGAAGGACGGCCGGGCGCCGGCCGGCGGATCGGCCGGGGTGACGCTGTCCCGCGCCTCCTCCTTCTTCTTCCAGGGACCGACCCCGAGCCTCCCCGTCGTGCCGAGGTCGAGTTCGGGGACGACCGTCACCCAGTCCGTGCCGGGCCTCGCCCGCACCCGCGCGTAGGGTGCGTCGACGGGCGTACCCGCCCGCACCGTGTTGCGCCACACCAGGCCGGCCCGGGCGCCCTCGCCCGGCTCCAGTACGAGCGGCAGGGCAGGGCCGTCCGCTCCGGTGCCGGACGCGACGGAGCTGCCGTCCTGCAGGATCCGGACGCCGTCCACCGGTTCGTGGTCCTCGTCGAGGAGCCGCACGTCCGGGTAGCCGTGCAGCGCGTAGGGGCGGGGGCCGCAGTTCTCCAGGTGCAGGGAAACGACCCGCAGGCCCATGGCGGCATCGCCGTCGTCGGCGTACACGCGGACACCCGAGGCCGGGCACGGACCGTTCGTGGACGGCGCCTCGTCGGCCGGAACGCTGCGCACCCCGGAGATCCGCACCCCGCTCACGTTCCGCGCACCCGACGCGGACTCGCTCAGCGGGATCCTGCCCGCGACCGTCCGGCCGGGCTCCACGGCCGTGACGGTCTCCTCCGTGTTGTCCAGCACCGTTCCCGTCTCCGACAGGAAGTCGAAGGTGACGAAGTAGGTGAAGGGCTCGTCGCCCCGATGGGTGACCTCGAACAGGGCGCAGCCCCGGCTGCCACCGCCGAAGCCGGTGATCCGGACCCCGTCCCGCTCCGTACCGGCGGGATCCCCGGGCAGGGACGGGGCGCCGGCCGTACGCGGCACGCCGGGGGACTGCCCACCGGGGGACCGCTCGTCGCAGGGGGACCCGGACGGCGGCGGATCCGCCGGGCCCGCGCCGGGCCGGGCGGCCTGCTCGGTTCCGCACGCGGTGAGGAGCAGGACGCCGGCGAGGGCGGCGGGCAGGGAGAGGGACGCGAGTCGCATGAGGGAAGTCGATCAGTACCGGGCGCCGTCGGCTGTGACGGAAGCCATGCTTCCGGGCACTGTCGTGTGACACTTGGGCAAAGACCGCGGTGTCGCCCGAGGGGCGCACCGGCCGGCCGGAGAGGGGAGTGGTCATGAACCGGGGGACGGCGGGCATGCGCGAGAGCCGCGAGAACGAGGCCACGGACAAGGACACGGCGGCGGCCGCGCGCCACGCCCGCTTCGGCCGTCTGCCGGAACCGGTCCGGGCGGAGGACATGGTCGAGGAGCGCCCGGCCACCGCACCGGACCCCGCCCGGCACGCCTACGACCCGGACGAGTGGATGGTGCGCTACTGCCTGTGAGGCCGCCCCCGCGACGCCGGCGCGCGGACCCGGTCGCTCCGCCGTCGTGAGCGGAGCCGGAAAGGGGCGCGCCCGCGGAGGTCCTGCGCCGCATGCAGCAGCACGACGGGCCTTCGGGGCGCGCGGCGGGCAGGCCGGGCCTGCCGCTTCGCCCGTCCTCGGGAGACCCGATGCCCCTTCGTCCCGCCGCCGCCCGCGGACGGCCACCGTCGTCGTGGTGTGCGTGGCGGCCCTGGGCCCGGCCGCCGTGCGTCCCGCCTCGCCGGCCGTCCCCGCGGAACCGCACGAGGACCGGCGGCCGCGGCGGCAGATCGCCGGGTCCGCCGCACCCGAGCGGTCACGCCGCCCGCGGACCGTCCGGGAGGACCTCGTCCGCGCGCTGCCGCGGAGCGGAGACCACCGGGATCACCCCGGTGTGTGAAGGGTGTGGAGGCGATGTGCCCACGCGGTGCGTCAGGCCCGGCGTCCGGGGTATGAGCGGCGTACGCCTCTGGTGGAACAGCAGGCGCGTACGTACTCCCCCTGACGGGCGGGCAGCCCTCCCGTCACCGGACCGGAGGACACCATGTCCCGGACCGACGAGCCGCTCCTGAGCGCCGCGTCACTGGACGACGCCCTGGGGGCGTCCCTGGCCGACACCGTGCGGGGCACCGGTGCCTCGGTCGGGGCGCTCTACCTGTCCGAGCGGGTGACCGGCGTACTGCGCCTGGTATGGCTGTGCGGCCTGCCGGTGGAGTTCTTCGCCCCGTGGCAGCGTCTGCCGCCGGCCGGTCCGGCGCCCGTCGCCGACGCCGTTCGCGAGGAACGGTTCGTCTGGATCGACGGCCAGGAAGAGATGGCCCGGCGGTATCCGCGGACCGCCGCCGTCCTGCCCTACCCCTTCGCGCTGGCCGCGATACCGCTGACCGGTGTGCGCCACTGCTGGGGCGGCCTCGTCCTGATGTGGCCCGCCGACCGTCCGAGGCCGCCGACCGCCCGGGAACGGCACGCCGTCACCACCGGCGCCCGGAACCTCGCGCGCCTCCTGGACGACTCCGACCAGTCACCGACCCTGTCCGACCGGCCGCGGTTCGTCCCGCCGAACGCCGTGACCCGACCCGCGCAGACGGACCTGGCCGCCTCCGACTACCTCGAGCGCCTGCCCGAGGGCGCCATGTCCCTCGACCTGGAGGGCCGGATCACCTACCTCAGCACCGCCGCCGCCCGGCTGCTCGGCCGCGGGGTGGAGCGACTCCTCGGCACCCGCCCCTGGGAGGCCCTCGCCTGGCTGGGCGACCCCGTCTACGAGGACCACTACCGCACGGCGCTGGTCAGCCGCTCGCCGGTGGCCTTCACCGCGCACCGCCCGCCGGACCGGTGGCTGGTCTTCGAGCTCTATCCCGACACCAGCGGCATCAGCGTCCGCGTCACCCCCCGCGCGGAGCACCCCGCGGACGACCCGCCGTCCGTCACCGCGCGACGTCACTCGCCCGCCCCCACGGGGCGTCTGTACCAGCTGGTCCACCTGGCCGCCGCGCTCACCGAGACGGTGACCGTGCGGGACGTCGTCGAGCTGATCGCGCACCAGATCCTGCCCGCCTTCGGGGCCCAGGGCCTGGTGCTGTCCGCCGCCGACGCCGGCCGCCTGGAGATCATCGGCCATCACGGCTACGACGCCGACGCCGTGGAACGGCTCGACGCCCTGTCCCTGGACACGCGCCTCACCCCCGCGGGCGACGTCCTGGCCGGTGGCACCCCCGCCTTCTTCGCCGACCGGGCCGAGATCGCCGCCCGCTACCCGAAGGCGTTCCTGATGAGCGACAAGGCGGCCTGGGCCTTCCTGCCCCTGGTCATCTCGGGCCGGCCGGTGGGCTGCTGCGTCCTGTCGTACGAACGGCCGCACCCCTTCACCGCCGACGAGCGCGCCGTCCTGACCTCCCTGGCCGGTCTGATCGCCCAGGCCCTGGACCGCGCCCGCCTCTACGACACCCAGCACCGCCTCGTCCACGAACTGCAGCGCGCCCTGCTGCCCCGCGCCCTGCCCGTCCTGCCCGGTCTGGACATCGCCGCGCGCTCGCTGCCCGCCGGACACGGCCTCGACGTCGGCGGCGACTTCTACGACGTCCTGCGCCTCGACGACACGACCGCGGCCGCCGTCATCGGGGACGTGGAGGGGCACAGCGTCACCGCGGCCGCGCTCACCGGCCAGATCCGCACCGCCATCCACGCGCACGCGACCGCGGGCTCGGCACCGGACGAGGTGCTGACCCGCACCAACCGGCTGCTGGCGGACCTGGACTCCGAGCTGCTGGCGTCCTGCCTCTTCGTCCACCTCGACCTGGCGCGCTCTCAGGTGACCCTCGCCAGCGCGGGACACGTGCCGCCACTGCTGCGGCACGGGCCCGGCCGGGCCGAGGTGCTGACCGTCGAGCCGGGACCGCTCCTCGGCATCGACCTGCGCGCCCGTTACCCGGTCACCACCGTCGCGCTGCCCCCGGGGGCCGTCCTCGCCCTGTACACCGACGGCCTGGTGGAGATTCCCGGCACCGACACCACCCGGACCACCCAGCACCTCGTCGAGCGTCTGGCCACCGGCGGCGACCTCGATCCGCGCCACCTCGCCGACCGCCTCCTGCCCCCCGCGAGCAGCGGCGTCCAGCACGCCGACGACATCACCGTCCTCCTGCTGCGCGCCGCGGGCACACCCGCCGCGGGACGACCGCCGGCCACGGCCCACCGGGCCGGACGGCGGCCCCGGCCGGAGGCACGCCCGTGAGCGGGGCGCTCGACCGAGCCGCCCACCACCTCGCCCGCCGGGCGGCCGGCCGGTGATCGGCACCCGCGCCGCACCCGCACGGCGCACCGTGCGCCGGAACGCCGGACGGCCCGGCAGCGGCGACCGACACCGGACGGTGGCCCGGCCCGCCTCCCACGACCTGACCGTGCGGTGATCGCGGGCGCTCGGCCCGCCCGGGCGACTCCCGGACGAACCGGGCCCGGCCCCGCGGGTCCCGGAGGGCGCCCGTCCCCTCCCGCCGGGCGTACGAGGCCCGGGCCGCCGTCTCCCGCTGCCGCGGCGGGCGGCAGCGGAGGGTCCGTACTCCCTCCTCGTCACCCACCGCGGCCAGGTGCCGGCGGCCCTCCTGCGCCGGCCCGCCCGCCCTGCGCCGTGCCCTCACCCGTGACCGCCGCCGCTCCGACCCGGGCGCGGCCACCGTCGGCGGGTCCCGGCGCACCTTCGCCGCCCTCACTCCCCGGACTCCCGGGCGGGCGCGCTCCGCGCCGCCGAGCGGCACACCGTCCCGCGGCCCGTACCTCCCCGCCCTCCGGACGGCCGGGCGACCTGCGGCGGGAGGGGGTCAGCGCCCGCCCTCCCAGCGGTACGCGGTGAGCAGCAGCGCCACGTCGTCCGGCCGGTCCTCGGTCCGGCGGGCGATCCTGACCAGCTGGTCGGCGAGCCGCTCCACCGAGCCGGTGCGGCTGCGGGCCAGACAGCGGCTGACCGCCCGGATGCCCGTCTCGATGTCGCCGCCGGGCGTCTCGACGAGTCCGTCGGTGTACAGCGCGAGGACGCTGCCGGGCGCCAGGGTGAGCGCCGTGACGGGGTAGGCCGCGTCGGGATGCACCCCGAGCATCACGCCGCCGGCCAGGTCCAGGGTCTCGGCGCGGCCGTCCGGACGGCGCAGCAGCGGCGGGGGATGTCCCGCCCGGACCGCCAGGGCGCGGCCGGTGCGCGGGTCCAGCTCGACGTAGCAGCAGGTGGCGAAGACCTCCGCCTCCAGCTCGACCAGCAGCCGGTTGGTGTGGGTGATGACCTCCTGCGGCGGCCGGCCACTGGCGGCGAAGGCGTGCACCGCGCTGCGCAGCTGTCCCATGACGGCCGCGGCACCGACGCTGTGCCCCTCGACGTCGCCGATCACCAGGGCCACGCCGCGCTCCGTCCTGATCACGTCGTACCAGTCGCCGCCGATGGCCATGCCCTGGGTGCCGGGCAGATAGCGGCCGGTGCTGAGCAGCCCCTCGATGACGGGCAGCCGGTGCGGCAGCAGCCCCTCCTGCAGCCCGCGCGCGACGGCGGACTCCGCGTCGTACAGCCGGGCCCGTTCCATCGCCTGGGCGGCCAGTCCGCTCAGCGCGGTCAGCGCGCTGCGCTCCTCGGGGGTGAACCGGTGCGGCGCGTCCCAGCCGAGGATGCAGGAGCCGACCGGATGGCCGGAGGCGATCAGCGGCAGGAACGACCAGGCGTGCATCCGGTCGAGAACGATCCCGGGATAGGCGTTGACCAGTTCCTCGGGCGACTCGAAGAAGAGCGGGAGCCGTGTGGTCAGGGCGTGCACTCCGGGCAGCGGCCTGTCGAGGGGGACTCCTTCGAAGGGGGCGAGGAACCCTTCCGGGTAGCCGGACTCCCACAGCAGGTACATCCGGCTGTCACGCACCGTGTACAGGGCGAGCTCATGGGCGCCGAACGCGGGCAGCAGCTGCTCGGAGACGGCCCGGCACACGTCCCTGACGGTGACCGCCTCGGTGAGCACACTGGCCATCCGCACGACGTGGTAGAGGGCTCCCGCGCGGGCCGTGGCGACCGGCTCCGACGGCGCTGCCACGGCGGCCCCGGCGACCGGCGCCGCGGGCCGGGTGTCGGCGGGCGCGCTGGTGCGGAAGACGCGGCCGGTCAGCCCGTGCACACCGGGGTAGAGCGCGAACCCCAGCCAGGTGCCGTCCGGGGCGTGCGCCAGGTACGACACCGGCTCCTGCGACAGCATCGCCGCCCGGTAGCGGTCCTCGTAGGCCGGATCGCGGAGCCAGGTGAGCACCTCCCACGGGTAGTGGCCGAGCAGCCGTTCCAGCTCGTACCCCAGCAGCTCCTGGCAGCGGCGGTTGGCGTAGACGATCCGGCCGTCCTGGTCCAGGGAGAACAGCCCGTCGGGCAGCCGCTCGGCGGCCTCGGCCGCGGTGACCCCGCCGACCGCGTCCACGAGGGCGCCCACCAGCAGCCGGGTGGTGCTCTTCGCCGGCACGACGTGCCCCCACAGCTCGACCGGCCGGTAGCGGATCCGCCCGTCCTCCCCGGTCTCGTCCAGCACCCTGAAGTGCCGGGACCTGACCTGGCCGGTGGCCGCCGCCTCCCGCCGGCTCGCCCGCAGCTCGTGCAGGTCGTCCGGGCACACCCGGGACTCGACCTCCGCCATGGTGCCGCCGAAGTCCTCCCGGGCGACGCCCAGCAGGATCAGCGCGTCGTCGTCCCCGGACCAGCGGTCGCTGTCCAGGTCCCACTCGACCATCCCGACCCGGACGGCCCGGGCCGGCGGAGTGGGCAGCCGCACGCTGACCGGCTGGTCGTCGTACTGGATCCCGTACGCGACGGCGTCCGGGTCCGTCCGGCCGGGCACCCGGCGGGCGAACTCGGTCAGGCGCTCCTCCATGTCCCGTCCGGCGTCGTCCAGCGCGGCCCGCACCGCCTGCGCGCTCACCGGCTCCCGGGCGGCCGAACGCAGCACGACCAGGACGCCCACGGGCTCGCCGCCGACCCGCACGGGCCGGTAGGCCGAGGCGAACGAGTACGGCAGCGCGGCGGTGAACTGAGGGAAGCGCAGCATCGTCGCCCGCTCGTCCGGCAGCCACAGGCTCTCGTCCCGGCGGTACGCCTCGGCCATGGGCAGCGCGCCGCCCACCGGCACCCGCCACCAGGACACCAGCAGCGACCGCGGGACGCCGGTCACCACGCAGAGCACCAGCGAGCGCCGGTCGCGCGAGCGCAGGTACACCAGTCCGCCGTACCCCCCGATGCCCTTGACCGCCGCCACCACGGGCTCCGCGAGCGCGTCCTCGATCCGCGCCGCGCCCCCGCCCCGTTCCCCTTCCGCGCCCCGGCCGAGCACGCCTGCCGGCCGCTCCCCGCCTGGTACGGCGGCTGACTCATCCATCTCGCGCCCTCCCGGTGCGGACGCACAGGACACCCTTCGTTCCCCCCAGGATGTGCCCTGCGGGGCGCTCCGGCGCGGCGGATGCGTCCGTCTTCCGCGATCCGGCCGTCGACCGGCCCCCTCCGCCGCGCGACGACCCGCCGGGAACAGCGCAACCTTTGGGTGAACCCGCTCGTCTCACCCCATACCAGAGCGATGCGAGCCCAGGGGGCGGAAATGCTTCGAACCAGAACAATCTGCGCGACCTTCGTACTCGTCGGCGCCATGCTGGGCACGGCGGCGGTCCCGGCCGTCGCCGCCCCGGCCGCGACCGCCCGCGCCACGGCGTGCCCCACCGGCTGGGGCAGCCAGGCCAGGACCGACGACGACGCCACGACCACGCCGGTGCGCGACATCCGGACCGGCCGCCACGGCTGCTACGACCGGATGGTCGTGGATCTGCCCGGCGCCGGCCGCGGCGGCCTCGGCTACTCCGTGCGGTACGTCGACCGCCTGTACCAGGACGGATCGGGCCGGCCCGTCCCCGTCGCCGGCGGCGCCGTGCTCGAGGTGCGGGTGGCCGCGCCCGCCTACGCCCCCGAGACCGGCGAGCCCACCTATCCCGCGCGGGCCGGACGTCCCCTGCCGGGCGTGGACCTCACCGGGTACCGCACCTTCAGGGACGCGCGGTTCGCCGGCAGTTTCGAGGGCGAGACCCAGGTCGGCCTCGGAGTGCGCGCGCGGCTGCCCTTCCGGGTCCTCGAACTCCAGGACCGCATCGTGATCGACGTCGCCCACGCCTGGAGCGGCAGGCGCTGAGCACACCTCCCGGAAGTGCCGGGAGGGGGCCTGCGTCGCGATGGGCGCCCGGCCGGGCGCGCCGGGCGCTCACCGTTTTGCGGCAGCGGTCTCGCAGATCCGGCGGGCCACGTCGCGCAGCTTGGTGTTCGTGCGCTGGGACCGGGTGCGCAGGATCTCGAAGGCCTGGTCCTCCGTGATGTGGTGGCGGCCCATCAGGATGCCCATCGCCTCGCCGATCATGTGCCGGGTGGTGATGGACTCCTGCAACTGGGCGTCGGACAGGGCGCTGGAGAAGGCGACCGCCGCGTGGGAGGCCAGCAGCCAGCCCGCCGTCTCGCTGTCCTCGGTGAACGCCCCGGGCTCGCGCGAGTACATGTCGAGGGCCCCCAGTTCCTCCTCCCGCGTGTACAGCAGGAACCCCATCATGCTCCCCAGGCCCAGTTCCCGGGCGCGCGGCACGTAGTTCGGCCAGCGATCGGCGTGCCGGGTGAGGTCGGTGATGCGGAAGACCCGTTCGTCGCGGTCGGGCCGGGCCGCGTCGAAACAGGGGCCCTCCCGCAGGCTTTCCTGGAGGCGGTCGCTGTCGATCACGCGCTGCTCGGTGGGGGCCAGTGAACTCACCCGGTTCCCCTTGAGGACGAGGATCCCTGAGGCGTCGCAGCCCTCGACGAGTTCCACGGCCGACTTCGTGATCTTTTCCAGGGTCGAGTCGAGGGTGTGCTCGGCGAGGAGATCACGGGCCATGGAAGCCATTTGCTGAGCGAAGCCTTGCCAGTCCACTGTCCGCCTCCCTGCCCGATGCAGACCGCCCCACCGCCCATCGTGGCACGCCGGTCCCGGCCGCACTCCTCTTCGCCGGGGTTTGAGGACCACGCCGTCGGCCACTCGACCGATGACGGGGAACGCACGCGGACGTTGCAGGGAGTGAGCAAGGATGGCTGAGGAGCAGAAGGCCAAGGCGAAGGCGGAACAGGCCAAGGGCAAGGCCAAGGAGGCGGTCGGCCGCGCGGTCGGGAACGAGCGGCTCGAGGCCGAGGGCCGGACCGAGCAGGCCAAGGGCGACGCACGGCAGGCGAAGGAGAAGACGAAGGACGTCTTCCGGCACTGAACGACTCGTACGCGATGACTCGTGCGCACCGGATGACCCGTAGGCGTCGGGTACGCACCCACTGATCCCCCTCCGGGCGGGGTCCTGCCGCGGCAGGACCCCGCCCTCGTGTGCGGCACGCCGGTGAACGGGCCGATCCCGGGCAGACGGCGTACGTGATCTTCGGGGTCCCCGCGGCCTCGGGACGCACTCCGTGCCGGCCGCCACAGAGAGGAATCACCACGGTGACCATGCCTGAGCGCCGTACGCGTCCGCTGCACCGCGGGCGCCGCTTCGACCTGCGCGCGACAGCCGTGTTCTTCGCGCTGCTCGCCACGGTCCTGATCGCCGCGGGCCTCACGGTGCGCGCGCTGGCCGGGGCCGTGCAGCGGCGCCCGGCGTGGGGCTTCGTCCTGCTGTGCGTGGCCGTCGCGGTCGTGCTGGCCCATGGGCGCAGACGGCGGCGGCTGTCCGCGGCGAGGGTCGCCCGCCGGACCGGCGAGGCCCTGGAACAGGCCACGGCGACGGCGCTCGAGGCCCTGGACACATCCGAACCGGCTCCGCCCGCGGCCCCGGCCCCCGCCGAGCGGTGCGAGGAAGAGACCCGCCGGACGGCCGGTGCGCCCGGTGTCCCCGACTACGACGCCCTGAGCCCCGAGGAGTTCGAGGAGGCGATAGCGGCCCTGTGCGTACGGGACGGCTGCTCGGACGTGCGGGTCGTCGGCGGAGCCGGCGACCTGGGCGCCGACGTGGTGGCCCGGTCCCCCGAAGGGCACCGCCTCGTCATCCAGTGCAAACGCTACGGCGACGACCACAAGGTCGGCTCGCAGGACCTGCAGCGCTTCGGCGGCACCTGCTTCACCGTCCACGAGGCGGACGTCGCCCTCGTCGTCACCACCGGCGACTTCACCGCACCGGCCGAGGAGTACGCCGAGCAGTGCGGAATCGTGTGCGTGAACCGCGGCGGCCTGCTCGCCTGGAGCGCCGGTGCGGCACCGGAGCCCTGGACGGCGGGCGCCGGCGAGGCGGACGCGTAGGACCGGTTGTCAGTGGCGGATGCCACTCTGCCGGGTATGGACGAACTGGAGTTCATGCGCGGCCGGGTCTACGGGGCGGACCACGACGACCCCGGGCCGCGCGACGGGCGCTCGTACGTGGAACTGGCGGGAGGCCCGCTGGACGGCCTCCTGCTGGACGTCACCGACCGCAGCGACACGGAACTGAGGGACGGCGTCGGCCTGCCCACCGAGATAGGCCGCTACGGCGCGGGCGGACGCGCGGTCTACGCACCCCGCGGCACGGGCGACCGGGTGTTCGACTGGCGGGGCGACGTCCCCTGAACACGCGGGGCCCGTGCTCCCGGCGGCCGTGAGAGGTGGACGAGCCGCCCGCCCTGGGTACCGGGCAGGGTACGGGGCAGAGGTAGCCGCAGGGCGCCCGCGTCGACCGGTCGCCGCGGGCGTGAGGAGGGCGGAGTGGCCATGGGACTCCTGGCAGAAGGCGAATCGGCGCTGCGCGACCGCATCGGCCACGCGATCTTCTCCCGGGTGGCCGGGCCGGAGGGCCCGGACCGCCGCGCGCGCATCCACGGCACGCCCGGTCCGCGCTGGTTCGGACCCGAGCGGCCGGTCAGGAGGGTGCACGGGGACGCCTCGATGTTCATCGGCGGACTGGCGGCCCTGCTGCTCCAGTCGCTCCACCCGCTGGCCATGGCCGCCGTCGCCGGACACTCCGGCTTCCGCGGCGACCCCTGGGGGCGCCTGCAGCGGACCAGCACCTTCCTGGCCGTCACCACCTACGGGACCGCCGACAGCGCCCAGCGGGCCGTCGACCGGGTACGGGCCGTCCACGAGACGGTGCGCGGCACCACCGCCGACGGCGAGGAGTACCGGGCCACCGACCCCCGCCTGCTGTGCTGGGTGCACGTCGCGGAGACCGACTGCTTCCTGCGCGCCCACCAGCGCTACGGTGCCCGTCCCCTGGACGCCGAGGGCTGCGACGGGTACGTCGCCGACATGGCGCGCGTCGCCACCGCGCTCGGCGTGCCCGACCCGCCGGTGAACCGCGCCGAACTCACCGAGCGGCTGACCGCCTACCGCGCCGAGCTGCGCGCGACCCCCGAGGCGCGCAGCACGGCCCGCTTCCTGCTGCTCAACCCGCCCGTTCCGCTCCTCGCCCGGCTGCCGTACGGGGTCCTCGCCGCCAATGCCGTGTCCCTGCTGCCGACCTGGGCCTCCCGCGCCCTGTGGCTGCCCCGCGTGCGCCCGGCCGAGGGCGTGTGCGTCCGTCCGCTGGGCACCGCCGTCACCGCGGGTATCCGCTGGGCCCTGACCCCGCCCCGCGACCCGGCGTGACACCGGCACCGGGCCACCGGCCCGCACCTCCTCACCGTGCCGCTGCTTGACGCGCCCCAGAGGGGGCACTCAGTGCTGACCGGCGCTGACGGCCGGTGCCGCTGTCGGACACGGGAGGTCGAAGTGGCGGTCCGTAATCACCTGATCAGAACGAGCCCGCAGACCGTCTGGTCCGTCCTCGAGGACGGCAGCCGCTACGGCCAGTGGGTGGTGGGCACCTCGTCGTCGGAGCCGGTGCGGGGGCAGTGGCCGCAGGTCGGCTCGGCGATCCGGTACGAGGTGCGTTTCGGTCCCCTGTCCCTGACCAACGAGACGGTCGTCCGTCGCTGTGAGACGGGCCGGGACCTGGAACTCGAGGCCAAGGCCGGTTCGCTCGGCACCGCGCGCGTCGCCATCGAGCTCAAGCCCTGGGGCGACCACTGCCTGGTGGTCGTGGACGAGCACCCCCTGCGGGGAGTGGGCGGCACGGTGCACAACATGGCGGTAGAGGCCCTGATCCAGGTCCGCCACCGCGCCATGCTCGCCCGGCTGGCGAAGCTCTGCGAGGCCGAGGCAGCCGAGGAGGAACGGCGCCGGCCCCTGGGCCAGGTCGTGGCGCCCGGGCACGACGCGGGAGGCGCCCGTGCCTGACGCCGTGGTGATCGGGGCCGGCCCCAACGGACTGGTCGCGGCGAACCTGCTGGCCGACGCCGGCTGGAGCGTGGAGGTGCTGGAGGAACAGCCGGAGCCCGGCGGCGCGGTGCGCCACGACCGGGGCGCCGACCCCGACTTCGTCAGCGACGTGTTCAGCTCCTTCTACCCGCTCGCCGCCGCCTCCCCGGTCCTCGCCGGGCTCCGCCTGGAGGACCACGGACTGCGCTGGAGCCACGCCCCGCAGGTCCTCGCCCACCCGCTGAGCGACGGCAGGTGCGCGGTGCTCGACCGCAGGATCGACGTCACCGCCGACTCCCTGGACGCCTTCGCACCGGGCGACGGAGCCGCCTGGCGCCGGCTGCACGACGCGTGGCAGCGCCTGCGCCCCGACCTCCTCGGCGCGCTGTTCACCCCGTTCCCGCCGGTCCGCTCCGCGGCCCGGCTCGCCGTCCGGCTGCACGGCACCGGCGGGCTGCGCATGGCGCGCACCCTGGTCCTGCCCGTGCGCCGCCTGGCCGAGGAGGAGTTCCGGGGGGAGGGCGGCGGACTGCTGCTGGCCGGCAACGCGCTCCACGCCGACCTGGCACCGGAGGCCGCGGGCAGCGGCGGCTTCGGCTGGCTGATGTCGATGCTCGGCCAGACCTACGGCTTCCCCGTGCCGGCCGGCGGCTCCGGCGCCCTCACCGAGGCACTGGTGCGCCGTCTGAAGGCGCGCGGCGGTGTGCTGCGCTGCGGGCGGCGGGCCGACCGGGTCGTCGTGCGCGGCGGCCGGGCCGTCGGGGTGCGCACGGCCGACGGCGAGACGGTCGCGGCCGGGCGCGCGGTGCTCGCGGACGTGGCCGTGCCCGCCCTGTACGGGGAACTCGTCGAGCCCGGGCACCTGCCCGCCCAGGTCCTGTCCGACCTGGAACGCTTCCAGTGGGACTTCGCCACCTTCAAGGTCGACTGGGCGCTCGACGGGCCGGTGCCCTGGCAGTGCGAGCAGGCCGCCGGCGCCGGGACCGTCCACCTCGCGGACGGCATCGACGAACTCACCCGCTTCGCGGCCCAGCTGGCCATGCGCCGGATCCCCGACCGTCCCTTCTCCCTGTTCGGCCAGATGACGACCTCGGACCCGTCCCGCTCTCCCGAGGGCACCGAGTCCGCGTGGGCCTACACCCACGTGCCCCACGACGTCGTCGGCGACGCGGGCGGGGAGGGCCTCACCGGAGCCTGGGACGCCGGGGAGCAGGAGGTCATGGCCGACCGCGTCGAGCGCCAGGTCGAACGCTTCGCGCCCGGCTTCCGGGCCCGGATCCGGGCCCGGCGCATCCTCGCCCCGACGACGCTCCAGTCCCTCGACCGGAACCTGCACGGTGGCGCCATCAACGGCGGCACCGCGGCCATGCACCAGCAGCTGTTCTTCCGTCCGACCCCAGGCACCGGACGCCCCGAGACGCCCGTGAAGGGCCTGTACCTGGCGTCCGCCGGCGCCCACCCGGGCGGCGGCGTCCACGGCGCGCCGGGCGCCAACGCCGCGCGTGCCGCACTGCGCCGGCACCGGGCCCCGGGCACGGTCCGGGCGCAGCGGCTGCTGGCCCGCCGCGACCGCACCGGACGCAGGCAGCCGGACGCGGGCGGCGGGGCCGCCGGGGGGTGACCGGCGCACGGACCACCGACGGGGACGTACCCGCCGTCGACGGGTACGGGAGCACACCATCGACCAGAGGCGGAGACGAGACGATGACCCGACACGACGACGGCCCCGACCGCGCCCACCGGCGCCCCGAAGGCGTCAGCGACGAGACCGTGGAGGCGCTCGGATCGCTCTCGAAGGCACTGGAGACCACCGAGCGCGCCCGGGGCCACCTCTACAGCTTCCACCAGCTCACCGGCACCGCCGACCTGGAACTGGACCGGGCGGTCGAACTGCTGCACAAGGCCGGGCACTCCGACTGGGCCGAGACGGTGCGCACCCAGGTGCTGGGCCGCAACGTGATCCCCGGCCACTGGACGTTCCAGCTCGTCGAGGCCTACGACGACACGTACTACCAGCCGTTCCGGGAACTGGAACGGGCCGCCGTCGAGGAACTGGCCGAGGGCCGGGACCACCTCTACGAGGCCGAGATGAAGGAGGCCCGCCGCACCGCCGGCCACCCCGACCACACCGCCCGCCCCGAGACCACCCCGGAGACCGAGGCCCGCGCCAAGGAGCGCAACCGCTCGGACCGGGCGTGATCCCTCTCGAAGGGAACGGCTGATGAAGGACAGCCCCCTGCGCGACCGCACCGTCGTGGTGACCGGCGCCGCGCGCGGCGTCGGAGCGGCCCTGGCGCGCGACCTGGCCCGGCGCGGCGCCCGGCCGGCGCTGCTCGGCCACGAGAGGGCGCAGCTGGAGGCGGTGGCGGACGACCTGCCCACGGCGTCCCTGGCCCACGAGGTCGACGTCACCGACGAGGCCGCCCTGGCAGACGCCGCCGAGCTGGTCAGGAGGCGTCTGGGCACCCCCTCCGCCGTCGTGGCCAACGCGGGCGTCGCCGAAGGCGGACCGTTCGCCACCTCCGACCCCGCCCAGTGGCGGCGCGTGATCGACGTCAACCTGACCGGCAGCGCGGCGACGGCCCGCGCCTTCCTGCCCGACCTGCTGGCGACGAAGGGCTACTACCTCCAGACCGCCTCCCTGGCCTCGATCGGCGCCGCGCCGATGATGAGCGCCTACTGCGCCTCCAAGGCGGGCGTGGAGGCCTTCGCCCACTCCCTGCGCGCCGAGGTGGCGCACCACGGCGTGGCCGTGGGCATCGCCTACCTGAACTGGATCGACACCGACATGATCCGCGACGCGGACCGGTACCCCGTCCTGCGGGAGCTGCGCGGCCACATGCCGCCGCCGGCCCGGCGCGTGTATCCGGCGGAGCTGGCCGCCGCCCGGCTCGGCTCGGCCGTGGAGCACCGCAGCACGGCCCTGTACCTGCCCCGCTGGCTGCGCCTGGCGCAGGCGGCGCGGGCCGCGCTGCCGCCGGTGGTGCTGCGGGTGGCCCGCCGCGAGCTGGCCCGCCTGGAGGCCGAGGACCCCATGCGGCACACCGGGCCCCTGGGCGCCGGAGGGGAGGCCGACCGGGCGGCCGCCCGTCCGGACACCTGAGCACGGGCGGCCGGACGAGGCGGTCAGCCCGGGAAACGCCCCGTGGCGCGCAGCGCCCAGCGCCGCTCGGCGTAGGCCAGGTCGTCGCGCCACAGCCGGCCGGCCGCGGCCCGTACGAGCGGACGCAGCAGCGGAGCCGCACCCCGCGCGACCGCGAACCCCGGACGGTCGGAGGACGCCACCACCGCTTCGACGACCGCCGTACGGGGCCGCCCCCGGTCGTCCGGGCCCAGGGGGACGGCGTGCGTCTCGACCACGGACCCCACCCCCTCGCCCTCGGTGATGCGCATGACGACCGTGCGCGGTCCGGGAGCGGTGAACACCGCCCGCACCGGCACCACCAGCCGCCCCGCGACCCGGAAGGACACCTCCACGGTGAAGCCGTCCTCGTCCTCGTCCGGGACGGCCGGACCGTCCGGCGCGCCGGTCACGGTGAGGTCGACGAACGAGTAGGGGTGAAACCAGGCCCCGTGCCAGGGGTCCAGACGGTTGGCCACGACGTCCTCGGGCTCGCAGGTCCCCGTCCCGGTGTACACGGCCGACAGGGCCCGCGCCGGAGCGGGCCGCCGCGGCACCACCGGAGCGTCCAGCGGCGGCTCGCCGCCCACCGCGTCCAGCCGTACCCACACCAGTACGCCGTCGTCGTGCGCCGGGAACGGCTCCCAGCCCGCGAAGGAGCCGCCGTCCAGGGCGAGTCCGTGCCAGCGGCACACCAGGGTGCCGCAGCGCACGGAACCGTCCCGCAGGGGTGCCCCCAGATGGGGGCAGATCCCGGGCCCGGCGACCGCACGGCCGCCGGCGTCCCGCCAGACCACCACCTCCTGGCCCGCCACGGTGCGCGCCAGCGGACGGCCGCCGCGCACGTCGCGGGAGGCCCCCACGACGTACCAGTTGCCCGACGGGCGCGCCCGGGCCCGCTTCAGCGCCTCGGCGATCACGGCGGGCCGTGCCTCGCGCCAGGTGGGACGCTGCCGCTCCCACGGCACCGCGCGCCTGCGCAGGGACAGGGGCAGGCGCCGGCGCCCGCCCGTGGATCCGGTGTTCACGCGACCTCCTCGGGAACCGGCGGGTACGGCCCGTCGCAGGGGACGGGCGGGAGGACCTCCGGGCGCCGGTCGGCCCCCCGGGCGCGCAGCCGGGCGGTGACCGCCCGGGCCAGCCCGTCGGCGGCGACCACGGCACGGCACCGGCGGGGAACCACCGCGCGGCGGTGCACCACCGCGTACCCGCCCCGGGCCACGGCGTCCAGGATGCCGCCGTACAGCACGAACGCGGTGCGGATGCAGGGCCGGGAGACCGGGGCGAGCATCCCGAGTCCGGGCGCCGCCTCCCGGTACACGCCCCGCGTCAGCGCCTCGAACTCCTTCAGCGCCGCGGTGATCCGCCGGTCGCGGCGTCCGGTGTCCCGGCTCCACCGCAGCAGCGCCCGGTCGACGCCGTGCGCGGCGAGCAGGTCCGCGGGCAGGTACACGCGGCCCCGGTCGAGGTCCTCGCCCACGTCGCGCAGGAAGTTGGTCAGCTGGAAGGCCACCCCGAGGGCGGCCGCGTGCGGCGCGGCCTGCTCACGGGGGACGACCGTGCCCAGGACCGGGAGCATCTGCAGCCCGATCACCGCCGCGGAACCGTGCATGTACCGGCGCAGGTCCGCGTAGGTGGCGTAGTCGGTGACCACCAGGTCGGAGCGCATCGCGGCCATGAAGTCGGCGAAGTGGCCGTGGTCGATGCCGTACCGGCGCGCCGTGTCGGCGAGGGCCCGCACCACCGGCTCGCCACTGTCGCCGTCCCGCAGGCCCCTGTCCAGTTCCCGCTGGAGCGCGGACAGTTCGGCGTCGCGGCGCGCGGCGGACGCCCCGGTGCCGAGCGCGTCGACGATGTCGTCGGCCCAGCGGGCGAAGCCGTACAGGGCGTGCACGGCCGGCCGGCGCCCGGCGGGCAGGAGCCGGGTGGCGAGGAAGTACGTCCTGCCGTGCCGGGCGTTGAGCCTGCGGCACCGGTCGTACGCCTCGCGCAGCGCCGGATCGGTGACACCCGCCGCGTCGAGTTCCCGAGCGGTCATGCCGAGGCCTCCTGCGCACGGATGAGGGGAGCGGGGGACCGGCCCGGTCCGCCGGTGATCCGTGCCGCGGCCGGCTTCCCGGACAGCAGCACGGTCGGCACGCCGACGCCGGGCGTGGTGCCGCAGCCGGCCAGGACGGCGTTCCCGGTGCCGCGGACCGGGTCGCGGGGCCGGAACGGGCCCGTCCGGGCGAAGCCGCGGGCCGCCGACAGCCCGGCTCCCACGACGGCGACATGACCGGTACGGCCCGGCACGGCGCGGGTCATCGACCGGCCCCCTCGGCCCCGCCGACGGGCGGCGGGACGGACCGGGCCGGATCCGGATCCGCGCCCGGGCGAGGGCGCCGAGACGCAACGGCTTCCCCTCGCGGAGCCGGAAGACCCGGCCGGCACGGCGCCCCCTCGTCCGGTGCGTCGCACCCCCCGCCCGGCACGCCGTCGGGCCGCGGCCGGCCGGCGGGCGCCGCCGGGGGCGCCGGGTGCGCGACGAGCAGCGGCCCCTGCGCGCGGTGATCCTTCGCCTGCGTGCGGCACATCCCGGTTCCTCTCGTCCTGGCCACAGATCGCTCCGTCACCCCGTCCGTCCGCCCGCACACCGCACGCGGACGCGGAACGGGTCGGGAAGCCGGACCGGGCCGGCGGCGCATGTCTTCCCCGCACGCCCACCGCCCCACCACCTCACCGGGACCGTCCGTCACACGTCCGAGTGACCCGCGGCAGATCGGGCACACAGGCAGGAATGCTGGCCAGGTGTGCGCGTGCCGAAGAGCGGGAGGAGGGTGCCGTCGTGCCGGAGGCGGAAGCGGAGGTGGTCATCGTCGGGGCGGGAGCCGCCGGGCTGTCCCTGGCCCACCGTCTGGCGCGCGCCGTGCCGGGGACGCGCGCGCCGTCGGCCGTCCTGGTGGACGCCCCGCCCGGTCCGCTGCGCCCGCCGCGCCGGACGTGGTGCTTCTGGGAGTCCGGCGGGGGCCGTTTCGACGCCGCGCTCACGGCGGCCTGGCGGCACCTGCGGGTGCGTCCCCCCTCGGGCGCGGCGGTCGAGGGGGACATCGCCCCGCTGCGCTACAAGATGATCCGGTCCGACGACTTCGAGCACCTGGTCGCGCACGACCTGGCCGGAAGCACGGCCGTACGACGCCTGGAGGCGACCGTCGAGACCGTGGAGGACGTCCACGGGGGAGCCCGCGTCCACCTGCGGGACACCGACGGCCGGCCGTCCGTCCTGCGTGCCCGCTGGGTCTTCGACTCACGCCCCCCGGGCAGTCTGCCCGCCGCCCGCACCACGCTCCTGCAGCACTTCCACGGCTGGTTCGTCCGCACCGCCCGCCCGGTCTTCGACCCCCTCACCGCGGAGCTGATGGACTTCCGCACCCCCCAGCCCGCGAGGGGCCTGTCGTTCGGCTACCTCCTGCCCGTGAGCCGCCGCGAGGCGCTGGTGGAGTACACGGAGTTCTCCCCCCGCCCCCTCTCGGCGAGCGGGTACGAGACGGCGGTACGGCAGTACGCCGAGGAGGTACTCCGACTCGGTGAATTCCAGGTCCTGTCCACCGAGACGGGTGTCATCCCGATGACCGACGCCCCGATGCCCCGGCAGGTCGGCGAGTCGGTCTTCCGCATCGGTGCCGCCGGCGGCGCCACCCGCCCCTCGACCGGTTACACCTTCGCCGGCATCCAGCGGCAGACGAGGGCCGTCGCCGCCGCCCTCCGCCAGGGCCGCCGCCCGGTGCCGCCGCCCGCCCACCCGGCCCGCTCCCGGGCCATGGACGCCGTACTGCTGCGTGCCCTGGACAGTGGCCGGGCCGACGGCCCCGCCCTCTTCTGCCGGCTGTTCTCCCGCGTGCCCATGCGGCGTCTCCTGCTCTTCCTCGACGGCCGCACCCGGCTCCACGAGGACCTCGCCGTCGGCCTGAGCACCCCCGTCGGCCCGATGCTCCGCTCGGCGCTGGAACTGCCCCGTCTGCCCCGCCGCCCGTTCGACGACGGCCCCTGACCCGGGGGCCGCCCGCACCCGCCCCGCCCCTGCTGCTCCGGGAGACCGCATGACCCTGCTGCGCGACGAGGACCTCGCCGCCGCGTTCGACCACGCCGCCCGCGGTTATGACGCCCTGGTGGCCGCCAACCCCGGCTACCACGCCCAACTGCGCCGCTCGGTACGCCGGCTCGGCCTGCCCCACCGGGGCCGGGGCCTGCGCGTGCTGGACCTCGGCTGCGGTACCGGCGCGTCGACCGCCGCCCTCGCCGCCGTGCTGCCAAAGGCGCGGATCCTCGCCGTGGACGCCTCCGCCGGCATGCTGGAACGGGCCGCCGCCAAACCCTGGCCGGACGGCGTGACGTTCACCCGGGCGCCGGCGGAAGGGCTGGCGGAGGCGGGTGTGACGGGGCCGTTCGACGCGGTGTTCGCCGCCTACCTCTTCCGCAACGTCTCCGATCCCGACGCCGTGCTCACCACGGTGCGCGCCCTGCTCGCCCCCGGCGGACGGCTCGGCGTGCACGAGTACACCCTCAGCGGGCGCCGCGTGGACCGCGCGGTGTGGACCCTGGTGTGCCGCGGCATCGTCCAGCCGGCGGCCACCGCGCTGGGGGACGGCGCGCTGTACCGCCACCTGTGGCGCAGCGTCGTGGAGTTCGACACCGCCGGCCGTTTCGCGGACCGGCTGCGCGCGGCCGGGTTCGACCGCGTCCGCTGTCTGCCCCTGCCGGGCTGGCAGACGGGCATCACCCACACCTTCGTCGGACGGCGGTCCCGCACGGAACCGGAGAGCGGGCGATGACCCCCTTCCGCCGCCCGGACGCCGCCCGCCGCGGCCGGGACCGCCGCGCCCGCGTGCTGACGCCGCCACCCGGGGCGCGGCGGATCGAGGGCGTCCGTCCGACGACCGCCGTCGTCGGCGGCGGCATCGCCGGACTGGCCGCGGCGACCGCGCTGGCCGAGCGCAACGTGGCCGTGACGCTCTACGAGCACCGGCCCTTCCTGGGCGGGCGGGCCGGCGGATGGCCGGTCGACCTGGCCGACGGCACCCCGGTGACCATGAGCCGCGGCTTCCACGCCTTCTTCCGCCAGTACTACAACCTGCGCGGCCTGTTGCGCCGCACCGACCCCGGACTGGAACGGCTCACCGGCCTGCCGGACTACCCGCTTTGGCACAGCGGCGGACTGCGGGACAGCTTCCGCCGCATCCCGCGCACCCCGCCCTGGAGCGCGCTCGGCTTCGTGGCGCTCAGCCCCTCCTTCGGCCTGCGCGACCTGCGCCGTATGAACCCGGCCGCGGCACTCCCGCTGCTCGACGTCCGCGTGCCCGAGGTGTACGAACGCCTCGACGGCATCAGCGCCCACGATTTCCTCGACGCCGTCCGCTTCCCGCCCGCCGCCCGCCACCTGGCGTTCGAGGTGTTCTCCCGCAGCTTCTTCGCCGACCCGCGGCAGCTGTCGGCGGCCGAGATGGCCCTGATGTTCCACATCTACTTCCTCGGCTCCGCCGAGGGCCTGCTGTTCGACGTGCCCGACGCGCCCTTCCCCGCGGCCCTGTGGGAACCACTCGCCGGGTACCTGCTCCGGCACGGTGCCGAGATCCGCACCTCCACCGCCGTCGAGACGATCGATCCCGCCGCCGACGGCGGCTACGAGGTCGCCACCGCCGGCGGGACACGGCGTCACGACACCGTCGTGCTCGCCCTGGACGTCGCGGGACTGCGGTCCCTGGTCGCCCGCTCCGGCCGGTTGGGCGACCCTCCGTGGCGGGAACGCGTCGCACGCCTGCGCAACGCCCCGCCGTTCCTCGTCACCCGCCTGTGGCTGGACCGGCCCGTCGCACCCGAACGGCCGGGATTCCTGGGCACCGGCGGATACGGCGGTCTCGACAACATCAGCGTGCTGGACCGCTACGAGGACGAAGCGGCCCGCTGGGCCGCGCGCACCGGGGGCTGCGTGGTCGAACTCCACGCGTACGCGGTGCCCCCCGGGGCCTCCCGTGAGACCTGGCAGAAACGGCTGATCGACCAGCTGCACCGTGTCTACCCGGAGACACGCGGGGCCGGGATCGTCGACGCCCGCCACGTATGGCGGTCCGACTGCCCCCTGTTCCCCGTCGGGGGGTATGCCGACCGGCCGACGGTGCGCACACCGGATCCCGGACTGGTGATGGCCGGTGACCTGGTGCGCACCGACCTGCCCGTGGCGCTGATGGAACGCGCGGCGACGACCGGATTCCTGGCCGCCAACGCCCTGCTGGAGCGCTGGGGGGTGCGCGGGCAGACGGTGTGGACCGTGCCCGGCCGGGGACGCGGTGCCGTGCTGCGGGCCCTGGCCGGGTGGGGGAAGCGGCCGCCGGGCTGACGGGGCGCCGGCCGGTGTCAGGGCACGGGTGTGGCCTCGCGGACGGCGCGGTGGACGGCGCGCGCCAGACGCGCGCCCCACAGCGAGCGGGGCCCGGCGAAAGCGTGCCCCGCCTCACCGGGGGACGGGACGCGAGCGGCGACGCACACCGCGTCGGTGGGAGTGCCGGAGCAGTCGTAGCCGGCCTCCACGAGGGCCTGCACCTTCGCTTCGGTGGCGGTGGCCACCGCGTTCACCAGGGCGGCGTCGGTGAGCGCCACGGGCAGGGCGACGACGATGTTGATCGTGCCCGGTGCCTCCGGGCCGGCGGTGCCCTCGCCCGGGCAGGCGGCCCATCCGCGCACACGGACACCCGACGTGACGACGGCCTCGGCACCACCGTCCGCAGCGCAGGCGTACGCCGAGACGTCCGCGGCCGTCATCAGGCCCACCCCCGGTCCGCGCACGCCCGCGCCGAGGGCGAGGCCGGCGAGGTGCCGGCCGGGATCGGTGCGCCGGTAGCCGTGGGAGACCTGGGCATTGAGGACCCAGGTCCGCTCGCCGATGCCTCCGCCCAGGACCGCGCTGCTGATCATCCGCCAGCCCGGGCCGGCGACCCACAGCAGGGAGTGCAGCCGCTCACCGTCTTCCACGCGGTCCTGGCGCCGCAGGCGCAGCAGGCCACCGGTGGCGCGGGGCGGCGGGAGAACGGCGGTCACCGGGCAGGGCTCCTCGGCTTCTTGCGGGCGGGGTCGGCTGATCGTATGCCGAAACGGCCGCCCCGTCGCCGAGGGCCCCGGTCACTGCTCCGGTTCGTCGGCGCCGGGTACCCGGAAACAGGCCACGACGGTCTTGCCGTGGGGGCACGGGTGGGTTTCCCACGCGTCCGCCAGGGCGTCGACGAGCAGCATGCCGCGCCCGCCGGCGCTTTCCGTGCTCGGGCGGCGGGGCGCCGGCAGGTCGGTGGAGGCGTCGTGCACGGCGAGGTGCAGGCAGTGATCGTCCAGGGTCATGATCAGCTGGGCATCGCTGTGCGCGTGGATGTGCGCGTTGGTGACCAGCTCCGAGACGGTCAGCAGCACGGCGTCCACCGTCTCGGGGGCGGAGGTGGTCCACCCCAGCGCGTCGAGGTGCTCGCGTGCCCAGTCCCGGGCCGCCTTCACCCCACGGTCCATCGGCAGCGAGCGCGCCCAGCCCACTGCCCGGACCGACGATTCGTTCATGGTGATCCTTCCTGGTCATGGCCGCGCGGCCCGGGCAGATGCGTGCCGGACCGCGCGGAGGCAGGAGCGGAGAGGGTCAGCGGTGACCACCGCGGAACCTGCCCAGCAGACGCTGGGCCTGGGCCCGGCGCCGCGGATCGGCCGCGGCCCGCCGCACCTGCTCGGTCGTACGCCGCCCCTGAGGGCTCCTCGCGAACTGCTTGATGCGCTCCATCATGCTCGGCATGGCGGGGCTCCTTTCCGTGGCGTCCGCTGCGTCCTTGACGTACTTCGGTTACCCCCTGCGGACGGACTCAGCCCCACGGGCGCGCGAACGGGCTCACGTCTCCTTCAGCGGCTCGTACGCCTCGGCTCCCAGACCGAACGTCCACGCCACTCCCTCCCGCGCCGTCCGCGTGTCCGGCGGCACGCGGAGCCAGTACGTGCGGTGGGTGCCGTCCGGCTCGGGCGTGGAGTTGAGGACCTCCACCATGACGACCGGCTCGTCGCCGTCCAGTTCGACGCGCCAGAGCGTGCCCGTGCCGTCCCGGTGCACCGGCCGGGCGCCGGAATCGGCCAGGTAGCGGTCGTAGCCGTAGTACTCGAGCATCACCCGGCGCAGCTCGGCGTTCTCCTCGGTCCGGATCCGTTCCGGTGTGAGGGTGCGCAGCTCCTCCAGGAAGGCGCGCGGCACCGGCATGCCGCGCCAGGCGCACAGCGCGAAGCCGTCGGGGAACTCCAGGGCCGGACCGTCGCCGCGGTCGAGCCGGCCGGCCTCGTCCCGGTGCAGCGCGACGGGACGTTCGCACACCACCGCCACCTTCTCGAACGGCCACCACCAGCCGGCGCTGCGGCACACCCGGGCCGGCCCCTCCAGCGGGGACCCGTCGGTGTGCAGGGCGGCCAGCCACGGCGCGTCGTGCTGCCCCAGCAGCGCGTCCAGCAGGATCAGCCGTATCCCGGTGCGGGCGGCCCGGTCGTCGGCGGCGAGGTCGTCGAGCACCCCGGTGCGGATCCGGTCCACCAGCGTCTGCGTGGCGTCCCACAGGGCCCCGCCGGTCCGCGACCAGTGACTGGACCAGCCCGCCGCACCCAACTCCTCGTGCAGACGGCGGCGCTCGGCCGCCCACGGTGCCGTGCGCACCGCCTCGCGGACGCTCGCCCCGAAGCCGGCGCCCTCCCGTATCAGCGCCACGCCCTCGCGCGGCGAGCCCGCCCAGATCACGCGCTCCGGCTCGGCCAGCCCGGCGCTGCGGTACGCCGCCCGGACGCCCTCCTCCGCCGCGGCACGGTCGGCGGGCACGGCGGACGCGGCCCACGCGCGCCAGCGTCCCACCCGGTCCGTGTCCGCCCCGTCCCCGAAACCGCCGGCCCCGGCCGCCGCACCGCTCTCCTGCGTGATCGTCATCGTCAACGTCCCCCGTCCTGTGCTCGGTTCGTCCCTCGTCCGGTCGCCGCGCCCCGTCAGTCGGCCACCAGCCGCACCGAACCGGGGACGTACTCCCGCTGCCGGATCACGCGGTACCACCCCTCGGGCAGCGCGATCGCGGCGTGCTCCTCGTGGACCACCCGGCCGCCCTCCGGCAGGTGCAGCAGGAACGGCCCGAAGGGGCCCGGCTCCCGCACGAGTTCGCCCCGGCCGACCACCGCGTGGGCGTGCCCGGTGACCTCCCCGAGGGCCAGCACGAGCCGCCCCCGGGCGTCCCGCGGCTCCCTGGGCGCGTCCGGGACGTGGGACGGCACCGCCTCGTCCGCGACGGGCACGATCAGCACGTCTCCCTGCCGGTACACGGCTCTCCCCTCCGCTCCGGCGCACGGTGCTCCGGAGCCCACGCGCAGACAGTACGAGCCGCCACTGACAACGGACCGTCACCGCCCCCCCGCCGCCGGGCGTTGTCAGTCGCTGTTGGTAGAACTGCTGCACGCCACGCCGGACGGCTCGCACCCCGTGCTCCGTGACGGCCCCGCACGCGCACCATCCCCTTTCGCCCGTCGTCACGACAGGAGCAGCCCGTATGACCATCGGTGGCCACCTCGAAGAGCTGTACGGCCTCCCCGCCTTCACCTTCTCCGAGCTCGACGGGACGGCTCGGCTGCCCGAACCCGACGCCGTGGCCTGGCGGATCGCCGCCGTGACGTACGACGCCGAGAACTCGTGGGTGGAGGTCTTCGCCCGCTTCTGTGCCGCGGTCGACACCACGCGGGTCCGCGCCCTGATCGTCGGCGTCTGGGAGGACGCGTACGACTCCGCCCCCTCCGACGTCATCGAGGCGCTGGTGGCCGCGCGTGACCGGCTGCCCGCCCTGCGGGCGGTGTTCCTCGGGGACATCGTGTTCGAGGAGTGCGAGATCTCCTGGATCACCCAGGGCGACGTCGCCCCGCTGCTGGCCGGCTTCCCCGAACTGGAGGAGTTCGGTGTGCGCGGGGGCCAGGGGCTGCGGTTCCCCGCCCTGCGCCACGACAGGCTGCGCAAGCTGGTCGTGGAGACCGGCGGCCTCCCGGTGGAGGTCGTCCGCGGTGTCGGGGCCAGCGAACTGCCCGCACTGGAACACCTCGACCTGTGGCTCGGCACCTCCTGGTACGGCGCCGACAGCGAGGTCGCCGACCTGGAGCCGATCCTGTCCGGGGCCCGGCTGCCCCGGCTGCGGCACCTGGCCCTGCGCAACAGCGAGATCCAGGACGAGGTCGCCGCCGCCGTGGCGTCGGCCGCGGTGGTCGCCCGGCTCGACGTGCTCGACCTGTCCATGGGCACCCTGAGCGACGACGGCGCCGCCGCCCTCCTCGGCGGCCAGCCGCTGACCCACCTCAAGAAGCTGGACCTGCACCACAACTACATCGGTGAGGCCCTCCGGCAGCGCCTGCGCGAGACGCTGGAACCCGCGGGCGTCGAGGTGGACCTCGACCGGGACGACGCCGACTGGGACGAGGACGACGACGGCACCGTCCACCGCTACGTCGCCGTGGGGGAGTGAGCACGAGGTGCGCTTCCACCCCTCTCACCCGACGCGCTTCCACGGACTGCCCGTGCACCTCTTCGACGGCGCCGCGGAAGAGCGGGGCTCCGGCTCGGAGCTCCTGGCCCCCGCCTCGGTCGCCTGGCGGCTGACGGCCGAACGGGGGGTCCCGTTCGAGGAGCGGTGGAGCTCGTTCCTGGACCGGGTGTGCACCGAGGAGGTCGTGGCCCTGGTCATCGGTGCCTGGTGGCAGGAGTGGGACGAGCACGGCATCGACTCCTGTCTCGACCTGCTCACGGCCGAGGCACACCGGCTGCCGAGGCCGCGGGCGTTGTTCCTCGCGGACGTCGAGTCCGAGGAATCGGAGATCTCCTGGATCAGACAGGGCGCCGTCAGCCGGGTGCTGCGCGCCTGGCCCGGTCTGTACGAGCTCGGCCTGCGCGGCGCCGAGGACCTGGTGATCGAGCCGCTGCGGCACGAGTCGCTGCGCAGCGAGTGCGGCGGCCTGCCCCCCGAGCCGGTGCGCGCCCCGGCCGCCTGCGACTTCCCCGCCCTGCACCACTTGGAGCTGTGGCTGGGCACCAGCCGGTACGGCGGTGACTGCACCGCCGAGGACGTCCGGGCACTCCTGGCCGCGCTCGTCCGCAGTCCCGGCCTGCGCCACCTGGGCCTGTGCAACAGCGACATCCAGGACGAGATCGCCGCCGGGGTGGCGGCGGCGCCCGTCGTCGCGGGCCTGGACTCCCTCGACCTGAGCATGGGCACCCTCGGCGACGAAGGGGCGACCGCGCTGCTCTCGGGACAGTCACTGACCCCTCTGCGGGCGTTCGACCTCGGGCACCACTACATGAGCGACGCGATGACCCAGCGGGTGCGCGAGGCGCTGGGACCGCACATCCCGGACCTCGGCCTCACGCCCGCCCCGCGCAGCTCCTGCCGGCCGGAGGAGCGCTATGTCGCGGTCGGGGAGTGACCCGGGGCCGGGAGGCGGCGCACCCGTGCGGTTCGCCGTCGTGGCCAACCCGGAGAACCGCAGGGCGGCCCTCTTCGCCGACGCCGTCCGCGCGGCCGGGCTGCCCGCGCCGCGCACGGTGCCGTGGGAGCGGGTCCTGCGCTCGGGCGGCGCCGAGTTCGCCGCCGACGAGATCGTCCGGCTCGACTCACCCGGCGAGAACCCCGAGGTCGACCGTCTGCTGCGAGGGGTGGAGGAGCCCACCCGGGTGGAGGGCTCGGCCCGCTGGTACCGGCGGTTCGTGCGGGCGGTGCGTGAGCTGCGCGGCGGCGTCCGGCTCGACGACGCCGACGAACTGGCCGTCATGTTCGACAAACGGCGCTGCCACGCCGCCCTCGCCGCGGCGGACGTACCCGTGCCCCGGTCGCCCACCTCGGGCCCGGACGCCGCCCCGGTGGCCGGCTGGGACGACGTACGCGCCGCCATGCGGGACCACCGCATGCCGAGGCTCTTCGTCAAACTCGCGCACGGTTCCTCGGCCTCCGGGGTGCTCGCCGTCGAGTCGTCGGGGCGGGGCCGCGTCAGAGCCACCACCTCCGTCGAACTCGCCCCGGACGGGAGCCTGTTCAACTCCCTGAAGGTGCGCCGGTACGAACGCGAGCAGGACATCGCCGCCATCGTGGACGCGCTCGCCCCGGACGGTCTGCACCTGGAGCGCTGGCTGCCCAAGGCCTCCCAACGGGGCCGCGCCGCCGATCTGCGGGTCGTGGTGGTGGCCGGCCGCGCCACCCACGCGGTCGTGCGCACCAGTGCCTCACCGCTGACCAACCTCCACCTCGGCGGCAGCCGCGGCGACCTCGACGCGGTGCGCGACGCCGTCGAGGCGGCCGGCGCCCGCTGGGCGGACGTCCTCGCCGTGGGCGAGCGCGCGGCGGCCTGCTTCCCGCACACCCTGTGCGTGGGCGTCGACCTGCTCCCGGCCGTCGGCTGGCGCCGGTTCGCGGTCGGCGAGGTCAACGCCTTCGGTGATCTGCTGCCCCGCCTCACGGGACTGCCGGGCGGCGGAGCGGAGGGCCTCGACACCTACGCGGCCCAGGTCGCGGCGGTCCTGCGCCGCGCCCGCCCGGGCGCCGGCCCCCGCACCGGGCCCGCCGCGGCCCCGCTCCCGCACCCGGCCGACCCCGACCACCAGCACCACCCGCACCATCCGCACCACCAGCACAGAACGGAAACCACCCGTGCCAGCGCCTGAACCGACGTCCGCGCCCACGGCGCACGCCCCGCACCAAGACGCCGCACCGGGCCACCCGGACATGAACGAGATCGTCGGCAGCCACGACATCCTGCTCGTCACCCTCGACACCCTGCGCCACGACGTCGCCGCCGAACTCGCCGCCGCCGGCCGCATCCCCAACCTGGCCCGCCACCTGCCCGGCGGGCGCTGGGAGAAGCGGCACGCCCCGGGCAGCTTCACCTACGCCTCGCACCAGGCGATCTTCGCCGGCTTCCTGCCGACCCCCGCCACGCCCGGCCCGCACCCGCGCCTGTTCGCCGCCCGCTTCGCGGGCAGCGAGACCACGGCCGAGCGGACCTTCGTCCACGACACCCCGGACCTGGTCTCCGGCCTCGCGAAGGAGGGCTACCGCACGGTGTGCATCGGCGGGGTCGGCTTCTTCAGCAAGCAGGGCCCGCTCGGCTCGGTCCTGCCCGGCCTCTTCCAGGAGTCCCACTGGGAACCGGAGTTCGGCGTCGCCTCGCCCACCTCGTTCGAGGCACAGGTGGCCCGCGCGGAACACGTCGTACGCGGACTTCCCGAGGAGCAGCGCCTGTTCCTCTTCGTCAACGTCGCCGCCCTGCACCAGCCCAACTGGTTCCACCGGCCCGGCGCGACCCGCGAGGACGGCGACACCCGTGCCACGCACGCCGCCGCCCTGGAGTACGTCGACCGCCACATCGGCCGGCTGTTCGCCGCCGCGAGCAGCCGGCGCCGCTGCTTCGCCATCGTCTGCTCCGACCACGGCACCGCGTACGGCGACGACGGCTACACCGGCCACCGCATCGGCCACGAGTCCGTGTGGACGGTGCCCTATGCCCACTTCTTCCTGGACCGCACCCCCGCCGAGGCAGCCCGATGACCACCGTCCCCCGTCCCCGTCCCGGCGCCGACGGCGTGGCGAGCCCGTACCAGAGCTACGTCTACGCCTACCCGCACAAGACCGCCTACCGCGGACTTCCCGACCGGCCCCGCCTGAGCAGCCTCTGGGCCGCCGAACCCAAGGACGCCCTCTCCCTCTACCTGCACATCCCGTTCTGCGAGATCCGCTGCGGCTTCTGCAACCTGTTCACCCGCATCGGGGCTCCGGACGGCCTGACCGGCGCCTACCTGGACGCCCTGGACCGGCAGGCGACCGCCGTGCGGGAAGCGCTGGGGGAGCGGGAACCGGTGCGGTTCGCCACGGCGGCCTTCGGCGGCGGCACCCCCACCTTCCTCACCGCCGCCGAACTGGAGCGGCTGTGCGACATCGCCGAGCACCGGATGGGCGCCGACCTGCGCGCGGTCCCGCTGTCGGTGGAGGCCTCGCCCGCCACGGCCACCGCCGACCGGCTGAAGGTCCTGGCCGCGCGCGGCACCACCCGCCTCAGCCTCGGCGTGCAGAGCTTCGACGACACCGAGGCCCGCGCCGCCGTACGGCCGCAGCGCCGCGCCGACGTCGAGGCGGCCCTCGGCCGCATCCGCGACGCCCGGATCCCCGTCCTCAACATCGACCTGATCTACGGCATCGACGGCCAGACGGACAGGACCTGGCTGCGCTCCCTGGACGCGGCCCTCGCCTGGCACCCCGAGGAGCTGTACCTCTACCCCCTGTACATACGCCCCCTCACCGGCCTCGGCCGCCGCGCCGGCGAGGCCGACCCGGCCTGGGACGAGCAGCGGCTGCGCCTGTACCGCCTGGGCCGCGACCACCTCCTCGCCCACGGCTACGAGCAGCGGTCCATGCGCATGTTCCGCCGCGCGGACGCCCCGCCCCAGGGCGCGGACGACTACGCCTGCCAGACCGACGGCATGATCGGCCTCGGCTGCGGCGCCCGCTCGTACACCGCCGGCCTGCACTACTCCTTCGACTACGCCGTCGGCATGCACGAGATCCGCGGCATCGTCGACGACTACGTCTCCCGCCCGGCCGCCGACTTCGCCCGCGCCGAGTACGGCCGCCGCATCGACCCCGACGAGGCCCGCCGCCGGCACCTCCTCCAGTCCCTCCTCCAGGCCGAGGGACTCGACGTCGCCGACTACCGCGCCCGCTTCGGCGGCCGTACGCCGACGGACGACTTCGCGGCCGAACTGTCCCGGTTCGCCGGCCGCGGCTGGCTGGAGGACGCCGGCCCGCACGCCACGCGCCTGCGCCTGACCCCCGAGGGACTGGCCCACTCCGACGCCGTCGGCCCGGAGTTGTTCTCCCCGGCCGTGCGGGCCGCCATGGCCGCCTACGAGCGGAAGTGAGATCCGTCCCGATGGACCTGACCCTCCTCTACCGGGGCCCGCTGGCCTCGTGCGACTACGACTGCCCGTACTGCCCCTTCGCCAAGCGCCGCGACAGCCGCGAGCGACTCCGCGCGGACCGCGCCTGCCTGGAGAGGTTCGCCGACTGGGCCACCGCCCAGACCGACGACCGGCTCTCCCTCCTGTTCACCCCCTGGGGCGAGGGCCTGGTCCGCTCCTGGTACCGGAACACCCTGACGCGCCTGTCCCACCAGCCGCACATCCGGCGCGTCGCCATCCAGACGAACCTCAGCTGCCGCACCGACTGGCTCGCCGGCGCCGACCTCGGCACCCTCGCGCTGTGGTGCACGTACCACCCGGGCCAGACCCCGTACGACCGCTTCCTGGCCAAGTGCCGCGAACTGGTCCGTCTCGGCGCCCGGTTCAGCGTCGGCGTCGTCGGACTGCCCGAACACCTCGACGCGGCCCGGCGGCTGCGCGCCGACCTGCCGGACCAGGTGTACCTGTGGGTCAACGCCGCCGAGGGGCACACCTACGACGACGCCGAGGCCGACGTATGGACCGCGCTGGACCCGCTCTTCCCCTACAGCCGCCGGCCCCACGCCAGCGCGGGATCGCCCTGCCGCACGGGGGAGTCCGTGATCTCGGTCGACGGCGAGGGCACGGTCCGCCGCTGCCACTTCGTCCGCGCGGAGCTCGGCAACCTCTACGACGGCACCTACCGTGCGGCACTGCGCCCGCGCCCCTGCCCGCTCACCACCTGCGACTGCCACATCGGCTACGTCCACCTGGAGACGCTGCCGCTGTACGACGTGTTCGCGGGCGGTGTGCTGGAACGGATCCCGGCGCCGCTCGCACGGCACGGGGCGCGCGACCGGACGTGTTTGCCGCGGGAATCAGCGGCAAGTCGGTGTCCATGACCGATCAGAACAAGAACCCGCGTCAGAAGACCACGTCCACCCGGTCCGCCACGTCCGGGGCCCGGAACGCCACGGACAAGGCGACCGCTCCCGCCGAGCGGGCGGCCGGCCACGCCGCCGCCAAGGCGGATGACGCCGCGTCAGCGGCCAGGTCGGGTGCCGAGCGCGCGGCCGGAGCGGCGAACGGCGCCGTGCGCAGCGCGGCCAAGGGCGTCGAGGCGGGCCGCCGCGCGGTCGTCGCCACCTCGGGCCAGGTCGCCGCCACCGCCAAGACCGCCTGGACGGTCATCGCGAACCGCAAGATCGTCGCCGCCGGTGTCGGCGCCGGCCTGACCGCGCTGAGCGCCGCGTCCTACGCGGTGGGCCGCCGCGCGGAGCGCCACACCCACGGTCCCCTCACCCGGATGACCGGGGGACGGATCTGACGCCGGGGCCGCCGGGCGGGGCCGGGTCCCACTCGCGCGAACCGGCCCCGAAGAGGAAAGATGTGTCCGCAAGCGGATAATCGACCCCTGCCAAGGAGTGGGCACATGCAGCACGAGCGAGCCGGCGGCCCGGCCGGCCCCGAGGATCTCGTCGATGTCGCTCGGCTGGTCACGGCGTACTACGCACTGCACCCCGACCCCGAGGACCCGGGCCAGCGGGTCGCGTTCGGGACCTCGGGGCACCGCGGCTCGTCCCTGGCGGCCGCGTTCAACGACGACCACATCGCCGCGACCAGCCAGGCCATCTGCGAGTACCGCGCCCAGCAGGGCACCGACGGCCCGCTCTTCCTCGGCGCCGACACCCACGCGCTGTCCGAGCCCGCGCGGGTCACCGCCCTGGAGGTGTTCGCGGCCAACGGGGTCACGGTGCTCATCGACAGCGCCGACGGCTACACCCCGACCCCGGCGGTCTCGCACGCCATCCTCACCCACAACCGGGGACGCACCACGGGCCTCGCGGACGGCGTCGTCGTCACCCCGTCCCACAACCCGCCCGCCGACGGCGGCTTCAAGTACAACCCGCCGAGCGGCGGCCCCGCGGGCTCGGAGGCGACCGGCTGGATCCAGGACCGGGCCAACGACATCATCCGGGGCGGCCTCAAGGACGTCCGCCGCATTCCCTACGCCCGCGCCCTCGCCGCCCCCGGCACCGGCCGCTACGACTTCCTCGGCACCTACGTCGCCGACCTGCCGAGCGTGCTGGACCTGGACGCGATCCGCGCGGCCGGCGTCCGCGTCGGCGCCGACCCGCTGGGCGGGGCGTCCGTCGCCTACTGGGGCCGGATCGCCGAACAGCACGGCATCGACCTGACGGTGGTCAACCCGCTCACCGACCCCACCTGGCGGTTCATGACCCTGGACTGGGACGGCAGGATCCGCATGGACTGCTCGTCCCCGTACGCCATGGCGTCCCTCATCGGGCAGCGCGACCGCTTCGACATCGCCACCGGCAACGACGCCGACGCCGACCGGCACGGCATCGTCACCCCGGACGCCGGGCTGATGAACCCCAACCACTACCTCGCCACAGCGATCGGCTACCTGTACGCGCACCGCGAGCAGTGGCCGTCCGGGGCGGGGGTCGGCAAGACGCTGGTGTCCTCCGCGATGATCGACCGGGTCGCCGCCGACCTGAAGCGCGAACTGGTCGAGGTGCCCGTCGGGTTCAAGTGGTTCGTGGACGGACTCGCGGGCGGCTCCCTCGGCTTCGGCGGCGAGGAGTCGGCCGGTGCCTCCTTCCTGCGCCGGGACGGCTCGGTGTGGACCACCGACAAGGACGGCATCATCCTCGCGCTGCTGGCCTCCGAGATCACGGCGGTCACCGGCAAGACCCCCTCCGAGCACTACGCCGCGCTCACCGCCCGCTTCGGCGAGCCCGCCTACGAGCGGATCGACGCACCGGCGACCCGCGAGGAGAAGGCCCGCCTGGCGAAGCTCTCCCCCGCACAGGTCACCGCGGACACCCTCGCCGGGGAAGCGGTCACCGCGGTGCTCACCGAGGCCCCCGGCAACGGCGCGCCCATCGGGGGCATCAAGGTGACCACGGACAGCGCCTGGTTCGCCGCCCGTCCGTCGGGCACCGAGGACGTCTACAAGATCTACGCCGAGTCGTTCCAGGGCCCCGACCACCTCCGCCGGGTGCAGGAGGAGGCCAGGAGCGTGGTCCTCGCGGCACTGGGCGGCTGAGTCACCGCCCTGCCCCCGTGAGCAGGGCGGCGCGTCAGCCGGGCCGGACCGCGGAGGCGGACGGGGACGGGGAGGTCAGGCCGGCCGGCAGGGACGTCGCCGCGGGCAGCTCCGCGGGGGCGTCCTCCGACTGCTGCAGAACGGTGTCGCCGGGCCCCCCGGCCGGCGTGCCCGCGCCGGTGGACAGCTGGGACCAGGCGCCCAGGGCCAGGACGATCGCGGCGGCCGTGCCCACCACGCGGCCGACGCGGCGCAGCCTGGCGCGGCCGTCCAGGTCCCGCCAGGACGGGCCCTCCCACGGATCGTCCGGGTGCCACAGGTCACCGACCGCGTTCGCCGCGTCGTACCGCTGCTCCGTGCCGTCGTCGGTGCGCGGCGGCTGCGGCCACCGCCCCGACGCCCGCTGCCGCGCGGAGGGTTCCCTGGGGGCGGAGGCCCGGATGGCGTGCTCGTTGTCCGTGAGGAACCGCTGCCAGACGTCCTCGGGCAGGGACGGCACACCGTCCCTGTCCTCCGGCGTTCCGCCGTCGTCCGGCCCCTGCGCGGTCACGTCCGTTCATTCCTCTCGTGTGCCGGGGCCCGCCGGTGACGCCGCTCACGCGCACCAGGGCCCGCCAGGATCATTGCACAGCGCAAAAACGTGGGAACAGCGGGCCGGACCGCTCACTGCCGCGGAACCGCCGACCCCGCCGATCCCGCTCGGAAACCTTACGGGCGGCGGACGTTGCCCGCACTCGGCTCCGCCCCGCCGGCCGCGCATGTCACTCCGGTGGCACCACGGACCCGCGGCACCGCGTCGGCCCGCGCACGGCGGGGCCCGGGGGAGGCGGCGGCCGCCGGCCCCGGCCGGACAATGGCTCGATTGGATAAAGGTGCGCCGCGAAAGCCGCAGCACACCTCTGATCTTTGCATAGTCTAAAGGTGGGGGAGGGGCGTCTACGGAGGGAACGGGCGGCTCTCGAGTGCCCTCGACACCCGCTGGAGCAGGACATGACCGACAAGAACCCGCCGTCGAGCCGGACGGCGCTGTCCTGGATGCCGCTCGCGGTGATGGCGGTGATCGCCGTCGTCGACGTCGTGGCCGGTCCGGGCATCGGACTGCTGCCGTTGGTGTCGCTCGGGCCCGCCTTCGCCGGACTGGTCGGCGGCTGGCGCCGCACCGCGGTGATCGGCGCACTGGCGCTGCTGCTCTGCGTCGGTCTGGGCCTGTACAACGGGCTGTTCCCGGAGCCCCGCGGCTACACCGCCATGGCGTCGGTGGCCGGGGTCACCGGCGTCGGCATCGCGGCCGCGGTGGCGCGCTCGCGCCGGGAGGCGGAACTGGCCAGCGTCCGCTCGATCGCGGAGGTCGCGCAGCGCGTGCTGCTGCGGCCGGTGCCGCTGACCGCCGGCCCGGTCCAGGTCGCGGTGTCCTACACCTCCGCCGTCGCGGAGGCCCGCATCGGCGGGGACCTCTACGAGGTGGTGGCCTCGCCGCACGGCGTCCGGGTCATCGTGGGCGACGTGCAGGGCAAGGGCCTGGCCGCGGTGGAGACGGCCGCCGTGGTGCTCGGCGCCTTCCGGGAGGCCGCCTACGACGAGCCGGACCTGCGCGGGCTCGGGGAGCGGATCGAGCGCAGCGTGGCCCGGGAGCTGGAGGACGAACGGTTCGTCACCGCGATCCTCGCGGAGATCCGCGCCGACCACGAGGTCGTCCTCCTCAACTACGGCCATCCGGCCCCGATGCTCGTACGCCGCGACGGCGCCGCCGACTTCCCCGAGCCGCCGTCGTACGCGCTGCCGCTGGGCCTGTCCGGGCACGGGGCCGACGGCCCGGAGCCCTACCGCGTGCCGTTCGCGCCGGGCGAGCAACTGCTGCTCCACACGGACGGCGTGACCGAGGCCCGCGACCGGGACGGGCGCTTCTACCCGCTGGAGGAGCGCACGCACCTGCTCGAGGAACCCGACGCCCACCGCGCCCTGGAGGCCCTGCGCGAGGACCTGGTCCAGCACGCCGGGGGGCCGCCCGGCGACGACGCCGCGATGCTCCTGCTGCGCTACCACCGGCACGGGGACCGGGGACCCGCGTCCACCGGGTGAGCGGGCGCCGGCTCCGGCGAGGTGCGGGGCGGGGTACAAAGGACACATGCCGGAGCGCGAGACCCCCGCCGGGGCCATGGACGACGTCGAGGCGGTCACCCGCGCGGTCCTGACCGCCTCGCGGCTGCTGGTGGCGGTCTCGGCGCGGTCGCTGGCCGCCGTCGAGGACCGGGTGACGCTGCCGCAGTTCCGGATGCTGGTGATGCTCTCCACCCGCGGGGCCACCAAGCTGGTCGCGCTCGCCGATCTGCTCCAGGTCGCCCCGTCCACCGCGATGCGCATGGTCGACCGGCTGATCGCGGCCGGGCTCGCCGACCGGCAGACCAACCCCGCCAACCGCCGGGAAACGCTGCTGCGGCTCACCGACGAGGGCCGGCGCACCGTCGAGGACGTCACCGCGCGGCGCCGCGCCGAGATCGCCGCGATCGTCGAGCGGCTGGCGCCGGGGCAGCGGGCGGCGCTGGTCAAGGCGCTCACCGCCTTCAACGAGGCCGGCGGCGAACCACCCGCCGCCGGACCCGGCGACGCGCAGGCGCATCCCCTCGGCTGGACGGCGGACGGTGCCGGGGCACGCGACACGTGAGGACGGCGACCGGGATTTTGCCGAAGCGGCAACACACCTCGTCCCGCCCCCGCGGTCCCGCCCATGCTCGACCGACGGCCCCGGCGCCCGACGGACCGGGGCGCCGGAGAGTTCGAGACCCCCTGGAGAGCCCATGCCCCCGCACCCCGCGAACGACCTCACGCGCCGGATCGTCCCCTCGCCCGCGGGCCGGCTGCACGTGGTGGAGCAGGGCACCGGTCCGCTGGTGCTGCTCGTCCACGGCTTCCCCGAGTCCTGGTACTCCTGGCGCCATCAGCTGCCCGCCCTGGCCGCGGCCGGCTACCGCGCGGCCGCCGTCGACGTCCGCGGCTACGGCCGTTCCTCCAAGCCGGCCGCCACCGACGCCTACCGCATGCTGGAGCTGGTGGCGGACAACGTCGCGGCGGTGCACGCCCTGGGCGAGCGGACCGCCGTGGTCGTCGGCCACGACTGGGGATCGGTCATCGCCGCGAACTCCGCACTGACCAGGCCGGACGTCTTCCGCGCGGTGGGCCTGCTCAGCGTTCCGTACGCCCCGCGCGGCGGCCCGCGGCCGAGCACGGTCTTCACGTCGATGGGCGGCGACGACGAGTTCTACGTCTCGTACTTCCAGGAACCCGGCCGCGCCGAGGCCGAGATCGAGCCCGACGTACGCGGCTGGCTCGCCGGTTTCTACGCGGCCCTGTCCGCCGACACCATGCCCGCACCCGGCGCGCCCGATCCCCACTTCGTCGGCCCGGGCGAAACCCTGCGCGACCGCTTCCCGGCCCGCCGGCTGCCCGGCTGGCTGAGCGAGGCCGATCTCGACTTCTACGCCGGGGAGTTCGAGCGCACGGGCATGAGCGGAGCGCTGGCCCGCTACCGGAACATGGACCGCGACTGGGCGGACCTGGCCGACCACGACGGCGCACCCCTCACCCAGCCGTCCCTGTTCATCGGCGGCGGTCTGGACGCGTCCACCACGTGGATGGCCGACGCGATCGAGGCGTTCCCCCGCACGCTTCCCGGTCTGACGTCCTGTCACATCCTCGACGGCTGCGGCCACTGGCTCCAGCAGGAACGCCCCGCGGAGACCGGCCGCATCCTCACGGACTGGCTCGCGGACCTGCCCGAACCGGCGTGCTAGGTTCCCCTCCGGAAGGCGGCCGCGGGCAACCGGCGCGGTCAGGCACACGGGACGGTGGCACAGGATGACGGCAGACGGCAGCGAGGTCCCCGGCACGTCCGGCGACGACGTCCCGCTCCCGCGGATCCTGTGCGACACGGCCTCGCTGGCGGCCCTCGGCGACGCGCCCGCCGGTGCCCTGTGGCGGCTCGCCGAGCCGGGCCGGCAACTCGACGCCAACGTCGTCCGCATCCCGCCCGGGCACCGGGTCGGCACCCACCGCGAGCCCGACCTCGACGTCCTCCTGCTCGTCCTCGCCGGCGACGGCACCCTGACCGCCCCCGACGGCACTCACCCCCTCCCCACCGGCACCCTGACCTGGCTCCCGCACGGTTCCACCCGTGCCCTCGCGGCCGGCCCCGAGGGCCTGACCTACCTCACCGTCCACCGCCGCCGCCCCGGCATGCGGATCCGGCCTCCGGGAACGGCAGTTGAACGACGGTGACCATCGCGGCCACAAAGTGGTAACAGCAGACAACTCCTGAACGTTTCATGCGGTCTAGACCGCCATGAAGATCTCTTTCCTGATCCACAACGCCTATGGGATCGGAGGCACGATCACCACCACGTTCAACCTGGCGGGCGCCCTGGCCGAACGGCACGACGTGGAGATCGTCTCCGTGCTGAGGCACCGTGAGCACCCCAACCTCACACCGCACCCCGACGTGCGACTGCGCGCGCTGGTGGATCTGCGGAGGGAGAAGGACCATCCGCTGCACCGGAGACCGGCCGAGGTGTTCCCCTCCGCCGAGTACCGGTACCACCAGTACAGCGAACTGACGGACCAGCGGATCGCCGAGTGCCTGCGGAGCACGGACGCCGACGTGGTCATCGGCACCCGCCCGGGCCTCAACGTCCACCTCGCGCTCCAGGCCCCGCGGCACGTCGCGCGCGTCGGCCAGGAACACCTCACCCTCGACAACCACCCGCCCGCGCTGCGCACCGCGCTGCGCCGCGCCTACCGTCACCTCGACGTGCTCACCACCGTCACCGAGGCGGACGCCGGCGCCTACCGGCGCAAGATGCGGCTGCCCGGCGTCCGGGTGGAGGCGCTCGCGAACAGCGTCCCCGACCCGGTCCTGCCCGCCGCGGACGGCAACGCCAAGATCGTGATCGCGGCCGGCCGGCTGGTCCCGGTGAAGCGGTACGACCTGATCGTCGAGGCGTTCGCCCACGTCGTCGCCGAGTACCCCGACTGGCAGTTGCGCATCTACGGCAAGGGCGAGGAACAGGACCGGCTGCGCGCGCGGATCGAGACGCTCGGCCTGTGGAACAACGTCTTCCTCATGGGCGCGGCCACTCCCATGGAAGCCGAGTGGGTCAAGGGCTCGATCGGCGCCGCCGCGTCCGACTTCGAGCCGTTCGGCATGACCATCGTCGAGGCGATGCGCTGCGGACTGCCCGTCGTGAGCACCGACTGCCCCTACGGACCCGGCGAGATCATCCGGAACGGCGAGGACGGCCGGCTGGTGCCGGTCGGGGACAGCCGGGCCTTCGGCGCGGCGCTCCTGGACCTGATACGCGACGACGAACGGCGCCGCCGCATGGGCAGGGCGGCCGTCGACCACGCGCGCCGGTTCGCCCCCGGACCGGTCGTGGCGCGGGCGGAGCGCCTCCTGGAGGAGGCGGTGGCGGCCAGAGCCGGCGGACGGCGCGGCGCACCCGACCGGGGCGGGATGCACCACGCCCTCCTCAGCCGGGGCCACGCCGCCCGCGACCTCGCCCACGCCGCCGCCTCCGGAGCGCTGCGCACCGTACGGAAGGGACGCCGATGAGCACCGCACGCACCACGGAACTCCGCACCGACTGCTCCGTCGGCACCGACGGCCGGATCACTTTACGCCTGCGGCTGCCGCCGGCCGCCCGCCCCCGGCTGGTGCTGGTGCTGCGGCCGAAGAAGGGCCGGCCCGAGGAGGCGTCGCACACCCTCGACCTCGAACCCTGCGGCGAGCACGGTCACGTCCGCGCCGTGCTGGAACCCCGGCCCGTGCTCGCGGAGGGCCGCTGGGACGCGTATCTGCTGCGCGGACCGGACGCCGGACGCGAGCGGTTGCGCCCCGGCCTGCGGGACCTGCGGCTGCTCGTCCACGGGGGCACGCGCGAGGTGACGTCCCCGGTGGCCGTCAGGGTGCCGTACGCCACCAAGGACGGTTTCCTCGCCCTCCGCACCTGGCGGCGCACCGCCCACGCGGAGGCCGGCCCCCTCGACATCAGGGACGGGGCGATGACGGTCCGCGCGCACCTCCACGGGGCCGAACTCTCCGAAGGCGCCGTCGTGCGGCTGCGGCTGCGCGGCGGCAGGGGAACCGAGCGCGTGTACCGGCCCCATCCGGCAGGGGGCGGGGACTTCTCCTTCACGGTCGGCTACCGGGAACTGGCGGAAGGGGCCGCCGGATCCCAGGTCTGGGACGCCTTCCTTCAGCCCGCGGCCGACGCGCCGCCGATCAGGATCGGCCGCCTGCTCGACGACGTGGCGGACCGCAAGGGGGTGTACGTGTATCCGCGGGTCACCGTCGGCGGGGCGGCCGTACGGCCCTACTACACCGTCGACAACGACCTCGCCGTGGAGGTGACGGCGGCCGGCTGACAGCAGGGAGCCGGCCCGTCGGGCCCGTCGGGCCGACCGCTCGGTCGCGCACACCGGCGCCGCGGCCGCCCCGTCCCGGGCGATCGGCGGCGCGGGCGGGCCGTTGACCCCGGCCGTGCGGAACCCGCCCGCCGGGACGGGCTTCCGCACGAACGTGCCGAGCAGCCGCCGGAGTTCCGGCCGGTGCCGGTCCGGCGTCCGCGCGAGGCCTTCCTCGCCGGAGCGGTGCCGCGGCGGGACCGCTCCCTTGACCGTCGGCCGGTCGGGCACCGAGGATTCCCGTGGCCCGAACGGCCGTTGTGGCAGTGCGAACACGTCCTCCTCACTCCCCACCTCACGGGCTCCCAGGGCGACGAGTGGCGCCGCCCGGCCGATCCCGCGCTCTCCGGGATCGCGCGCCGGGTCCCGGTGACGGTTTCCTCCACCCCGCGCGACGCGAAAGGCCGGTCTTCCTGGCATGAGCACTCCGTTCGAACCGCCCGCCGAGAACCGCCGCACGAGTCCCCGCACCGGTTACACCCGCGCCCACTGGGAGGCCGTGGCGGACGGGCTCCTCACGGCGGCCTGGCGCTGGAGCACCCCCGGTCGCGCGCTGCTGGACCTGCCGGGGCGCCCCTCGCGCTCGGGAGTGCGCTCCGACGGGCTGGAGGGGTACGCGAGGACGTTCCTCGCCGCCGCCTTCCGCGTCACCGGCGCGGACGGAGACGATCCCCACGGCCTGCTGGAACGCTACGCGCACGGTCTCGCCGCCGGCACCCGTACCCCCGGCCGCGACGACACCGAGTCCTGGCCGCCGGTCCTCGACCACGACGTGCAGGGCCAGCCGATGGTCCCGGGGCTGCGGGTGGACAGCGTCACGGTGGCGTACGGCCGGTACGAGCTGCGGGTGCACCGGGTCACGGGGGCGCCGGAG
>NZ_JAPSKQ010000001.1:43553-48149 GCF_031181555.1 Streptomyces sp. | reverse complement strand
GACCGACGTGCCCTGCTTGGTGCGCTGGGCCTGGTTGCGGGCGACGAGACCCTCGAGCGTGCTGCGGACGACCGTCGTCCTGATGGTGCGCCCGGGGTGGGCCTGGCCGAGGGAGGCGGTGATCTCCGCCGCCGAGCGGGGTTCGGTCCGCTCGGCCAGGTGCTGCCGGACGAGCTCGGCCAGCTTGGGCCCGTCCGCCCCGGTCCGGTCCGCCCTGCCCCCGGACGACGCGCGCGCCGACTTCCCGGACGCGGCGCGGGGAGATGCCGCCGAGGCCTTCCTCCCGCGCTTCGGCTTGTCCGTCCCCGACTTGGCGCGGCTCTTCCGCCGCGGCGCCGGGACGGTCGGGCCGCCGGACACCGTGCCGTCCTCGGGCACGGCGACGGGCTCCGCGGGCACCGGTGCGATGCCCAGCGCCTGCTGCATGTTCACCAGGACGGTGTGGTCGCGCTGAAGCGCGGTCAGCTGCTCCTGCAGCGCGGCGATCTCCGCGGCGACGCGTTCCTGTTCCTTGACGTTGCGCTCCAGGTCGCTCGCCACCTGGGCGGTGTACTGCGAGGTGAGGTCCGTGACGGCGGTGGTGTTCCCGGACATGGCGGTGCCCCTTCTCCCGGTTTCCCGATGGCCGGCCATGGTACGGCCGTGCCGGCCCTCGAAGGGCCCGTACTCCACTCGGGGGACGGCCCGTCACACGGACGGGCGCCGTGGGTCGGTCATCAGGACCCAGGCGGAGGTGCCCCCGGGAAGTCGAAGTCACGCTGAGGGCATGGCCTCATCGATCGACTGCCCCTCCCGCGCGCGTCACCGCGCCCCGTCCCGGGGTGACCGGCAGACCGGTGTCCTCGTCCGGGCACGCGGCCGGCTGCCGCTGCCGGCCGTCCTCCTCGCCGTGCTGGCGGCCCTCGTCGGATGCGGGGCGGGCACCGGCGGCACGGCGCGCGACACCCCGGCGGCCACCGTGCCGGCGGGCGGTCCACCGGGCGCCGCCGGCACCGCGCAGGGCGGGACCGGCGCCGCCGGCACCGCGCAGGGCGGGACCGGCGCCGTGGCGGAGACGACGGCGCCCGCCGACATCCCCGGCCTCGGCCCCCGTATGCTGGCGCAGATCCCCGGGGACACCCGCCAGGTCGTCGTCGTCACCGGCCGGGGCAGGAACGACAACCGCTCCGAGGCCGTGCTGTACCGGCGCACCGCCTCCGGGTGGCGGGCGGGTACGGCATGGCCCGCGCACAATGCCCTCAGGGGCTGGACCGACGACCACTACGCGGGCGACCTCCGTTCGCCCATCGGGGTGTTCACCCTCAGCGACGCCGGGGGACTGCTGCCCGACCCCGGCACCGAACTGCCGTACGACCAGTCGGAGGGCTTCATCGTCGACGGCACGGGCTTCGAGGGCGAACCGCTGGCCGGGTCCTTCGACTACGTCGTCGCGATCGACTACAACCGCGAGCCGGGCACCTCCCCGCTGGACGGGACCCGTCCGCTCGGCGCCGACAAGGGCGGCGGGATCTGGCTGCACGTCGACCACCAGGGCCCCACCCAGGGATGCGTGAGCCTCGAGAAGCGGCACATGAGGGAACTCCTGCGCGCACTCGACCCCGACCAGAACCCGGTGATCGTCATGGGCGACGCCGGCTCCCTGGGCAGGTGACGCCCCGGCGGAGTGCGCGGTGTCCCGCGCCGGCGCTCCGTGGGACACGGATCTTCCCTACCCGGCGAGGACTTCCGTGTTCTGGCAGGCGTGCAGCAGCCAGCGGCCGTCCTCCTGCTTGGTCATGACGTAGAGCGGGGCCCCCTGCGAGCCGCTCTTCGCGCAGTGGTACACCTGCCGCACCTTGACGGCCGCCACGTCGGGCCGCAGGAACTGGACGTGCACCACCTCGTAGGTGACCTCGCCGTCCCACTCGGCGTCGGGCAGCACGGCGCGGGTGAACTCGGCGATGGCGTCGAAACCGATGAGGACCTTGCCGTGGCCGGTCGTCCAGAGGGCGTCGGGGTGGAAGAGCGAGAGGAAGCCTTCCGCGTCCTTGGCGCGCTGAGTGCGCTCCACGGTGGCGACGACCTCTTCGATGGCCTTGATGTCCGTGATCCCTGTACTCATGAGGAGCACTCTGGTACCTCAACTCGTCTTGAGGTCAAGGGGTGCCGCTCGCGCTCACCCGGCGCCGTCCCGCGGTCCGCCCTCGTCCCGCAGGGCCCGGTTGGACGCGGTGTCCCCGGCCGTCAGGTGCTCCAGCACCTCGACCAGTTCCTGGCAGGCGCGTTCCACGGACCGTCTGGTGTTGCGCTGCTCGGTGATCACCGCGGACAGCAGCAGGGCGGTCAGGGCCATCGTCCCGTTGAACGCCTGGAGCTTGATCATGATCTCCACGCGGGACAGCTGCGCGAACGACCCGACGCGGTCGGTCGCCGCGATGGTGGCCATGACGGAGGCGAACAGGGCGCACAGCATGCTGCCGGCGAGCTGGAACCGCAGGGCCGCCCAGATCAGCAGCGGGTAGACGAGGAACAGCAGACTGATGTGGCTGTGCGTGGCCAGCGGCACGGAACAGCCCACGATGGCCGCCAGACCCACCGCCTCCGCCGACCGCGACCAGCGCATCACGGGACGCTCGCGGTGGACCAGGAGCAGCACCGGGGTGACGATCAGCACGCCCATGGCATCACCCACCCACCAGGCCAGCCACACCACCCAGAAGTCGTGCCCCGGCAGGTCGCCCGTGGCCACGAGGAGACCGACGCCGGAGGAGGAACTGATCAGCATGGCGCCCAGGGCGCCGAGGAACACCAGGGCGAGACCGTCCCGTAAGCGTGCGAGGTCGCTGCGGAAGCCCACCCCGCGCAGCAGGAGGTATCCGCACACGGGTGCGACGGTGTTGCCCACGAGGAAGCCCAGCGAGGACCACTGCAGGGGGGTGAGCGACATGAGGACGAACAGGGCGCCGAGCGCGACCCCCGCCCAGCAGCGCAGCCCGAAGAACAGCAGGCAGGCGACCGCCACCCCCGTGGGCGGCCAGATGGGGCTGACCACCGCACCCTCGACGATCAGCCCCCACAGCAGTCCCAGTCGTCCGGCCGCGTAATAGCAGGCGGCGACCGCCAGCGTCTCGAGCACGAGGACGGCCGGTGCACGCAGATCCTGGCTAGCCACCACACCAGCCATCAGACACCGGGGCCTGCGCGTCGGCGAGGTGAGGGGCGCGGGCCTGCGGCCCTATGGCTGAGTGACCGGTCCGTCGTGCCCGATCACCAGGACGGCCGCGTCGTCGTCGTGCCCCACCCGCTCCGCGCCCTTGATCACGGCGGCCGCGAGCGCGTCCGCGTCCATTCCCGCGACCGCCGCGATGCCCGCGAGCCGCACCACTTGGTCCAGTCCCTCGTCGAGCCGCATGGAGGGACCCTCCACGACACCGTCGGTGAGCATCACGAACACGCCGCCCGTGTCGAGCCGGTACCGGGTGACGGGGTAGGCCGCCCCCGGCAGGACACCGAGGGGAGGGCCCCCTTCGTCCTCCGTGATCCCGGACCGGCCGTCCGCGGTGGCCCACACGCACGGCAGATGCCCGGCCCGCGCGCTCTCCAGCACCCGGGTGGACGGGTCGAGCCGCATGAAGGTGCAGGTGGCGAACAGATCCGAGCCCAGGGACAGCAACAGGTCGTTGGTCCGGGACAGGAGCTCGCCCGGGTCGCTGTCGACGGAGGCGAGCGCCCGCAGCCCGACCCGCACCTGGCCCATGAAGGCGGCCGCCTCGATGTTGTGTCCCTGTACGTCGCCGATGGACAGGCCGATGCGGCCGTCGGGCATCGTGAACGCGTCGTACCAGTCGCCGCCCACGTTGAGACCCTGGTACGCGGGCGAGTACCGCACGGCCAGCCGCACGCCGTCACCGACCGGCAGGCCCCTGGGCAGCATGCCCCGCTGCAGGGCGATGGCCAGTTCGACCCGGGAGCGCTGCACCTCCGCCTGCGCGCGTGCCTGCGCCGTCAGCGTCCGGAGTCTGGCCAGCAGCTCGTCGCCGTCGTCCGTGGAGCCGATACGGAACATGGATCACTCACTCGGGCGAGGAGACTCAGGCGCGGAAGTCGCCCCCGGGATAAAACGATCGTATGTATATGAAAGTGAATGATAGCCGTAAGTGAGATGACCGGGCCAGTTGTTCTCGCGGGTTCTCGCGGGCCGGCCGCCGAACGCGCCTAGGCTGTGCGCATGGAGCAGCGCGAGATCATGCAGCGGGGCGTCGGCATCCTCACCGAGGCCCTCGAGATGCGACGGCAGCTCCGGGAGAACCCGGACGCCGACGTGACCGGGAGCGGAGCGGTCGCCAAGCTCCTGGAGGAGATGCTGCCGCACATCCAGTTGCCGGCCGACGCGAGCGCCCGTGAGGTGGCGGACATCATCACGGAGAAGCTGGGCCCCGCCATCGTGCAGATCACCTCCGCCCTGACCTTCGCCTTCGTGCAGCTCGCCGAGGTCCACGACGAAGGCCGCACCGACGTGTCGTCCGCCGACGTCCTGCGCTCCATCTCCCTGCACTACGAGACCGACGCGGAACGGTAGTCCCGGCGGCCCGCGCGAAGCCCGTCGCCCTCTTTCCC
>NZ_JAPSKQ010000001.1:31421-43453 GCF_031181555.1 Streptomyces sp. | reverse complement strand
TCGCCGAGGATCACCCAGGGGAAGCAGCCGACGCCGAACGAGCCTGCCGCCGCGGCCGCGTGCGCGGCGAGCCGCGTCCGTCCCGCGGCGCCGCGGACCAGCCGGTGCAACCCGACGATCAGAACGCCGAGCAGCACGAAGCCGACGAAGAGCAGCGTGTGCCCGACGTTCCGGGCGAGGCCCGGTCCGTGCTCGCCGTCCCGCCCGCCGATCGGCCGGAACACGCCGTACGGCAACAGGAGGACCGGTGCGGCGGCGGCGCAGACGCGGATGCCGGTGGGTACGAGGGCCATGGTGTCGAGGTCGCATGCGGCGGGCCTTCGGGGCGTGAGGGACGTCCCGCGCCGGGCCCGTCGCGGCCCTCGGGGTCGTGTCACGGGCCACACGCGCACCGGCAGTGGTGCGACGGTTCCCTCCGGACCCGTTCGGCCGGATGGTCCGCACTCTTGACTCCGTACGCGCCAGTGGCGATCCTCTGCCCATATCTTGCACTGGCCATGACAACTCCGTCGTCGGAGGGGCGTGCGCAATGACCACGTATCGCAGACGGCGCCGCGTCGCCGTCGTACCGCTGCTCCTCCTCGTGCTGGCCGCGGCCTTCGGCCCCACGCCCAGTTCCGCGGCCGGCGGCGACTGGTGGGAGCCGGCCGCGCGGCCCGCGCCGGACTCCCGGATCGACGTCACCGGCGAACCGTTCAAGGGCACGACCGCCGACGGCGAGGTACGCGGGTTCGTCGACGCGCACAACCACGTCATGTCCAACGAGGCCTTCGGCGGCCGGCTCATCTGCGGCAGGCCGTTCTCCGCGAAGGGGATCGCCGACGCGCTCAAGGACTGCCCCGAGCACTACCCCGACGGCTCCCTCGCCCTCTTCGACTTCATCACCAACGGCGGTGACGGCAGGCACGATCCGGTCGGCTGGCCCACGTTCGAGGACTGGCCCGCGCACGACTCCCTGACCCACCAGCAGAACTACTACGCCTGGATCGAGCGGGCCTGGCGCGGCGGACAGCGCGTGCTGGTGAACGACCTCGTCACCAACGGCGTGATCTGCTCCGTGTACTTCTTCAAGGACCGCGGCTGCGACGAGATGACGTCCATCCGGCTGCAGGCGAAGCTGACGTACGACATGCAGGCCTACATCGACGGGATGTACGGCGGCCCGGGCAAGGGCTGGTTCCGGATCGTCACCGACAGCGCGCGGGCCCGCGAGGTCGTCGAGCAGGGCAAGCTCGCGGTCGTCCTCGGGGTCGAGACCTCGGAACCGTTCGGGTGCAAGCAGATCCTGGACGTCCCGCAGTGCGACAAGGACGACATCGACGCCGGCCTGGACGAGTTGCACGCGCTGGGCGTGCGCAGCATGTTCCTGTGCCACAAGTTCGACAACGCGCTGTGCGGGGTCCGCTTCGACGAGGGCGCGCTCGGCACCGCGATCAACGTCGGGCAGTTCCTGTCGACCGGCACCTTCTGGCGGACGGAGCGGTGCACGGGGCCCCAGCACGACAACCCCATCGGCCGGGTCGCCGCGCCCGGGGCGGAGAAGCGCCTCCCGGCGGGCGTGGAGGTCCCGGCGTACGACGAGGACGCCCGGTGCAACGTCCGCGGGCTCACCGAACTCGGCGAGTACGCCGTGCGCGGCATGATGGAACGCAACATGATGCTCGAGATCGACCACATGAGCGTCAAGGCCACCGGCCGGGTGCTGGACGTCCTCGAGGCCGCGTCGTACCCCGGTGTGATCTCGTCGCACAGCTGGATGGACCTGGACTGGACCGAGCGGGTCTACGGGCTCGGTGGCTTCGTCGCCCAGTACATGCACGGCTCGGAAGGCTTCGTCGCGGAGGCGGACCGCACCCGGGCGCTGCGCGACAAGTACGGCGTGGGCTACGGCTACGGCACGGACATGAACGGCGTCGGCGGCTGGCCGGCCCCGCGCGGGGCGGACGCCCCGAACCCCGTCACGTACCCCTTCCGCAGCGTCGACGGCGGATCCGTCATCGACCGGCAGACCACCGGCGAGCGCACCTGGGACCTGAACACCGACGGAGCCGCGCACTACGGTCTCGTCCCCGACTGGATCGAGGACATCCGGCGCGTCGGCGGGCAGGACGTGGTGGACGACCTCTTCCGGGGCGCGGAGTCCTACCTCGACACCTGGGGAGCCTCCGAGCGGCACCGGGCCGGCGTCAACCTCGCCGAGGGCGCCCCGGCGACGGCCAGTTCGGCGGAGTGGAACCCGTTCACCGACCACGCGCCCGGCCGGGCGGTCGACGGCGACCGGGGCACCCGCTGGGCCAGCGACTGGAGCGACGACCAGTGGCTGCGGATCGACCTCGGTTCCACGCGGCAGGTCGGGCGCGTGACGCTCGACTGGGAGCGGGCCTACGGGAGGTCGTACCGCGTCGACCTCTCCGCCGACGGAACGACCTGGCGGACCGTCTGGTCCACGGCCCTTGGCGACGGCGGCCTGGACACGGCCGCGTTCACCCCCGCACCGGCCCGCCACGTCCGCGTGCAGCTCCTGGCCCGGGGTACCGACTGGGGGTACTCGCTCCGCGAGGTCGGCGTCCACAGCGGGTGACCGCATCACCCGCCCGGCCGGCGTGCCGCCGGTCCGCTCCTCGCACGACATGGTGAAGCCCGCCCGCGCGCCGCGCCACGCAGCGCGGGCAGGACAGCGGGAAACGTGCTCGGTGTGTCGCCCGTCCGGGCATGATCAGGAACCGCCCCTTTCCCCGCGATGCCCTTGCCGGACAGCGGAGTTGACGCTCCGGGCCGTCGGCGGCCCCGGTGGAATCACCTCGTGCGGCCGCGATTCGGGGCGTCACCCAGCAGCTCGCGCACGGCGTTCAGCGCCGCGTCCCGGTCGGCCGGCACCAGTCCGATGCGGGTACGGCGGTCGAGCAGGTCGCTCTCGTCCAGCGCCCCCTCGTGGCGCAGGGCCCACAGCAACTCGGCCCCCGTGACCGGATGTCCGGGCAGCACGGGCTCGCCGAGCCGGGCGTCCCGTACGGCGAGTGCGTGGACGGCCGGTGCCTCGGTGCCGTAGAGCCGGACGAGGCGGTGCGGCGCGGGCAGGGCGGCGAGGACGTGCGGGGGCGCCGCGCCCACGAGCGGCAGGGACGCGGTGACGGAGGGCCCGGCCGGCAGCCGGCGGACGCGGACGGCGGTGTCGACGGCGTCCTGCGCCATGCGCCGGTAGGTGGTGAGCTTGCCGCCGACGACGCTGACGACGCCCTCGGAGGAGATGAACACCGCGTGCCGCCGCGAGATGTCGGCGGTCCTCGGGGCCGCACCGGGCCGGTCCTCGGCGGCGTCCAGCAGCGGGCGCAGTCCGGCGAAGGCCCCGACGACGTCGTCGCGGCGGACCGGGACGTCCAGGACGGAGCACAGGACGTCGAGGAGGAAGCCGATGTCCGTCTCCGGCGCCCGGGGCACGTCGGGGACGGGGCCGTCCACGGGCTCGTCGGTGAGCCCGACGTAGACCCGGCCGTCGTCCTGGGGGAGGACGAGGACGAAGCGGTTGTTCTCCCCGGGGATCGGGATGTGCAGGCCCGCGGGCAGGGGGCCGAGGCAGGAGGGGCGCAGCACGAGGTGGGTTCCGCGGGACGGCCGTATCCGGATGCCGTCGACGAGGCCGCCGGCCCAGACACCGGAGGCGTTGATCACCGCGCGGGCGCGGATCTCGCCCTCCTCGCCGGTGAGTTCGTCGCGGACCCGGGCGCCGGACCCGGTCAGCTCCAGGGCGCGGACCCGGGTCAGGACGCGTGCGCCGCGTGCGGCGGCCGTGCGGGCGAGGGCGGTCACCAGACGGGCGTCGTCGGTGAGCCGGCCGTCCCAGGACAGCAGGCCGCCCCGCAGTCCGTCGGCCCGCAGGGCGGGGGCCAGATGGCGGGTCTCCACCGCGGAGAGCCGGCGCGGCGGAGGCAGGGTGCCCCGGGCCGTGCGGGCGGCCAGGCGCAGGGTGTCGCCGGCCCGGAACCCGGCGCGGGCCAGGGCGGCCTGACCGCGGGAGACCAGCGGGGTGAGGGGCAGCACGAACGGCTGGGCGCGGACCAGGTGGGGTGCGGTGCGCTCCATCAGCACGCCGCGTTCGACCGCGCTCTCGTGGGCGACGCCGAGCCGGCCGGAGGCGAGGTAGCGCAGCCCGCCGTGGACGAGCTTGCTGCTGAAGCGGGAGGTGCCGAAGGCCAGGTCGTGGGCGTCGACGGCCACCACGCCCAGCCCGCGCGCCGCGGCGTCGAGAGCCACCCCGGCACCCGTGGCGCCGAGACCGACGACCAGCACGTCGACGACGGGGCCGCCCACGGAATCGGTCAGTTCACGCGCGCGCCGGTCGGCGGACAGGGAGGAGCGGGACGGGGCGGGGGCCGGTCCGCCGAGGGGGGTCATGGCGTGAGGGTCCTCTCCAGGAGGTCGCGCAGCTCGGTGAGGAAGGCCTCGGAGGTGAGGTCGGGGTCGTCCTCGTCGGTCATGGTCCGCAGGGACAGGGCGAAGGACTGGACGACCAGCAGCACCGACCGGGCCTGCCGCACGGGAGGGGCGGAGCGCACCGAACCGTCGGCATGTCCCTCGCGCAGGGCCTCGGCCAGCAGTTCCAGCAGGGCTTCCTGGCTCGCCCCGCGACGGTCCAGGACATAGGGGAGGAGCAGTTCGGGGTCCACGTCGAGGATCTTCCGGAACAGCGGATGCGCGCGCAGGGCGCGCACCGCCGCCACCAGTCCGTCGACGGCCACGTCCCGCGTGGTCCGCCCCGGCCGGCGCTCGGGCATGGCCCCGGTGGCCACACCGATCCACTCCCGGGTCATCAGGTCCCCGACCAGCGACCGCACGTCGGGCCACCGCCGGTACAGCGTCATCCGGGAGACCCCGGCGCGGCGGGCCACGTCGGTCAGCGTGGTGCGGCGGACACCGACGGCCAGGACGCAGTCGCGCACCGCGTCGAGCACCGCGTCGAGCACCGCGTCGTTGTCCGAACCGCCGGCGCCGTCGGAGCCCTGGGAACCGTTGTGACGAATAGGCGTCATGTGTCACAGTGTAACGCCACGTGCGGCCGTCGGGTGACGGCATCGCTCATTCCGACCGGTGAGGACGACAGCCATGGACATGCTGTGGAGCGGCTGGGGCGACCCGGCCGAGGCGACGCCGCTGCCCGACACGGTGATCGGGCTGTTGCGCGACCTGCTCGGCGTCAGGCCGCGCGAGACCGGGCCCGTCGCCCTGGAGGACCTGTCCGTCCCCGAGGACCGGCCGGCCCCCGCCGCGCACCGTGCCCTGGTCACCGCCCTGGGCGACGAGGCGTACGTGCGCACCGACGCGGAGACGCGGATCCGGCACACGCGCGGCAAGTCCACCCCCGACCTGCTGCGCATACGGGAAGGCGACGTCACCGACGTCCCGGCGGCCGTCCTGCTGCCCGCCGGCCACGACGAGGTGCTCGCCGTGCTGCGCGTGTGCGCCGAACACGACCTGTCCGTCGTGCCGTTCGGCGGCGGCACCTCCGTCGTCGGCGGCCTCGCACCCGAGCGGCGCGGCGCCTTCGTCGCCCTGGACCTGCGGCGCATGGACGGCCTGCTCGCCCTCGACCCGGTCTCCCGCACCGCCACCCTGCAACCCGGCCTGCGCGCCCCGCGGGCGGAGGCGCTGCTCGCCGAACACGGGTTCACCCTCGGTCACTTCCCCCAGTCCTACGAGTGGGCCACCATCGGCGGTTTCGCCGCCACCCGCTCCAGCGGCCAGGCGTCCGCGGGCCACGGCCGCTTCGACGAGATGGTGCTCTCCCTCACCCTCGCCACCCCCGAGGGCACCCTCGACACCGGCCGCGCCCCGCGCTCGGCCGCCGGACCCGACCTGCGCCAGCTCGTCCTGGGATCGGAGGGGGCCTTCGGCGTCATCACGTCGGTGACGGTGCGCGTCCGCCCCGTCCCGCAGACCCGTCGCTACGAGGGCTGGCACTTCCCCTCGTTCGAGGAGGGCGCCGCCGCACTGCGCCGGCTCGCCCAGGACGGACCGCGTCCGACCGTACTGCGCCTGTCGGACGAGACCGAGACGCTGATCGGCCTGGCGCAGCCCGACGCGATCGGCTCCGGCCCGCAGACGTCCGCCGGCTGCCTGGCCATCGCCGGGTACGAGGGCACGGACGAGGACACCGCGTACCGCGGGGAACGCGCCGCGGCCGTGCTGCGCGAGAGCGGCGGCACGCCCCTGGGCGAGGAGCCGGGCCGGCGCTGGGTCCACGGCCGCTACTCGGCCCCGTATCTGCGCGACGCGCTCCTGGACGCCGGGGCGTTCGCCGAGACGCTGGAGACGGCGGCGTTCTGGTCCCGCGTCCCCGAGCTGTACGCCTCCGTCCGCGACGCGCTCACCGCCACCCTGACCGAGGCCGGCACCCCGCCCCTGGTGATGTGCCACATCTCCCACGTCTACGAGAACGGCGCCTCGCTGTACTTCACCGTGGTCTCGGCCCGGGGCGAGGACCCGGTGGCGCACTGGGCACGCGCCAAGCACGCCGCCAACGAGGCGATCCTCGCCGCCGGCGGCACCATCAGCCACCACCACGGGGTCGGCACCGACCACCGGGACTGGTACGTCCGCGAGGCGGGCCCGCTGGGCGTCGCCGCCCTGCGCGCGGTGAAACGGCGACTGGACCCGGCCGGACTGCTCAACCCGGGCGTCCTCCTGCCCGCCGACTGAACCGCACCCCCGCCGGCCCAGCGCCCGTCCCCCTTCCGTCGGCCCGCCCCGGAGGCACAACACCGATGCGCCAGTTCACCGCCGTCGTCAACCCCACCGCGGGCGGAGCCACCGCAGCGGCCGCGCTGCTCGCCCTGGCCCGGCACCTCCGCGAGGCGGGGGCCGGCCTGCGGACCGAGTACAGCCGCAGCCTGGCCCACGCGCGGGAACTGGCCCGCGACGCCGGGCGAGAAGGGCGTGTCGTCCTCGCCGTCGGCGGCGACGGCATCGCGGGAGGCGTCGGCGGCGCCCTCAGCGGAACCGGTGCGACGCTCGGCCTCGTTCCGGCGGGCCGCGGCAACGACTTCGCCCGCGCACTGGGGCTGCCCGGGGACCCGGCCGCACTGGCCCGGATCCTGCTCGACCACGCGCCTCGGCCCGTCGACACCATCGAGGTCGAATCGGCCGTCCACGACCGCGTCGTCGTCCTCGGCAGCGTGTACGCCGGCGTGGACGCGCTCGCCAACCGGCACGCCAACCGGTCCGGGCTGCTGCGGGGTTCCGCGTCCTACTACGCGGGCGGACTGCGGGCCGTCACCACCTGGCGGGCGGCGCGCTACCGGGTCACCGTCGACGGCGAGGAACACCCGCACACCGGCTACACGGTGGTGGCCGCCAACTCCGGCTACTACGGCTCCGGCCGCGTCATCGCGCCCGACGCGCGGGTGGACGACGGCCTGCTGGACGTCGTCATGATCCGGCAGGCGCCCCGGCGGCTGTTCTTCGCCCTGATGGACGAACTCCGGACCGGCGCCCATGTGCACCGGCCCCAGGTGCGGATCCTGCGGGGCCGGGAGATCCGCATCGCGGCCGACCGCGACGTCCCCTACGGCGCCGACGGCGAGGTCGAGGCCGTCCTCCCGGTGACGGCCCGGGTCCTGCCCGGAGCACTGCGCGTGCTGTGCTGACCCGGTCGCCGGACCGGGCGCCGCGGTGAGGACGGTGCGCAACTCGGGAGTCACCCGCCGTTACCGGACACGTCTCAAGACTGGACCGGTTCGTTCTCTGGAATTGTTCGTGTCTGGGGCGCTAGTTTCTGCCCATGACCGCATCCCGGCCGCCGACCACCGCCGAGGAGCTGCGCGGCGCCGGCCTGCGCGTGACGGCCGCCCGCATCGCCCTGCTCGACACCGTCCGGCGGGGCGACCACCTCGGAGTCGAGGCGATCGTCCGCGGAGTGCGCGAGCGCATCGGTCACGTCTCGGTGCAGGCGGTGTACGAGGGCCTGCACGCGCTCACCGCGGCGGGACTCGTACGCCGTGTCGAACCGGCCGGCAGCCCGGCCCGGTACGAGGGCCGGGTGGGGGACAACCACCACCACCTCGTGTGCCGGTCGTGCGGTGCCGTCGCCGACGTGGACTGCGCGGTCGGCCGGGCGCCCTGCCTGACCGCGCCGGACGGCCACGGCTTCGCGGTCGACGAGGCCGAGGTCATCTACTGGGGCCTGTGCCCCGGCTGCTCCAGCGCCACCAGTTCCTGAGCACGTGATCCACCTAGTTCGGAAGGAATCCCATGTCCGAGAACCACGAGGCAATCGTCACCGACCCGAAGACGGACGGTGAAGGCGGCTGCCCCGTCGCCCACGGGCGCGCCCTGCACCCGACGCAGGGGGGCGGCAACCGCCAGTGGTGGCCGGAACGGCTCAACCTGAAGATCCTCGCGAAGAACCCGCCGGTGGCCAACCCGCTCGGTGAGGACTTCGACTACGCCGAGGCCTTCAAGTCGCTCGACCTGCCCGCCGTCAAGCGGGACATCGCCGAGGTGCTCACGACCTCCCAGGACTGGTGGCCGGCCGACTTCGGCCACTACGGCCCGTTCATCATCCGCATGGCCTGGCACAGCGCGGGCACCTACCGCATCAGCGACGGCCGCGGCGGCGCCGGCTCCGGCCAGCAGCGCTTCGCCCCGCTCAACAGCTGGCCGGACAACGCCAACCTCGACAAGGCCCGCCGCCTGCTGTGGCCGGTGAAGAAGAAGTACGGCCAGAGCCTGTCCTGGGCCGACCTGCTGATCCTCGCCGGCAACGTGGCGCTGGAGTCCATGGGCTTCAAGACCTTCGGCTTCGCCGGCGGCCGCGAGGACGCGTGGGAGCCGGAGGAGGACGTCTACTGGGGCCCGGAGACCACCTGGCTCGGCGACGAGCGCTACACCGGCGACCGTGAACTGGAGAACCCGCTCGGCGCGGTCCAGATGGGCCTGATCTACGTCAACCCCGAGGGCCCCAACGGCAACCCCGACCCGATCGCCGCGGCCCGCGACATCCGCGAGACGTTCCGCCGCATGGCGATGAACGACGAGGAGACCGTCGCCCTGATCGCCGGCGGCCACACCTTCGGCAAGACCCACGGCGCCGGCCCCGCCGACCACGTCGGCCCCGACCCCGAGGCCGCCTCCATGGAGGAGCAGGGCCTCGGCTGGAAGAACACCTACGGCACCGGCAAGGGCGCCGACACCATCACCTCCGGCCTCGAGGTGACCTGGACCACCACGCCCACCCGGTGGAGCAACGGCTTCTTCAAGAACCTCTTCGAGTACGAGTACGAACTGACGGAGTCCCCGGCCGGCGCCAAGCAGTGGGTCGCCAAGGACGCCCCGGAGATCATCCCCGACGCGCACGACCCGTCGAAGAAGCACCGCCCGATGATGCTCACCACCGACCTGTCGCTGCGCTTCGACCCGGTCTACGAGCAGATCTCCCGCCGCTTCTACGAGGACCCCGACGCGTTCGCCGACGCCTTCGCCCGCGCCTGGTACAAGCTGACCCACCGCGACATGGGCCCGAAGTCGCTGCTCCTCGGCCCGGAGGTCCCGGAGGAGACCCTGCTGTGGCAGGACCCGCTGCCGGAGGCCGAGGGCGAGGTCATCGACGCCGGGGACGTCGCGGCACTCAAGGCCAGGCTCCTCGACTCCGGCCTGAGCGTCTCCGACCTGGTCGGCACCGCCTGGGCGTCCGCGTCCACCTTCCGCGGCAGCGACAAGCGCGGCGGTGCCAACGGCGCCCGCATCCGCCTGGAGCCGCAGCGCGACTGGGAGGTCAACGACCCGAACCGGCTCTCCACGGTGCTGCGCACCCTGGAGAGCGTCCGGCGGGACTTCAACGGCACCAGCCCGCGCAAGGTCTCCCTGGCCGACCTGATCGTGCTCGGCGGCTGCGCGGCCGTCGAGAAGGCCGCCAAGGACGCCGGGTACGACATCGAGGTGCCGTTCGCCCCGGGCCGGGTCGACGCGACCGAGGAGCACACCGACGTCGAGTCGTTCGCCGCGCTGGAGCCGACGGCCGACGGCTTCCGCAACTACCACGGCAAGGGCAACCGGCTGCCCGCCGAGTACCTGCTGCTCGACCGCGCCAACCTGCTGACCCTGAGCGCCCCGGAGATGACCGTCCTCGTCGGCGGTCTGCGCGTCCTGGGCGCCACCCACCAGCAGTCGCAGAACGGCGTGTTCACCGAGACGCCGGGCCGCCTGACGAACGACTTCTTCGTCAACCTGCTCGACCTGGGCACGACGTGGAGGGCGACCTCGGAGGACCGGACCGTGTTCGAGGGCCGGGACGCGGCCACCGGCGAGATCAAGTGGACCGGCACCCGCGCCGACCTGGTCTTCGGTTCCAACTCCGAGCTGCGGGCCCTGGCCGAGGTGTACGCGAGCGACGACGCGGGGGAGAAGTTCGTGCGCGACTTCGTCAAGGCCTGGGACAAGGTCATGAACCTCGACCGGTTCGACCTCGTCTGATCTCTCCACCCCGACCGATCCGCACGGCGTCCGGGCCGGCCCCACGGGCCGGCCCGGACGTGCGAGCCCCCGCCGACGCCCGCACGGCACGGGCAGGGCAGCCGCCAACTCCTGTTCCGCGCACGGGAAAAAGCGAGATGATCTTTCGCTGGTGGCTTACCCGGCCGTGTCGTCGTGACGTTGTCGGTGCGGGGTTGCACAATGATCGGAAAAAGAGATCAACACCGGCGCCTCGCTGGGTAGACGGTCTCGAGTCCCGGCTCCGGAAAGGTACTGCTGATGCTCTCCACCGTCGACCAGGCGAACGCCCTCGTCGTCCTCCCGACCGCGCGCCGCCGACGCCCCCGGACGGCCGCCGAACCGGGCGCGGCCGCCACCGGAGGCGCGAGGACCGCCACGGCCGTCAGTCCGCCCGGTGCCCCCATGGGCCGGGCCCGCGGAGGACCGTCGGCGACCGTGCTCCGGACCGCCCCCTCCCGTCCGCGCGCCTCGCTCGGTCCCGACCGCGTCGACGTGCTGCGCATCGTCTCCGACCCCCGCACCCCCACCTACGTCACCGTGTACGCGAACGGCCGCCGCCGGTACAGCTACTGGCGCCCGATCGACCCCGCCACCGGCAGGGGAGGCGGCTACGCCGCCCTGCCCACCGCCGAATGCGACGAGCTGTACGCGGCCGGGCGGCTCGTGCTCGGGGAGCCCGTCGTGGACCCCAACCGGACGACGTACCGGGTCCGCCCGGCCGTCCGCGTCCAGCCGCCCGCGTCGATACGCGTGGCGAGGGAGCGCAGGCGCGCGGCGTGACCCGGACGGGCATCGCGACGGTGTCCGTCCCCCGTCGGCGGCACGGCACCGCCGTTCGGCTGTGCCGCATCCGGACGTGGGGCTCCCGGTAGACGCCCTGATCGGCGCAGCGGTCGATCCGGAGCAGGCTGAGTCCCTCCGGGATCACGTAGTCACCCGACTCGGGGAAGGCCATCCCGGTCCAGCGCTCCCACTCGGCGACGGTGCCGGTCATGGTCTGCGACGCGGGAGCGGCCGACAGCATCTCGGCACCGAGACGCTGATGCGTCCGGATCCAGGGGGCGAGAGCCGTCCCGTCCTCGCGGCTCCACCTCATGAAGGTCTCGACCGGCGTCAGCGGGTACCGCGCCCTCATCGTCGGCCGGACCGGGGCGACGACCCGGGCCAGGCCTGCGTCACCGGCCGTCCGACGCAGGGCCCTGAGGGTCTCTCCCGCCAGGCCGCGTCCCTCGAGCGACGGGGTGACGATCGCGCCGCAGATCACCAGGATGTCGGCCGCCACCCGCCGCTCACGGCCCTCGACGGCATAGACGAGGGCGTCGGCGTAGCCCGTGGGGAGCGTCTCGCGACTGCCGTCCCAGCGGATCGGAACGCCCCAGCCCGAGGCGACCGGCACTTCGTTCTCGTCCACCAGTGTGAGGTTCGGATCGGCGAACCACTCCCCGACCCGGCCCATGTACTCCTTCACCAGCCGGTCGGCCGTGACGAACTCGGGGAAACCCTCGCCGAAGAGCTCCTTCAGCTGCTCATCCGGCCAGGTGCGCGCA
>NZ_JAPSKQ010000001.1:0-31321 GCF_031181555.1 Streptomyces sp. | reverse complement strand
GTTCGGATCGGCGAACCACTCCCCGACCCGGCCCATGTACTCCTTCACCAGCCGGTCGGCCGTGACGAACTCGGGGAAACCCTCGCCGAAGAGCTCCTTCAGCTGCTCATCCGGCCAGGTGCGCGCAACCGTCCGTTCGATCTTCCCTCGCCTCGCCCGTTCACAGCACGGACCTTCCGCGGCGGCCGCACCGAGTGACGCGCGTGTGCGGTGACCGGATTCCCGCCTTGCCGCGGGCGAGGGCTTGTGCCGATCGCAAGTCGAGCGAAAGTTTCGACTCCAAGGGGTGGAGAAGGATGGTGCATCGAGGGGGAGTCGTCCCCTGTTGGGCGAGTCCAGGGGTGGTGCGTGTCTTCCGGCAGGGGATCGAAAGCGGTCAATCCGATGCGGTGCCGTCCTCGTTGTTGTCATGCCCCTGAAAGCGTTTCTAGCCTGGGAGCGCTCCCGAGACGACTCCTCCCGGAGGTTCCCGATGCGCTTCCCCCGACGCCGGGCCTGGGCCTGGGCGACGACGGTCTTCGTGGCCGTCGTGAGCCTGGCCGTCGCCGCCCTCCTCCCTCGTCCGGACGCCACCGACAGCCTCGTTCCCGTGGCGCAGGCGGAGCCCGGAGTGGAGGACGACGGCGCCGACTGCGCCGTCCCCGGTACAGGGCCTTCGGCATCCCGACCCGGACTTCCCGACCCGTTCAGGAAGCTGGACGGCACGCGCGTCTCCACCGGGTCCGACTGGCGCTGCCGGCGCGCGGAGATCCGGGAACTCGCGGAGCGGCACGTCTACGGGCAGAAGCCCGCGAAGCCGGACAGCGTCACGGGGACGGTGTCGCGGACCGGCATCACGGTACGGGTGGCGCACCAGGGCAGGAGCGCGAGCTTCACCGCGAGTGTCGATCTGCCGAGCGGTACCGGCCCGTTCCCGGCCGTCGTGGTGCTCGGCGGACTGGGGGCGGACACCGCCACCATCAAGAACTCCGGTGCGGCGGTCGTCTCCTTCGACCCGTACGCGGTGGGGAAGGAAGGCACCCCCCGCCACAACAAACAGGGCGCGTTCTACAGCCTCTACGGTTCCTCCAGTGACACCGGGCTGCTCATGGCCTGGTCGTGGGGGGTGAGCCGCATCATCGACGTCATCGAGCAGTCGGGCGGCAGCGTCCTCAGGGCGGACGCCACCGGGGTCACGGGATGCTCGCGGTTCGGCAAGGGCGCCTTCGCGGCCGGCGCGTTCGACCAGCGCGTCGCCCTGACCATGCCGATCGAGTCGGGCAGCGGCGGGACCGGCATCTTCCGCGGGATCCCGGGCGAGAGCGGTGCCCAGCCGTTGAGCAGCGCCTACTCGGAACAGCCTTGGCTGGGAGACGCCTTCGGCTCCTTCACCGGCAGCCCCGCGACGCTCCCGGTGGACACCCACGAGATCGTGGGCATGATCGCGCCGCGGGGACTCCTCGTGATGGAGAACCCGCACATCGACTGGCTGGGCGCCAGGTCGGGCAGTGTGGCGGCCCTGGGCGGCGCCGAGGTCTACAAGGCGCTGGGCGCGGCCGGCAACATCAGCTACTGGTCCGACGTGCAGGACGGCACCCACTGCGCGGCCCGGCCGGAGTGGAGGACGCCGTTGCGGCAGAACATCCAGAAGTTCCTGCTGAAGTCGGGCAGCTCCTCCGGGGTGTTCAGGATCTCCCCGGCCAAGTCCGGTGACCTGTCCGCCTGGCGGGACTGGCAGACCCCGGACCTCGCCGACACCGGCACGACCGGAGGCGGCACCGGGGGTGACACCGGCGGCGGCCCCGGCACTCCGGGCGACGCCTGCACCGCCGCCTACCGCACCGTCAACAGCTGGTCCGGCGGCTTCCAGGGCGAGGTGTCCGTACGCAACGACGGCACCGGCGCGCTCGACGGCTGGACCGTCGGCATGACGCTCGCGCCCGGCCAGTCCATCAGCAGCCTCTGGAACGGCCGGAACACCGGCACCACCGGGGCCGTCACCGTGCGCAACACCGCCTGGAACGGCACCGTCGAGCCGGGCGGCACGACCACCTTCGGGTTCACGGCCACCGGCAGCTCGTCGACGGCACCGCACACGCTCACGTGCGACAGCCCCTGAGTCGTCACCGGCACGGCCGGACCTCCGGACCCGCCCCGCCTCGCTTCCCCGGCCGGAACGCAGAACGTCCGGCTCCCGCGGACGGCACGGGAACCGGACGTGCGACGACGGCGCCGAAACGGCGGGGAGCCGGCGTCAGGCGATGCACGCCGAGACGACGGCGGACACCGCGAGGTTGCAGGACGCCGTCACCCAGACCGCGGGGTGGGGCTCCGGCTCCACCAGCGTCGCGCCCAGGCGCCCCGGCGTGATGAGGTCCACCACCAGGAACGCCAGGGCCATCATCACCAGTCCCAGCAGCCCGAACGCCGCGGTCGACACCAGCCCCTTGCCGAAGTCCTCGTACGTCGTCCAGATGGACGTGAACACGATCCCGCCGATGCCGAGCAGGGAGGAGCTGAGCACCACGGCGGCGTTGCGGTTGCGCTCCTCCCAGATCTGCCGGCCGAGCTTTCCGGGGAGCAGGACGTCGACCAGGACGATGCCGAGAACCAGCAGGACCAGGCCGAGTGCGCCGTAGGCGGTGGCCCGGCCGACTCCGTTGACGATGTCGCTCATGGGATGTGCCGGCTCCGTAGCGTGAGGGATCGTGAGTGATCGCGGTCAAGGGCGAGCAAAATGTAGCGCACCCGTTCGGCCCCCCGACCGGCGCGGTCGCCGACCCCGCGCACCGGGGCGAGGCAACTCCGTCCGAAGCGAAGGGACTCGGCACCGGGCTCGGCCGGCCGTGCCGGCGGTGCGCCGCCCTCCGGAGTCATGGCGGCGCACATCGTGGGCATCAGAAGTCCAGTCGAAGTCGACGGGACGCGGCGGCGGACCGGCCCGCACGCTCCACGACGGACCGAGAAGGAGAACCGCCATGAGCAGAGGCAGCCGCACGCTCACCGTCCTCTACATCGCCGTCGCCCTCTGGCTCTCCTTCTGCACCGTCCGGACCTGGGGCGCCGTCCCGGCCTGGACCACCCTCGCCATGGCCGCCGCCGCCCTCACCCCGGTCATGGGGGTGGTCCGGGAAACCGTCATCGCCGACGAGCGGCGCGCCGTCGCCGTCCTCCGGGAGCGGGAGGGTCGCCGGGCGGCGTGGCGCGACGCGGCGGCCGCGGCGCTCGCCCGCGCCGAGGTGGAGGCCGCGTGCTGCGAACGCTGGTGGACGTCGTGCGCGACCGAACACGACCCCGGCTGCACCCACCGGACCTCGTGGGGCAGCACGGCCTGAACGAGTGCCGGGGAGTCCCGAGGGGGAGACGCGTCCCGGATTCCTGGTCTGTACCAGGGTATTGACGCCCTCTTGCTTCAATTCTTAAATCAAGGATCGACACCTTACCCCCCACCCCTCGGCCGGCGCGCCCGTGCGCACGGGCGCACGGGCGCGCCGTACGGAAGGGAGAGCCATGTCCTCTCCGCGCACGCTCCGCAGATGGCTGGTCGCCGCCCTGTCCGCCGCGCTGGTCGCCTCCGGTGCCGTCGGAACCGCGCGGGCGGAACCGGCGGACGTCACCACCGCGGCGGCCGTGACGTTCTCGGACACCTTCGACGGGCCCGCCGGTGCGGCGGTCGACTCCTCGAAGTGGCAGATCGAGACCGGAGACAACGTCAACAACCACGAGCGGCAGTACTACACGTCCGGCAACAAGAACGCCGCCCTGGACGGCCGGGGCCACCTGGTGATCACGGCCCGCAAGGAGAACCCGGCCGGCTACCGGTGCTGGTACGGCACCTGCCAGTACACCTCGGCCCGGCTGAACACGTCCGGGAAGTTCACCGCGCAGTACGGGCACGTCGAGGCGCGGATGAAGATCCCGCGCGGGCAGGGCATGTGGCCCGCCTTCTGGATGCTGGGCACACCGGTCGACTGGCCCGCCTCGGGCGAGATCGACATCATGGAGAACGTCGGCTTCGAACCGGCCACGGTGCACGGCACGATCCACGGCCCCGGCTACTCCGGCTCCGGCGGCATCGGCGCCGCCTACTCGCTCCCGGGCGGCCGGGCCTTCGCGGACGACTTCCACACCTTCGCCGTCGACTGGGCACCGGACTCGATCACCTGGTCCGTGGACGGGAACGTCTACCAGCGGCGCACCCCCGCCGACCTGGGCGGCCGGAGCTGGGTGTTCAACAAGCCGTTCTTCCTGATCCTGAACCTGGCGGTGGGCGGCTACTGGCCCGGGGACCCGGACGGTTCCACCGTCTTCCCCCAGCAACTCGTCGTGGACCACGTGTCGGTGACCACGGGTGACACGGCCCCGGGCGCCGCGATCCGGGGCCTGGCCGGCAAGTGCGTCGACGTCGCCGGCGCCGATCCCGCCAACGGCACGCCCGTACAGCTCTACGCCTGCAACGGCACCGCGGCCCAGCGGTGGACCGTGGGCTCCGACGGCACGCTCCGGGCGCTCGGCAAGTGCCTGGACGTCACCGGCAACGGCACAGCGGACGGCACGCCCGTCCAACTGTGGGACTGCACCGGCGGCCCCAACCAGAAGTGGACCGTCACCGCGGCGCACGACATCGTCAACCCGCAGGCCGACAAGTGCCTGGACGTCACCGGCAACAGTCCGGCCGACGCCACCCGCCTGCAGATCTGGACCTGCACGGGCGGCGCGAACCAGAAGTGGACGGTGGGCTGAGCAACGGCCGCCTCCTGCAAGGGTCTTGCGGCCGCCCCGGTCGTCGCTACGATCACCGCGTGCGCTTCCCCCGCTCAGCCTCGGGCTGGACCATGGCCGTCTTCGGAGTGCTCGCCGCCGCACTCGGCACGGTGGGCCTGGTCTCGCCGGCCGCGCAGCTGTCGCTGCTCGGCCTCGCGACCCCCGGCGGGCGGGGGAGCGGTGACCACACGCCGGCCTTCGTGACGGCGTCGTCGATGGCGGCGCTCAACATGGGCGTGTACTACGTCCTGGCGGCGCTCGCCGACTGGCGGGCCTTCTTCCGCTGGACGGTGCCCTTCAGGCTGCTGACGTGCACCGTCTTCACGGCCGCGGTGATCGGCGGAAGGGCGCCGGAGGCGTTCATCGGCGTCGGGGTCTGGGAGGGCCTCGGCGCCGTCGCGACGGGAGTGGCGCTCCGGTACGAGCGGCGCGCCACCGGAGCCGGTGCGGCCCGCGGCCGTGCCGGGACGGTGGCGCCGGACCGCGCCGAGGCCTGAGAACACCCACGGGGCTGACGCGGAAGGGCCGTTCACCGACGGCGTGCGGTGGGACGGCCGGGAAGTCCGGTACCGCGCGCGGCAGCCCCGCCCCGCCTCACGGCTGTTCGGCCACCGGACGGCGGAAGGCCCAGTCGGGCTTCGGCTCCACCGCCCACCGGAAGACCCGCCGCACGGGCGCCGTGCACAGCGCGGTCACGACCACCGCGGCGACCAGGGTGACGACGACCGCACCGAGCGGGCGGTACAGCCAGCCGGCGTCGTACCAGCCCCAGTACTTGCTGACCTGCGCGACGAAACCGTGCAGGAGATAGCCGTACAGCGTGGCCGCGCCCAGTCCGGTGAACCACGTCCGCCGTCCCGGCACCCAGGCGAGGAAACACGCGACGAGCAGCAGCGAGGAGGCGAAGAGGGCCAGGGTCACCACGGGGCCGTACCAGGCGGGAGCGGACAGTTCCTGCGCGCTGTCGCGATGGTAGAGCCAGGCGGACGTCACCCGGGGGACCGCCCAGTACGCCACGGCCAGCGCCCCGGCGAACACCGGTACGGCCAGGATCCGCACCCGGCGCCGTCGCACCGCCCGGAAGTGCTCCGGCCGCAGGAAGAGACCCAGCACGAAGTACGGCAGGAACTGCAGGGTGCGCTGTATGTCGAGGTCCTCGCCGAGGGAGGGGGAGAGGGAGGCCGCCATGGCGATGACGAGCGCCAGCGGCACCGGCCACCGCACGAGCTTCCACAGCGGTGTGGTGAGCCGCCACACGAACAGGGCGGCCAGGAACCACGTCAGGTACAACGGCTCCAGAAGAGTGACCGGCCGGTCGGGCACGCCGTCCGTCCACCGGGTGAACAGGGTGTACGCCGTCTCGAACACCACGTACGGCAGCACCACCCCGGTGACCAGGCGCCTGACGCGCCCCTCGCTGCCGTCGAAACCGCGCGAGTGGTAACCGGCGACGACGATGAACGCGGGCATGTGGAACGCGTAGACGAGCGTGTACAGCGCGCTGACGGCCCGGCTGTCGTCGCGCAACGGTTCCCACGCGTGTCCCACCGCCACCAGGACGATCGCCAGGTACTTGGCGTTGTCGAAGAACGCGTCCCGCCGCCCCGGCCCGGACTCCGCACGCCTCCCGGCCGGCGCCTCCTGTTCCGTCCCGCTCGTGGCGGCCGTCCCGGCCCGCGGCGAGGAGGTCACCTCCTCCGTGGTCCTCAGGGTGTCACCCATCGCGCCTCCCGGATCCGGCGGGCAGGCCCCTGCGGAAGGCGGGACGTCTCGTCCGCGGTGATGCGACGGCTGTGATGCGAAGTGGCGGCATCCCAGCCGCCTCACCCGTTCCGCGGGTGTCCAAACCTGGACCGCCCAGGGGGCCGTCCGGCAGGAACGGGACGGGGAATCCGGCGCTCCCGGCGGCCGGCCCGGTCGTTCGCCCGGCTGAGGATCTCCCGTGTGGGAACATGGCCGCGGCCGCGTCCGTTGATCAGACGGACCGCGAAGATCCGGGACTGATCACCAGGACCGGACGGACAGCAACAGAAGCCGAGGTGGCACCAGTGGCGATGTGGGACCGGCTCAAGGACCAGGCCAGGACTCTCCAGCAGGCCCAGAGCGCGCGGACAGGGGGCGCACGGCAGCAGGGGCCCTTCGGACAGGGACAGAGCGGCGGACACGGCCACGGCTCGTCCTCCGGCGGCTCCAAGGCTCAGCTGATCGGGCTGCTGAAGTCGCAGCTCGCCTCGGCCAAGACCGAGCTCAAGAGCGGCGCCTACCGGGACGCCAGCATGGCGATGTGCGCGTTGGTCGCCGCGGCCGACGGACACGTGGAGCCGTCGGAGCGGCAGCGGGTGGAGGAACTGATCGTCACCAACGAGGTGCTGCAGAACTTCCCGGCGGAGCAGCTCCGCAAGCGGTTCAACGAGCATGTGGACCGGCTCACGGCCAACTTCGAGCAGGGCAAGGCGCGGGCGCTGGAGGACATCGCCAAGGCGGCGAAGAAGCCGGTCGAGGCCCGGGCGGTCGTCCAGACCGGCATCGTCGTCGCCGGTGCCGACGGCAGTTTCGAAGCGTCCGAGCAGTACGCCGTCCGGGACGCCTGCGCGGCGCTCGGCATCTCGCCGGCGGAATTCGGCATCTGACGCGCGGACCGGTGCCTGCCCCCGGGGGCAGGCACCGGCACCCGTTCCGGCAGGCGGCCCCTAGCCGTGCGCCGGCACTCCGCCCGGCTGCCCCGCGTCGATGGTGTGGCCGAGCAGGTGCAGGGGCGCCGCCGTGATCCCGGCTCGCTCCACGGCCTCCCAGTGGGCCCGCGCCACCGCCGCGTCCACCAGGCCGTGCACCAGCGGCAGCTCGTGCCCCGCGGCGTGCAGCAGGGACTCGGTACGGCAGGACGCCAAGGTGCCCTCGATCCAGGGCTGGGCGAGATACCCGGCCGCCGCGGCGGCCGGGAGGTCCGCGGCGACCTCCCGGTCGGTGCGCCCGACCCGCAGCAGCCCGCCGCCCAGGATCAGGACGTCGCTCCGCTCCCGCATGCGGGCGAGGGCCCGCCCGGTGTCGAAGCAGTGGGGGAAGGAGTCGTCGACCACGACGGCCCCCGGCCGGAGCCGGTCGACGTCGAGCACCACGGCGGCCCCGCTCACCGCCGTCACCAGAAGATCCGCGCCGTGCACCGCGTCCGGCAGCATCCGCTGTGTCTCCGCGACCTCCACGTCGCGGACCAGCCCTTGTGCGCGCAGCCGGCGACCCAGCTCCCTCAGCCGTGGCCCGCTGCCGCGCACGTCGCACAGCAGCAGACGCCGTGGCGGGCGAGCGGCCAGTGCCAGCAGCAGTTCGAGCGAGGACGCGCCGATCGAACCGAGCCCGGCGAACGCCACCTCGAGGTCCGCCAGTTCCCGGCCCGTGGCCTCGAGCGCCGCGTGCACGGTCCTGACCACCGACACCACCGTCGCCGCGTGCCCCGTCGTCACGGCCGCCGGATACCGCCGGAACCGCAGCACGTCGAAGCCGTAGCCGGTCAGCGACGGGATCATCCCCGCGAGCGACACGCACCGCGCGCCCCGTGCGGAGGCCAGCGACACCGCGCGAGCGGTGTGGGACACCAGAGCGCTGTCCCGCCCGAGTTCGTCGGCGAAGAGCGGGACGCAGACGAAGCCCGACCGGCCCAGCGGCGTCCGCACCGTCTCCAGCAGTCGCGGGGCGCCGTCGGGGAACAGCAGGGCACGCACCTCGTCGCGCGGCAGTGCCGCCTCCGGCAGGCCCGCCAGGCGCGCGAGGTGCTCCGGCGCGGGCAGGTAGCCGACCAGGGCGGCGTCCATCGTCTCCCGCCGCCTCCCGGCCCGCGGCGCAACGCCCTGGGCACCTGCGGCGGCCCGTACCAGACGGTCGCGCACCGAGCCGGCGAAGTCGTCGAGCGCGGTCGGCGGGAGCGCCGCGGCACAGCCGCGGACCGTCACCCGCAGGCTGTCGCCGTCGGGCCGTACCGCCATGAACACATCCGTCGCGGACGACGGCGGCAGGAACGCGCTGTCCCCCGCCTCCCACGACACCCGCAGCGCGCCGCCGTCCGCCGGAGCCAGTGCGGCGAAGTCGAGGAAGGTGAAGAAGAACTGAGAGGTCGACGGAAGCCCGTCGGCGCGCCGCGGGATCACGTCCTCATGGGCACGCGCGTCCTCCGCCTCCGCCACGATCCGGCGCAGGGCGCCGGCGAAGTCCCCGTCCGTGAGCGGCTTCTCCGCCGCCCCCGCGGGCCGTACCGGTACGGCGGCGGCGAACGGCCCGAAGATCCGGTGCACGTCGGGCAGCGCCCGGTCCCGGCCGCTCACCGCCAGTCCCACGACCAGGTCCGGCCGGCCGGTCACCGCCGTCAGCTCCTGGTAGTAGGCGGTCAGCAGCGGCGCGTACAGCGTGGTGCGCGCGGACGCGGCCAGTGTCCGCAGCGCGGCCGTCAGCGGCGCGTCGAGCGTGAACTGCGCCGAGTGGAACCGGACGTCACCGCACGGCACCGCACCGCCCTCGTCCTTCACGGCGGTACGCAGCACCGGAGGCCGGTACGGGGCGCACACCCGGGCCACCCGGGCCCGGTGTTCCGCCGTCGCGGGCGCGTCGGCGCCGGACTCCCGCGGGGTCCCGGCCCGCGCCAGGGCGTGGTCGCGGAAGTCCGACCGCAGCGCGGGCGGCCGGGGCGTGCCGCCGTCGGCCAGGAGGCCGTACGCCTCGGTCAGCTCCCGCATCAGCAGCGCCGCGCTGTACCCGTCGCCGATGAGGTGGTGCGCGTGCACGAGCAGGACGTGTTCGTGCGGGGCGAGGGTGAGCACCCGGAGGCGCAGCAGCGGCCAGGCCCAGGGGTCGAGGCGCCGGGCGGCCTCGGCCGCCGCACGCGCGTCCACCTCGGCGGGGCCGGTGACCGTCTCGAAGTCGACCGGCAGACGCAGCGACCGGGGCAGTTCCTGCTGGACGGGCGGCCGGGCACCGGCCGGAAAGACGGTACGCAGCATCCCGTGACGCTCCACCAGCAGATCCACCGCCGCCTGGAAGACGTCCGGATCGAGCGGGCCGGACAGCCGCAGCCGCGCCAGCCACGTGCCGCCGCCCGGTGAGAGCGCCTCGGCGAGCAGGAATCCGCGCTGGCCGGGGGTGACGGGGAACGGGGTGACGTGGGCGTCGCCCGCCGGGCGGGGCGGGGCGGCGTCGACCGCGGAGTTCCGCTCCGCGGCGGCCGCGTCCACGGCCGAGGCCAGCGCGCCGAGGGTGCGGTGACGGTAGATCGCCGTCGGCCGGGGCAGTGGTCCCTCCCGCTCCGCGAGCCGGGCGAACACCTGGAGGACGAGCAGTGAGTCACCGCCCAGGTCGAAGAAGTCGTCCTCCCGGCGGACGGGGGTCACCCGCAGCACATCGGACCAGATCGCCGCCAGTCGCCGCTCGGTCGCCGTGGCCGGCTCGGTCCCCCCGCCCCCGGACCGTTCCGCTTCCGGCGCCGGGTCCTCCGCGCCCCCCGCGCCGGGCCGCTCGTTCGGGCCGCCGAGGCCCGTCGGGTCGGCCAGCGCCGAGCGGTCGACCTTGCCGGTACCGGTCAGCGGGAGCGCGTCGAGGAACGTGATCCGCGCCGGGACCATGTACGACGGCAGGAGCCCGGCCAGATGCCGGCGTACCTCCCCGGGATCCGGCCGTCCCGCCCCGGCCCGGGCGGTGACGAAGGCGACCAGGCGCCCCTCGTGCGCGAGCACCGCGGCCCGCGCCACACCGGGACACCTCTGGAGCGCCGCCTCGACCTCCCCCGGCTCCACCCGGTTCCCGCGGATCTTCACCTGGTCGTCGACCCGGCCCAGGAACTCCAGGGTGCCGTCCGCCGACCGGCGCACCCGGTCCCCGCTGCGGTACCAGCGCCGTCCCGCGCGCCGCGTGAACGCCCGGGCGTTCAGCTCCGGTTCGCCCAGGTAACCCGGCGTCAGGCCGACTCCCGCGATGAGGAGTTCGCCCGGCTCGCCCGTCCCGCACGGGGTGCCGTCGGCGCCGACGACCTCCAGTTCGGTACCGGCCACGGGGCGCCCGATCGGCAGCCGCCGCACCTCGTCCGCGGGGCGCGCGTCGATGACGTGGCACGTGGCGTTGACGGTCGTCTCGGTCGGCCCGTACAGGTTCGCGATCCGCGCGCCGTTCCCGAACAGATCGAACCACCGGCGCACATGCTCCACGGACAGTACCTCACCGCCGACGTGCACCCAGCGCAGCGCGGACAGGTCCGCCGCTCCCGCCCCTCGCGCCACCCTCTCCTCGGCTGCGGACAGCACCTGCTCCCACAGCGTCGGTACCGAGCTCCACACGGTCACGCGAGTCCGTTCCACGTGTTCCAGCAACAGCTCCGGATCCCGCAGCAGGTCCCGCTCCACGGTCACCACGGTGCCGCCGACCAGCAGCGGCGCGAGCAACTGGCGCACCGAGGCGTCGAAGCACGGCGACGCGGTCTGGGCGAGGCGGTCGTCGGCCCCGTAGCCGAAGGCGGCGACGGCCCAGTCGAGGTAGTTCTCCATCGCCCGGTGGGTGATCGGCACCGCCTTCGGCCGCCCGGTGGAGCCGGAGGTGAAGATGACGTACGCGATCGCCTCGGCGTCGGACACGGGGGCGGCAGGAGGGGCCGAGGGCACCGGGGCGGCCACGGGGCCCCCGTCCTCCGCCGGGCCGTCGAGCCGCACCGCCCGTACGCCGGCGAGGGCCTCGGCGCGGTGCCGGGTGGGGGAGTGGCACACCACGGTGCCGGCGCCCGTACGGGCCAGCTGATCCGCCAGGCGCGGCGTGGGATGGTCCGGATCCAGCGGGACCCAGCCGGCCCCGGCCCGCAGGATGCCCACCACGCCGACCACCGTGTCCGCGCCGCGCTCGGTGAGCAGTCCGACCAGGTCGCCCGGGCCCACGCCGAGCGCGCGCAGCCGCGCCGCGAGCAGCTCGGAGGCGTGGTCGAGGGCCCGGTAGGTGAGCGACGCGCCGCCCGCGTCGACGGCGACCGCGTCGGCCCTGACCCGGAACCGGTCGAGCAGCCGGGCGACCAGGGGAACGCTTCCGTCGGCTCGCGCGGCACCCCCGTCGGCTCGCGCGCCGGTGACGCCGCCGCGGTCCGGCGACGGCCCGCCCGGCGTGCGCAGTGCCGCCGCCAGTTCCGCGCGGAACTCCCGGTCCAGGCGCGCCACGGTCGTCCGTTCGAACAGCGGCGCCGGGAAGTTCCACGACACGCGCAGCACCGGACCGTCCGCCCAGCACAGCAGACTCAGCCGGGTCGCGGCCGATCCGGTGCCGGCCGCGGTCGCCCGGACCTCCACCGGGCAGCCGGCGGCGAGTTCGGCCGGGAAACGGGCGAAGCTGAAGCCCGCCGGGCTCACCGTCCGGGGCCCGTCACCGGCACCGGGCAGCAGTCCGGCCAGGTCGAGACTGCTCGGCCCGGCGTGCCGCTCGCACTCCAGCCACAGGTCCCGCACCCGCTCCGCGAGCGCCACGACCGGCTCGTCGCCGGCCACCTCGCACAGCAGCGGAAGGGTGTCGGCGAGCGGCCCGACGAGCCGTTCCACACCGTCGAAGCGGCCTTCGCGGCCGGCCCTGGCCACGTTCACGGCGATGTCCCGGCGCCCCGTCCACCGGGCCAGGCAGCGCGCGTACGCGGCGAGCAGCAGGTGGAACAGGGACACGCCGTGCGCGGCGGCCAGCCGCTCCAGGCCGGCGCCGAGCCCGGCGTCGAGCTCGCCGTGGTGCTGCACGACCGGACCGGTCGCGGGCGCGTCGGGATCGCCGTCGTAGGGCAGGCGCAACGGCTCGCCGCGTGCGCCGAGACGCTCCGCCCAGTAGCGCCGGTCGGCATCCGGCACCCCGGAACCGGAACGCCGCACGCTCACCGCGTACCGCGCGAAGTCCGGCGCCGGCGACGCCGCCCGTCGGTCGCGCTCTCCGTGCCACAACGCGGTGTACGAGGCCCACAGCTCCTCGGCGAGGACGTTGAGGCTGTACCCGTCGGCCGCCGCGTGGTGCACGACCAGCAGCAGGTGCGCGAGTTCCGGCCCCTGGCGGAGCAGCGCGGCGCGCACCGGTGGCTGCGCGGTCAGATCGAAGGGCCGGTTGCACAGGGCCGACTCGATGCCGGCCACCTCCTCGGCGGCGCACTCACGCACCTCGAACCAGTCCGCCGGCGGCACCGGTGGCGTCACGCGCTGCGTCGGCAGCGCGCCCGAGTCGTCCACGCGCAGCCGCAGCATGCCGTGCCGTTCGGCCAGCGTCGCCAGCGCCCGGACGAGGAGGCCGGTGTCGAGCCGGCCGCGGACCGTCAGCCGCAGGTGGCCGCGCGCCGGGACGTCCGGGTACAGCCTGCCGCTCGTGTACAGCGCGAGCTGCACGGGCGTCAGCGCGAAGGGCTCACCGTCCTCGGCGGGCGCGGAGGACGCCATCGCCGCGGAGGGAACCGGCGCGCCGCAGGACGCGACCGCACCGGAGGAGGTGCCCGTCCCGGCGGGCGCGGGCCGGGGAACGCCGCCCGAGGGTTCCCCGTCGGTCGCGGCAGCGGACCGGTCCGGGGCGACGAGGTCGAGACGGTCGGTGAGTTCGCGCACCGTCCGGTGCTCGAAGAAGAGCGTGGCGGGCAGGTCCCGCCCCAGCTTCCGCTCCAGCCGTTTGACGAGGTCGACGGCGCCCAGCGAGTCCAGGCCGAGGGTCAGGAACGGTGTGTCGTCGTCCACCGCCGATGCCGGGACCCCCAGGGACTGCGCCAGCAGTTCGCGCAGCACGGCGGCCGTACCGGACGCGGCCGGGAGCCGGCCCCTCCGCTCGGCCCCCTCGGCCCGCTCGACGGGTGCGGGCCGCCCGGCCGGCGGGACGGGCGCCGGACGCACCACGGACGCCGGATCGGCGAGGACCAGCTGGGGCGCGTCCGTGCCGCAGGCCGACCGCAGCGCGGCCAACGCGGGCGAGGTCGGCAGCGGCCGGCCCGCGGCACCCGCGAGAACACCGGCGCCCGCGGCGGCGAGACCCGTCTCCGAGAACGGCCCGAGGTTCACCGACAGCCACGGCCGGCCGGCCAGGCGCTCCGCCCCGGCGAAGGCGTCGAGGTAGGAGTTCGCCGCCGTGTAGGAGCCCAGTGCGCCGGCCAGGCCCGGCAGCACCGACGCCACCGACGAGAACGCGACGCACACCCCGGGACGCTGCCCGTGCCGGTTCAGCGCCTCGGCCAGCAGTGCGGTGCCGAGCGTCTTCGCCCCCAGCGCGTCCACCAGCTCCCGCACGTCCGTCCCGCGCAGACTGCCGGGCCGGACGACACCGGCCGCGTGGAAGACGGCGTCCAGCGGCGGCAGCGCGGCGACGAGCCGCTCGACGTCGTCCGGCACGGTGAGGTCGGCCGCGACGTACCGGGCGTCGGCGCCCAGACCGGTGAGCTCCTCCAGCAGACCCCCGGACGGATGCGGGGAGCGCCCCGCCAGCACCAGGACGGGCCTGCCCCGGCCCGCGAGCTCCCGGGCCAGGGCCGACCCGATTCCTCCGGCGCCACCCGTGATCAGGAACGTGCCGTCGGCGGGCAGCCGGTCCGCGCCGGCCGGCTCTCCCGCCGCCCCGGGCACGACTTCCCGCACCAGGCGCTCTCCGCCCCGCCAGGCGACCGCCCCGGCCGCCTGCGGTGCCACCGACTCGGCGGCCAGCGCCCGCAGCCGCCGCTCCTCGTCGTCGAGGGAGGAGAGGTCGACCCAGTTCGCGACCACTCCCGCCGACTCCTCGGGCACCGCCAGGGCCAGCCCGCCCAGGACCGCCTGCGCCGGGTCCGCGCGCTCCGCGCCGCGGCCGGTGACGTGCGCGTCCTCGGTCACCACCAGCAGACGGCGCGCCCGCGTCCGGTCGAGCAGCGCCAGCGCCCCGCGCAACACCGTGACCGCCCGGCGCTGCCCCGCGCCGAGGTCCGCGGCCGTTCCCGGCCGGGCCGGTCCGCCGAGCAGGATCACGGTCTGCGGGGCGCGCACGTCGTCCGCCTCCGTGACCGCCGGTACGCCCCGGGCCGCGAGCCCGTCCGCCAGCCGGCGCACCGCCGCCGTGTCCGCCCCGCTCACCACGACGGGGACGGCCGGTCCTTCGCCGGACGGCGGCGCCGGCCGCCACACGACGTCGTGCAGCAACCCGCGCGCCGCCGGTTCGGGCCAGTACCTGCGCCGCCGGTACGGGTAGGGCGGCAGCGGCACCCGCCGGTGCCCCGCGTCGAACGCCGTACGGTCCACCGCCACGCCCCGCACCCACAGCCGTGCCACGGTCTGCGCCAACTCCCGCGCCCCGCCCGGCGTACCGCCCGCTCCGTCGGGCTCCGCGGGCGCGGGCACCACGAGGACCCCACCGCCGGACGCCTCCCCGTGAGCACGGTGCGATCCGGTCGTCGTACCGTCCGTTCCCCCCGCCCGGTGGCGGGCGGCGACCGCGCGGATCGCACCCGCGAGGTTCTCCCCCGCGCCGAGTTCCACGAACGTGTCGTACCCCTCGTCGACCAGGCGTGCCACGGCCCGGTCGAACAGCACCGGGCGCAGCGCGTGTTCCCGCAGGTGGTCCGGGTCCATCCGTGGCTGCCACGCGGCGGTGAGCGTGCTCATCACCGCGAGCGCGGGCGCCGACGGCGCCAGTTCCCGCGCGGCGTCCGTCAGCGCCCGCGCCACCGGCTCCATCAACGGGGAGTGGAAGGCACGCGACACCCGCAGCGGGCGGACCGTCGCGCCCCGCCCGGTGAGCAGCTCGGACACCCGGTGGACCGCCTCGGGGCCGCCGGAGAGCACCAGACGGCCGGGCCCGTTGTACGCCGCGACCGCGAGCTCACCGGGGAAGGCGTCCACCAGGGCGGCCACCTCCCGCTCCGCGGCGCCCCGCACGGCCACCATGGAGCCCGGTGCCGTCGACCCGCCCATGAGCCGGCCCCGTTCCGCCGCGAACGCCACCGCCTCGCGCAGCGACAGCACCCCGCCGACGCACGCGGCCGCGAGCTCACCGACGCTGTGCCCGACGACCGCGTCGGGCCGCACGCCCCACGCGATCAGCTGCCGGGCGAGGGCGACACCGTGCGCGACGAGCAGGGGCTGCGCCACCTCGGTCGCGGCCAGGGCCTCCGCGGTCACGTCGCCGTCGACGCACCAGGCCGCCAGCTTGCGCCCCTGTACGTCTCCGGCCGACGCCGACGCCTCGTCCAGCGTGTCGCGGTAGACCGGTGCCGTCGCGTACAGCGCCCGGCCCCGGTCCGGCCGCAGGTCGCCCTGGCCGGGGAGGACGAAGACGGTCCGGGGCCGGTGCGTCACCGTCCCGGTGACCGCGTCCTGCCGCCGCGTCGGCGCACCGGTGGCGCACGCCGCGGCGAGCCGTTCGCGCAGGTCGCCGGAGGCCACGAGCGCGAGGCGGTGGGGCCGTTCGTCACGTGCCGCGCCCGCCGTCAGGCAGACGTCGCCCTCGTCGAGCTCCGGATGGTCGCGCAGATGCTCCGCGAGACGCGACGCCCATGCGCGCAGTCCGGCCGCGCTGCCCGCCGACAGGGTGAGCAGGTGCGGCCCGTCACCGCCCGGGCGCGGGGCGCGCGGCGGGGCGGGCGGGGCCTGCTCCAGGACGGCGTGCGCGTTGGTTCCGCCGAAGCCGAAGGCGTTGACGCCCGCCCTGCGCGGTCCGGACGACTCCCAGTCGCTCACCTCGGTGACCAGCGCGAACCCCGACTCCGCCACCGCCGGGGAGGGGGAGTCGTGGTGCAACGAGGCCGGCAGCCGGCCGTGCCCGAGGGCCAGGACGACCTTCACCAGAGAGGGCAGCGCGGCAGCGTTCAGCAGGTGCCCGATGTTGGTCTTCACCGAGCCGAGGAGCCGGGGCCGGCCGTCCGGGCGGCGCGGGAAGGCGTGGGCGAGGGACCGCAGTTCGATCGGGTCCCCGACGGCGGTGCCCGTGCCGTGGGCCTCCACGTACGTCACCGACGCCGGGTCGACGCCGCAGTCCTGGTAGGCCCGCTCGATCACCTCGCGTTGGCGCAGCGGGTTGGGCGCCAGCAGACTCAGCGACGTGCCGTCGTTGTTGACGGCGGTGCCGCGGACGAGGGCCAGGACCTCGTCGTCGTCCCGGTGGGCGTCCGCGAGGCGCCGCAGCACGAGGGCCGCGCCGCCCTCACCCGGTACGAAACCGTCGGCGGACGAGGCGAAGGCACGGCTGCGGCCGGTCGGCGACAGTGCCTGTGCCGCCTGAAGCGCCTCGTGCGCGGCCGGGGTGAGATGCAGGTTGACCCCTCCGACGACCGCGATGTCGCACTCGCCGTCCGCGAGGCTGCGCCGGGCCAGATGCAGGGCCACCAGGCCGGAGGAGCATGCGGTGTCCACGGCGAGCGCCGGGCCGTCCAGGTCGAGACAGTGCGCCACGCGGGCCGCGACGAGGTTGGGGAGGTTGCCGGTCAGGGTGGCGGTCCCGGCGGGCGGAGCGCCGCCGGGACCGGCGTCGGCGAGGATCTGCCGGTAGCCGCTGTCGCCGACGGCGGCGAAGACGCCGATCCGCAGGCCGCGGCGACGGGGGCCGGCGTATCCGGCGCGCTCCAGTGCCTCGTGGGCCAGCTCGAGGAAGACGCGGGCCTGCGGGTCGAGCGCGCGCGCCTCCTCGGCGCCGATCCCGAAGTGGCCGGCGTCGAAGGCGGCGGGGTCGTCCAGGAAGGCACCCTGGTGTCCGTGCGTCCCCGCCCCGGCCTCGCCGGCCGGGAGGGCCGTGCCCCAGCGGCCCGCGGGCACCGGGGTCACGGCATCACGCCCGGCGGTGAGCAGGTCCCAGAACTCCTCCGGCGTGTTCGCCCCGGGGAACCGGCAGGCCAGAGCCACCACGGCGGTCGCCGGCGCCCGGCCGGCGGAGGACGGCCGGGACCGCCCGCCCGACGCCCCGCGGCCGGACTCCTGTGGTTCCGCCGCGTCGGCGACGGCGTCCAGGAGGCGGTCGGTGAGGCCGGCGACCGTGTCGTCGCGCAGCACGGCCGGCCCGAGGGTCACACCGAGGGCCCCTTCCAGCGCGGCGAGCGCCTCCATGGCCTTCAGCGAGCTGCCGCCCAGCTCCGCGAACCGGTCCCGGTCCCCGAACGACGCCTCCGGCAGTGCCAGCACCCCGGCCCAGACCTCCCGCACCACGCGCCGCACCTCCGCGCGGGACCGGGGCACCGACGCCCCGGCCCGCCGCAGGGGCGCTTCCACCGGCTCACGGGCCGGCCCGTCCCCCTCCGTACCGGAAGAGGCCACAGGGCGGTACCTCCCCGCCTCGAACCGTGCCCGCATCCGCTGCCGCTGCACCTTGCCGCTGGTCGTGCGGGGGAAGGCGGACGGCGGCAGCGCCAGCACCCGTACGTCGTCGTGCCCCAGCGCCGCGCGGACCCGCCGCGCGACCCGGTCGAGCACACCGGCCGCGGTGCGCGGCGGCCGGGCCCAGGAGACGAACACCACCACCCGCTCGCCGCCGGTCACCGGGTCGGTCGACCCGACCACCACCGTCGTACCCGGCGGCACCCCGGGCGTGGCGGCCGCCACCTCCTCCATGTCCGGGGCATGGAACGTACGGCCGTTGACGAAGAGGACGTCCTTGTGGCGCCCGCTCACGCACAACCGGCCGTCCCGCAGGAAGCCCAGGTCACCGGTGCGCAGCCAGCCGTCGGCGAAGGACTCGGCCGTCGCCTCGGGCAGGCCGTGGTAACCGCGCGCGACCTGCGGGCCGCGCACCTCGATGTGCCCCACCCGCCGGTCGCCCAGGGGTCGGCCGGCGTCGTCGGCGATGCGCACCGAGCAGCCCGGCACCGGCAGGCCGACATCCATCAACTCCACGGCGTCGCCGCCCGGTTCCCGCTCCACCACCCGGCCGCGGCTGAGGGCGTCGCGCTCCAGTGCCACCGGAACGGCCACCTCGCCCGGCGGCGGGAACGCGACCGCCAGCGTCGCCTCGGCCAGCCCGTACACGGGCGTCGCCGCGCGCGGGTCCAGTCCGGCCGGGCGCGTCCTGGCCGCGAAGTCCCGCCACACCGTCGCCGAGATCGGCTCGGCCCCCACCAGGACCAGCCGTACCGTGCTCAGATCCAGCCCGGCGAACACCTCTTCGGGGACCCGGCGGACGGTCAGCGCGAGGGCGAAGTTGGCGGCCGACAGGATCGTGGCCCGGTGCGCGGCGGCCACGTCGAACCACAGCCGGGGGTTCTTCGCGAACGAGAGCGGACCGATCCTCACCTGCTTGGCCCGCGCGGCGAGCGGCGCCAGATGCGTGCCGATGAGACCCATGTCGTGGAAGTACGGCATCCAGCCGACCACCACGTCCCGTTCCGTGAGGGCGGAGGCCTCGGCCAGCTGCCGCAGGTTCGCCAGGACGGCCGCGTGGGTCAGCTCCACCCCCTTGGGCGCCCCCGTGCTGCCGGAGGAGAACTGCAGGAAGGCCGGGGCCTGCGGGGCGGGTGCGGCGGGGGACGCGAGAGCGCGGCACTCCCGCAGTGACTCCAGCCGCAGGACGCGGGCGCCCCCGGGGAGCCGGTCGGCCACGTGTGCGCAGCCCGCGTCCACCGCGACCGGGGGACGGCCGAGGTGCTCCCACACCGGGCGGACCCGCCGCACGTCGGGCGCCAGGGGCACCGGTACCAGACCGGCCGCGAGGGCGCCCCAGAACAGGGGCTGGAAATCCTCGCCGCGGTCCGCGAGCACCGGTACGCAGGTGCCCGGTTCCATGCCCGCGTCGCGGTACCCGCCCGCGACGCGCAGGGACTCCTCCAGAAGCTGCCGGAAGGTGACGGCCACCTCGCCGCCGTCGCCACGGACATGGACGACCACCTGTTCGGGTGCTCGGCGGGCGGCGTCCAGCAGGACGTCAAACAGCGTTGCGGCGTTCATGGGTCCGTTCGTTCCTGCGTGGGCGACTGACGCTATGGGGGACGGTCCGCACCCGGCCCGGGTTGCTCCCGCCCGCGGATCGTCGCCCACCATGATCAGACACCGGCCGCCGACGGTGTTCCCCGGCGTGACGGCGTGAGGGGTTCCCCGGTCCTCGGCCGGGGAACCCCTCACGGCTGTCGCGGCGTCAGATGCCGCAGGTCGGCGCGGACCAGTACTGGCTGCTGCGGTGGTCGACGTGGGTGTGGTCGTTGTGACCCGGGTAGCCCGGGCCGAGGATGCCGCGGAAGCCGTGGTAGCGGGCCTGCTTGGCCAGGGTGCACAGGGAGTGCGGTCCGGCGCCGAGGTCGGCCCCGTCGCCGTACAGATGACGGCTGCTGCTCGCGCCGCCCACGGCCTCGTTGCAGGCGTAGGAGCGGAAACCGCTGGTGACGGTGATCGGCCGGTCGCCGAGCGCGTGCCGCAGGGCCTCCAGCTTCCACATCGTCCGCAGCGCGTTGGCCTTGGCCGTCGAGGCGCTGACCGCGCCGCCCGACCAGGTGGAGTTGCAGCGGTTCAGCTCGCTGTAGGAGAAGTGGATCGGCGTGCAGTCGTCGTCCTGGAGGGCGTACAGCTTGTTGTAGGTGTTCGCGCCCGCCACGCCGTCCGCGGCCAGGCCGTACGCCGACTGGAAGCGCTTGAGGGCGGCCGCGGTGGCCGGCCCGAACTGGCCGTCGACGGCCAGCACGGAACCGTAGCCCGGGTAGCCCCCGAGCCTGATCTGGAGCTGGGTGACGTCGGCGCCCGAGGCGCCCTGGGACAGGGTGCGGGTCCAGGTGTAGCAGCCGTCGGCGTGCGCGGTCCCCGCGGTGGCGACCGTTCCCACGACCGCACTAGCCGTGAGCATGACAATAGAGAGGATGAGCCGTACAGCGCGTCTGAGCATTGCGAACTCCGGTCCTGAGACGTGTGGTCGAGCTGAGCGACGAGCCATGTGACGCGCGTCAACCATGGAACACGAGGCCGACCGGACGCAAGGTCCCCGCGCGGCCCGACGGGCGCACACGGTGCGTGCGTGAGCCCTGGACGCGCCCCCGCGGCCGTACGGACAATGCAGTGCCCCTGATCATCCCGCGAAGTGCCGTGCCCAGCCGCTGATGCCAAGGAAAGCAGGTCGACCGCCGTGCTGTTGCGTCTGCCCACCTCTCTGTCCGAAGCACAGCAGTATCTGGCCGAGGGAGCGGTACCCGTCGGCGGAGCCACACTCGTGTGGGCCCTCTGGCAACGGGACGGCTTTCCCGAGCAGGCGATGTCCCTGCGCCGCCTTCCGGAGGCCAACGTGATCGGACGCGAGGCGCTGGGCGCGGCCGTCCTGCTGCACCAGGTGGACGGCCGCCTGCCGGAGGTGCTGCGCCGCGCGGCCTCCACCGTGGGCACCGGTGCCGTGCGGCGTACGGCCACGGTCGGCGGCAACATCGTGGGCAGCACGCTGCGCTGCCTGCTCCCCGCGGCCCTGGTGCTGCACGCGCGGGCGACCGTGCTGGACCGGGACGGAAGCTACGAGACCGATCTGGCCGAAGTGGTGTCGAAGCGTCACCTGCTGCTCGGCCTGCGCTGGAACGCCCCCGTGACCAGCGGCTACCACAAGGCGGCCGCAGAGCCGGGCGGACCGCCGCCGCTCGTCGTCGCCACCGCCGTCCACGCCGGGAGCGACGGGCGGCACCGCCTCACTGTCGCCGTCCGCGACGGCTACGAGGTGATCAGCGGGACCGCGCCCCGCCACACCGATCCCGAGCAGGTGTTCCGTGCCCTGGACCGCACGGACCTCGGCGCGCTCCCGCCGACGGCCCGGGACGCGGTGCGCCGGGAGGTGACCGGCGTTCTGGCCCGGCCCACCGGCCCCTGACGGTGCCGTACGGGGGTCAGCGCACGAGCAGGCCCAGGAGGGTGCTCAGCCCGCCGGCGCAGACGAGGACGGCGCAGGCGCAGGCGACATGACGTCTGAGCAGGGCACGCCGGAGTTCGGCGTACCGGGCCTCGTACTCCTGCCGCAGCTGCGCGGCACGTTCGGCCGTGCCGCGCAGCATGCGGCGGGTGAAGTCGAGGCGCCGGTGCATGTAGCGGCGCGTGAGGTCCTCGGCCTGGGCCGACGTCAGCCACGGCAGCCCGGCGCACAGTTCCTCGGCCTCGCGCCGCGCCTCGTCGAGGTGCGCCCGCGCCATGAGGTGACCCTCCACCTCCGCGACCAGCGCCGAGACCTGACCGGCCTTCGGGCGAGGGTCCCGGCGCTTGATCACGACCTGTCGCTCTCGTGCCCGGCGGCATCGATCACGTCGCGCTTGCCGGCGTTCTCCTTCTCGTCCAGCTGGGCCACGGCGGGATGGTGCAGGTCGAAGGCGGGGGACTCGGAACGGACCCGGGGCAGCGTGACGAAGTTGTGGCGCGGCGGCGGGCAGGAGGTGGCCCACTCCAGGGAACGCCCGTAGCCCCACGGGTCGTCGACCTCGACCTTCTCGCCCTTCTGCGCGGTCACCCACACGTTGTACAGGAAGGGCAGCGTGGACAGGCCGAGCAGGAACGCGCCGATGGAGGAGAGGGTGTTGAGCGCGGTGAACCCGTCGGCGGCCAGGTAGTCGACGTAGCGCCGCGGCATGCCCTCGGAGCCCAGCCAGTGCTGCACCAGGAAGGTCATGTGGAAGCCGATGAACAGGGTCCAGAAGTGGACCTTCTCCAGGCGTTCGTTGAGCATGGTGCCGGTCATCTTCGGCCACCAGAAGCTGAAGCCGCCGAACATGGCGAAGACGATGGTGCCGAAGAGCACGTAGTGGAAGTGCGCGACCACGAAGTAGCTGTCGGTGACGTGCCAGTCCATGGGCGGCGAGGCGAGGATCACTCCGGTCAGGCCGCCGAACAGGAAGGTGACCAGGAAGCCGAGCGCCCACAGCATCGGGGGCTCGAAGGACAGCGAGCCCTTCCACATCGTGCCGGTCCAGTTGAAGAACTTCACGCCCGTCGGCACGGCGATCAGGAAGCTCATGAAGGAGAAGAACGGCAGCAGCGCGGCCTGGGTGGCGAACATGTGGTGGGCCCATACGGTCGCGGACAGGCCGGTGATGGCGATGGTGGCGCCGACCAGGCCCATGTAGCCGAAGATGGGCTTGCGGGAGAAGACCGGGATGATCTCACTGATCACCCCGAAGAACGGCAGCGCCAGGATGTAGACCTCGGGATGCCCGAAGAACCAGAACAGGTGCTGCCACAGGATGGGCCCCCCGTTCTCGGCGCTGAAGATCCGGGCACCGAAGCGGCGGTCGGCCTCCAGCGCGAACAGCGCGGCGGCCAGCACGGGGAAGGCGAGCAGAACGAGCACCGAGGTGAGCATGACGTTCCAGGTGAAGATGGGCATCCGGAACATGGTCATGCCGGGGGCGCGCATGCAGATGATGGTGGTGATGAAGTTGACCGCGCCCAGGATGGTGCCGAAGCCGGAGAGCGCCAGCCCCATGATCCACAGGTCGGAGCCGAGCTGGGGGGAGCGGGTGTGGTCGCTCAGCGGCGGGTAGGCCGTCCAGCCGAAGTCGGCCGCCCCCTCGGGGGTGAGGAAACTGGAGATGACGATCAGACCGCCGAAGGCGAACAACCAGTACGACAACATGTTCAGCCGGGGGAAGGCGACGTCCGGGGAGCCGATCTGCAGCGGCATGATCGCGTTGGCGAAACCAGCGAACGTCGGGGTGGCGAACAGCAGCAGCATGATCGTGCCGTGCATGGTGAACGCCTGGTTGTACTGCTCGTTGGAGAGGATCTGCAGACCCGGGCGGGCCAGCTCCGCCCGGATCGCCATCGCCAGCACCCCGCCGATCAGGAAGAAGGCGAACGACGTGATCAGATAGAGATGCCCGATCTTCTTGTGATCCGTCGTCGTCAGCCAGGAAACGATCACCTGCCCCCGGGTGTGACGTTCGGCCGCCGGAACGGGGGCCACCGGCTCGGTGTGTGTCGCCATCGGTTTCCTCAATGTGCAGCAGTCGGTACACAGCCCGTACGGACGGGGAGTCAAAGCCAGTGCGGCGCGCCGCCGTTTCCTGTCTCGGACGGCGCGTGATCAGCTCAAGGGAAACTAGTCCCGCCGATGCCGCGCGACCGCTGTGTGCGGGCCGTCGTTGGGCCGAGCGGAGGAATGATCCATTCGTTCGGGTGAATGCCCGCAGAATCGGCTGTTCCGGACCACTGCGGGCCGTGCCGTGCAGTGACCGGGGCGGTGCGGGGTACTCCGGGGGAAACCGGTACGGGCGGGTGGTGCGGCGGGGGGCCTCCGTCCCCGACGGACGGAACGGCCATGGCACGGAATCAGGACGGCCCCACGGACGACGCGGTCGCGATCACGTTCATCGGCAACGCCACGCTCCTGCTGAGGTATCGGGGGCTCACCCTGCTCACCGACCCCAACTTCCTGCACCGCGGGGAGTACGCCTACCTCGGATACGGACTGCTGAGCCGGCGCCTGACCGAGCCGGCGGTCGGCGTCGGCGACCTTCCCCGCCTCGACGCGGTGGTGCTGTCGCACCTTCACGGCGACCACTGGGACCGCCGGACGAGCCGGGACCTGGATCACGGGGTGCCGGTCCTCACCACGCCGCACGCGGCCCGCCGCCTGAGAGTCCTGCACGGCTTTCGCCGTACGGCGGGGCTGCGCACCTGGCACGGACTCGCCGTGGAGCGCGGTGGCCACCGGGTCACCGTCACGGCGCTGCCGGGCCGGCACGCCGGTCACCGGCTGCTGCGCGGTCTGCTGCCCCCGGTGATGGGGAGCATGCTGGAGTTCGGCCCCGTGGGGGGACCGGCCCGGCTTCGGCTGTACGTATCCGGTGACACGCTGGTGTACGACGGCATCGAGGAGATCGCGCGGCGCTTCCCGGCCGCCGATCTGGCCGTACTCCACCTGGGCGGCACGAGGCTCCCGGGCGGCTTCGTCGTGACCATGGACGGTGCGCAGGGAGCGGAACTCGCCCGGCGTCTCGACCCGCGGCTGATCCTGCCCGTTCACTACCACGACTACACGGTGATGCGCTCTCCGCTGTCCGCGTTCCTCGCCGAGGCCGGCCGGATCGGCCTCGGCGACCGGATCGTCCACTGCGGTCACGGACAGAGCGTCCGCCTGACCGCCGGACGGGGCGCGGCGCCGGTGGTCTTCTGACCCGACGCGGGCACCGCGCGGTCGGCCGGCCGAAAGGCCGGTCAGTCGACATAGGACTCGAGCGTGCCACGGCGGCGGACGTCGAGCGTCGCGCAGTGGAACGAGCCGCCGAACGCCGCGTAGTGCAGCAGGTCGCACGGGATCGGCTCAAATCCCCACCGCTCGAGCGCGCGCAGCATGCCGGTGTGGTGCCGCTCCGCGATCACCCGTTTCTCGTCGACCATGAGGACGTTCATGCTGAGCCACTTGCCGCACATGGAGGTGATCCTGAGCAGGCGGTCGTCGATCGGGTCCGGCTCGGGGGCGACCAGGATGTCCCAGGAGCTCAGCACGTCGGGCAGGCGGTCGACATCGACGTACTCGGGGTTGACCAGTGCCTTGCCGGGCGCGAGCAGGACGAACGTCGTGTCGATGTGCATCGGCGTGCGGCACCGGCTCTCGATCTCGTGGATGCGGTAGCCGGACCCGAGATGGCGGCGCAGCCATTCGATCCCCATGGCATTGGTGACGTTGCTCCGCGTGACGAACAGATCGCGTCCGGCGCGCATGAAATCCGCCGCGTCGAACACCGGCTCGAATTCGGTGAGGATGTAGCGCATGGGCTCATCCGCCGCCGGCACGCTGAAATCCGCCTCGAACAGGTCGTCGGTGAGCTGCGGCTTCGGTGCCGCCGTCCAGCGCGCGCCGCGGCGGAAGTAATCCTTCAGAATCGCGCGGTAGGAATGCGTCTCGAAATACCGGCACGGCCACGCCATCGGCGTCTCGATGATCTCGTCGCCGACGACGAGCATGCTGTCACGCGGACAGCTGTTGCAGAACCCGCGCGACGACCAGTCCGGAGTGCCGAAACGCTGCCGGTGATCGACCGCGTCGGGGCGTCTGACCGTGATGCCGAGGGACTGCAGGAGAGCGATGAACTGATCGAGTTCCCGCTGCGCCCGCTCGACCAGAACGCGCGGATACCTCAGGCCGGCGGCGCGCCCCTGCACGCGCGCCGCCCACCGGGGGATGTTGCAGGTCACGACGGGATGGTTCGACGGGATCGTCGCGCCCTCCAGGCGCCCGACGATGATTTCCTCCAGCGGGTCCCACTCGTTGTGCGAATTGACCGGAGAGGTGCTGGATTCCGTGGAGGGGACAGTCGCGGCCGCCGTCGTGACACCGGGCCTCTGTACAACCGCCATACCGAACCGCTTTCGATCACGGAAGTGAGTAACTCAGTATAGTCAAACCATTACTCATATGAACGGTTGGCTGCCGAGCGTCCCGCCTATCACCCGGGAGGGCGAACGTTCCGGTCGTGCGGCGGGCGGCCGCCGGTTCCGGGCCACCGGCCCGGGTCAGTCGACGGGCCATGTGTGGACCGGGGCGTTGAGGTGCATGTAGTCGATGTACTGCTGCGTCATCCGCCGCAGGGCCTCGTGGCGGCCGCAGTGGGCGGTGGCGTCGATGTGATGGAACATCTCCTTCTGCCACACGGCTCCGTTGCGGCCGGTGACGCACCGCTGCTCGATGATGCCGAGCAGCGGCTCCCGCCAGGCCTCGTCCATGCCGGAGCGCTCCAGTCCGCGATGTGCCAGCGGCAGGAGCCGCCGCAGGACCAGTTCGGCCGCCGGCACCTCGCCCATGCCGGGCCAGTACAGCCGGGCGTCGATACCGTGCCGCGCCGCCGTGTGCAGATTGTCCTCGGCCGCCGAGAAGGACATCCGTGACCACACGGGACGGTCCTCCTCCACCAGGGCGCGGGTGAGCCCGTAGTAGAAGGCACCGTTCGCGAGCGTGTCGGCGACGGTCGGGCCGGCCGGCAGCACCCGGTTCTCCACCCGCACGTGGGGCTTGTCGTGGGCGATGGCGTAGACCGGCCGGTTCCAGCGGTAGATCGTGCCGTTGTGCAGGGTGAGTTCGGCCAGTTCCGGAATGTCGCCCCGGTTCAGTGTCTCCGCGGGGTCCTGTTCGTCGCACAGGGGCAGCAGGGCAGGGAAGTAGCGCAGGTTCTCCTCGAAGAGGTCGAAGACACTGGTGATCCAGCGCTCCCCGAACCACACCCGGGGCCGCACCCCCTGCACCTTGATCTCCTGCGAGCGGGTGTCGGTGGCCTGTTCGAACAGTGGGATCCGGGTCTCGTGCCACAGTTCCTTGCCGAACAGGAAGGGCGCGTTGGCCGCGAGCGCGACCTGGACCCCGGCGATCGCCTGCGCCGCGTTCCAGTAGTCGGCGAACTCCTCCGGGGACACCTGGAGGTGGAACTGCGTGCTGGTGCACGCGGCCTCAGGAGTGATCGTGTCCGCGTAGGTCCGCAACCGGTCGGCGCCGGCGATCTCGATGTGCAGGTCCTCGCCGCGCGCCGCGAAGACCTGGTCGTTGAGCAGCCGGTAGCGCGGGTTCTCCGACAGCGCGGCCTCGCCGACGTCCTCCTGCCGCAGGGTGGCCAGGATGCCCGTCATGATCAGATGCGCGCCGACCGACCGGGCGCGCCGGTCCGCGTGGTTCAGCGCGTCGCGGATCTCGGACTCCCAGGCGTCGGGGCCGCCCGCCGTCAGACGGCGCGGCGGAATGTTGATCTCGAGGTTGAACCGGCCCAGCTCCGTGGACCAGGCCGGGTCCGCGATCGCCTCGAGCACATCGGTGTTGCGCATGGCGGGCTCGGCCCGGTCGTCGACCAGGTTCAGTTCGATCTCGAGCCCCACCTGGGGCCGCGCGGAGTCGAACCGCGACTCGCGCAGCATCTGCGCGAACGCCTCGAGGCACTCCTGCATCTTGATCCGGTAGCGGCGGCGGTCCTCGCGGGTGAAGGTGAGCGCCGGGACGTCCCGTCCCATCGGTCTCCCTCCTGGGTTCAGGTCCTCGGACACCTGTCCACCCCAGCGTCGCACCACCGGGCGAACCCGACCATGCGGGACGGTGCCGCGGGTGAGGCGCCGCGCTCGGACCCCTCACCCGGGCCGGCCCCGTCCCGACGCCTTCGCCGGCCGGTGCCTCCGGGGGCGCTCAGTCCGCCGGGCCTTCGGCGAGGAAGGCGCTCAGGCCGTCGAGGAGCATGGTGCTGCCCTGCTCGGCCATGTCGCGTTCCTCCGCCGTGTCGCACGTCTGCCGGAGCACGATCCGCGTCCGCCGGCCGTCCTCCCCGTCGAGCTCCACGGTCATCGTGACGGGCGCGGGCTTTCCGGGCACGTCCATGCCGAGCACCAGCAGGCGGTTCTCGGTGACCTCGAGGTAGGAGCCGGTCAGCGGGACCCGGCCGCCGTCGGGCGTGATCATCGTGGACTTCCAGGTGCCGCCCGGCCGTACGTCCATCTCGACGGAGCCGGGGGCGGCGTTGGCCCACCGGGCGTACTGCTCGGGGGTGGTCCAGGCCTGCCACGCCTTGCCCGCGGGGGCGTCCAGCGTCCTGGTCAGCGTGTAGGAGAAGCCGTCGCTCGTGGTGCTCTGCTCGGTGCTCATGCCGTCATTCCCTTGTCTCGTGTCCGGTCGGGGTCCGTCCCACCTGTAGACGTGCGGGAGCCCGCGAAGTCATCGGTCGCCGGCCGGCTCGCCCACGATCCGTGCCGCCCGCCGCCAGGCCGCGGTGACCGCCTGGTGCGCCACCGCCGTGCCGCTCGACGTCCCGGCCGGCAGGTACAGGGGGCTGCCGATGTGGACGTGGAAGCGGGGGCGGCGCAGCGGGGCGGTGAGCACACCGGTCAGCTGCTTGGCGGCCGGTCCCGAGGCCAGTCGCCGGGCCCCCACCTGGCCCACGGGGACGACCGGGGCCCGGGTGGCGGCCGACAGCCGCGCCAGACCGGTGCGGAAGGGCAGGGGAGCGGCACTCGCCGCGTCCCCGCGCCGTGGAAGCCCTCCTTCGGCGTAGATCAGCACATGGCGTCCCGACCGCACCGCCTCCGCCGCGGCATCGAGCGACTCCGCCGCGCGGGCCGACCCCCGGTGGACGGGGACGTGTCCTTCCGCCGCCAGGACGCGCCCGAGCACGGGCATGCGCCAGAGCCCCGCCGTCGCCAGGACGACCGGCGCCACCCCCACCCTGTGCAGAGCGGCCAGCACGAGCGCGGGATCGGCCGCCGAATCGTGGTTGGCGACGAAGACACTGCCCGCGGCGAAGGGCCCGTCCGCCTCGCGGGTGACGGTGAGCCGCCCGAACAACGGCAGCAGGGCAGCGGCGGCACGGCTGAGCACGAGACGTCCTTCCGACACACGGGAACTCGCCCGTCAGTCTCGTGCGCGGTCCGCCCCGCCGCCTGAGTACGCGTACTCGGGAGGGAGGGCCGGCCTACTCGGCTTCGGGTCCCGAAAGAAGATCTTTCTTCCGGGGCCCGTTCGGGGCAATCACCTCCCGATGCCCCGGGTACTCGTGACGTCCTCGCGCGGGTTCGCCGCGCCGTTCCGGACGGGAGGCTCCCATGGCCGACGTCAGCCCGATCGATCTGCAGAAAGCGCTCAAAGGCGCCGACTACCCCGCCAGTCGTGACGATCTCGTCTCACTGGCCAGGAGCAACGGCGCGGACGACAGTCTCGTCGAGAAACTGACGCAATCCGGGACCCAGCAGTTCGACGGCCCCGACGATGTGCAGAAGGCGGTCTTCGGCAACGAGTAGTGCCCCACGCCGGGGCCGCCGACGCCGCACGTCCGGGAGGGCACGCGAGACGGTCCCGGCCCGTCGGGCGTCCGTCCTGCCGTTTCGACTTCGCACCGAGGAATCGAGGAGCGGTACCGCAATGACCGAGTACGAACGTTCACGCACGATGCCCGCCGCACCGGAGCACGTCTTCGACCAGGCGGCCAGCGTCGGCCAGATGGGCAGCTGGCTGCCGGAGGACCTGCACGTGCACGCCGAGGACCTGCCCGCCGTCACCGTGCACGAGGACCGCTCCGACGAGGACACGGCCGCGCTGCTGCGCGCCCGGCGGGACCAGATGCGGCTCGAATGGGGGACCCGCGACCAGGGCAGCTACACCGGCTGGCTCCAGGTCGCCGGCATCGGCAGCGGGGCCAGCGAGGTCACGGTGCACCTGTCCTTCTTCGACGACAGCCACGACCCGGGCGAGCAGGCCGTGCGCGACGCCCTGGACAGCAGTCTCGAGCGCCTGGAGGAACAGGTGCGGCTGCGCGTCGACAACGCGGCCGGCTGACCGGATCCAGGTGCGACGAGATGCCTCGCGCGAAGCAGTACGCGGTGGCCGCCTCCGGGCAGTGGATCGACGAGGAGGAGGGCCGGCGCAGGCTGCCCGCCGGCGAGGTCCACGCCTGGGAGCCGGGCCTGAACCAGACCGTGTGCGGGCTGTCCCTCAGCCGCTCGCAGCTGATCCGCTTCCCGCACGTCCCCTGGCCGGACACCTTCCCGGAGTCCGGAGGCGCGGCGGACCGGGTCCGGCGCCAGTGCCCGCGCTGCGCGTCCGTCGCCGGACGCCGCGGCGGTGACGCGCGCCCGCGGTGGCACCGCACCAACCCGCGGCCGTGAACACCGGTTGAGGCGGCGCGGGTCCGGCGCGTGGAAACCGCCGGCGTCGCACCGGCCCCCTGCGGTCGCTCGGCCCGCTCGCCGGGCCCGCGCAGCGGTCCTCGCCTTCCACCGGCCCGCGGACACCGCCGCCCGCCCCGCGCCGACGGCCGGCGAACGCCCGCCGACGGGGCCCACCCGGTGGTCGAGCACCTGCGGGCCACCGAGGACGAGGTGCCCGGCATCGTCGACACCGCGGTGCGCCGGCCGTTCGACCCCGGCGGCGACCCCGCCTCCACCGAACTGCTGGAGCGGATCCGCGAGACCGACCTGGCCGCCTTCTCCCACGCGGACGTGCCGTTCGAGCCGGTCGTCGAGCGGATCAACCCGACCCGGTCGCTCGCCCGCAACCCGCTGCTCCAGGTGATGGTCGGCCACCACGCCCGCACGGGCGGCGCTCCGCAACCGCCCGGCCTGCGGGCGGAGTTCCTCCCCTTCCGGACCGACTCGGCCAAGTTCGCCCTGGTGTTCGGCTTCACCGGGTACCGGCGGACGGACGGCGACGCGGGAGCACCCCGCTGTCGCCTGGAGTGCGCCACCGAGCTGTTCGACCACGAGACCACCGAGCGGATCGGCGAACGGCTGCGCAGGCCCGTCGCCGCCCTGGCCGCCGCGCCCGAACGGCCCGTGTCGCAGGCCGGGATCCTCTCCGCCGACGAACGGCGGCTGGTCCTGGAGCGCTTCAACGCCACCGCGCGGGACGCCGAGGGGGCGTCCCTGCCCGCCCTGTTCGCCCGGCGGCTGGCCCAGCGGCCGGACGCGGTCGCCGTCGTCGAGCCCGCGCCGCTGAGGCCCCGCACGTGCCGTGCCTCCGGCCCTTCGCGCAACTCCCGGCCGCTACGGGTATGTTCTTGTGATCATTCCGGGGACGGCACGGTGGACTTCGAGGGGGCGTATGGACACGGCAACGGTGAGCGCGCGGCTGGACGGGGCGCGCTCTGTCGATGCCAGAACACGCGACCGCATCTGTGAGGAGATTGCCGCGGCGCTGCTGGCGGCAGGGACCGTGCCGACCTTCGAGGTGCGCTCGGCGGACCTGCGCGCGGATCCCTACTTCAGGT
>NZ_JAPSKQ010000230.1 GCF_031181555.1 Streptomyces sp. | reverse complement strand
GGAGAAGTCCGCGAAGGTGGGCTTCACGCTCATGGCAGCGTCAGTTCCTGAGAGGGAGTCGAAGGCGGTCGGTCCGCAGCGCGGTGACCGTGATCAGGGAACCTGGCGCCCCGGTCCGACAACGCGGGCTCACGGGCGGGCGGCCGACCGTCCCCGCCGGACTGCCTGCCGCGCGCCGTGGTGCGGCTCCCGCACCACGCGCCACAGGACCGGACCCGGGTGCCCTTGGGCACCGATTTGGGCCCACGGGCCCATGTCCCGGCCGCCACCCCTTCCTACCCTCGGGCCGTGCCGTGCGCCGAGCGCGGTGCGCGTCGGGGGAGTTGAGGAGGGGGCATGGCCTCGATCGGGGGAGGAGCGGGGTTCGGCGCCGTGCGGCCGGCCGGGCCCGGAGGGCGGCGGGACATGCCCCGGCCCCTGTCGCGGGCGCTCCTGCTCGTCCACACGCTCACCGCGCTCACCGTGCTCGGTGGCCTGGGTCTGCTCCTCACGGCGGCGTCCCTCGACGCGGTGGACGGCACCCTGCTCGCCCACGTGGCGTACGCGGCCGCTCCCGGCGCGCTCGGCTGGTGGCTGGCCCGCCGCACCCGGGAGGGCGGCGCCGGCGTCTGGATCGGGCTGATCGCCGTACAGGCGTGGCTGGTCCTCGGCTCGGTGTCCAACCTCGCCGACGGATCGGCGCGTGGTCTCACCCAGCTCCTGCTCCCCCTTCTGATCCTGTTCCTGCTGACCCGTCCGGAGAGCCGCGCCTGGTACCACCTCGCCGCCCCGGACCGGCGGGAACGCCGCCCCTTCTCCCCGGCCCGGCTGATCCGCTGGCGCCGGGACGAGGGCCAGACGGCGGTGGAGTACGCGGGCCTGGTAGCGGTCGTCGTGGCGATCATCACCGCGCTCGTCGTCAGCGGCCTCGGCACGCAGCTCCTCACCGGCATCCAGTCCCAGGTGTGCCGCGTCACCGGCACGGCGTGCCCCGCGCCCGGGGACGGCGGCGGCCGGGTCACCGCGGAGGGCGGCGACGGGGACGAGCAGGGGGACGCCGGCGGAGGTGACGACCCCGGAGACACAGGGACCGCCGGTACCGGCGATACCGGCGGTACCGGAAACCCCGGCGGCGACTCCGGCACCCCGGGCACCGGTGATCCGGACACCGGTGATCCGGACCCCGGCGAGGACGCGGGAGCCACGAACCCCGGCGGGGACGAGGACCCGTCCGTCGTCGACCCCGTGGCCGACGCGGACGAGATCGACGAGCCGCCGTACGAGGACCCGACCACCGACGGAGACGGCGGAGACGAGGGAGACGGCGGAGACAACGAAGACGGCGGCGGCGAGGACGACGAGGGCTGCTTCTCCGGCTTCGGCGCCTTCTTCGGATGTGCCGGCGACCAGATCAAGCAGGTCGGCGAAGGCCTCTTCGTCGACGGCGTCTGGGGTGACCTCACCGGCATCTGGGACACGGTCACCAACCCCGTCGACACGTGGAACGGCCTGATGGACTACGGCCGTTCGCTCGGCGACGAGTGGTGGGACAACACCGCCGACGCCCGCGACAAGTGGGACGACGGCGACTACCTCGGCGCGATCCTGGACTGGGGCGGCGCCTCGGCGGGGACGGGCGGCACGGTCCTGTTCGACTCGTTCATCGGTGACGACGTCGTGGACCAGTGGAACAGCGGCAACGAGACCCGGGCCGTCACGACCGTCATCTGGAACGTCGGTTCGCTGTTCATCCCCGGTTACGGCGAAGTCAAGATCGCCGAGAAGATCGGCTCGCTCGGCCGGCTGAGCAAAGTCGTCGACGACGCGGCGGAGGCGGCGCAGGACGCGCAGCGAGCGGCCGGGTCGGGCGACCTGGAGGCGTTGGAGGACGCCGCGCGCCGCGCCGACGAGGCGGCGGACGAGGCGGAGGAGGCGGCCCGCAGAACGGGCTGCACCCTCTCCGCACCGCCCCACAGGGTTCCGTACGGCGACGACGGCGGCACACCCCCCGGCCTCACCGGAGGCCCCGGCACCGGCACCACGGTGCTCGCCGCCACCCCCGCCCGCACCCCCTACGTCGTCCTGGCGGAGGGCGGCTGCGACGAGGAGGCCGCGGAGCAGGCGCGGGAGGCCCGCGAGCACGAGCGCCGGGCCTACCTGGAGCGCAAGCGCGCCGAGGAGCCGGAGCGCGCCCGGCAGGCGCTGGAGAACAAGAAGCAGTGGCCGGACCCCGAGCGCAACGACACCGGCGACCCGCGCAACTACAACCCGCCGGACTGGGCGGAGAACCTGCGGAGCCGCACGTACGGCGACGCCGACAACGGCGACGGCTTCTGGGCGAGCCGCGACCGCAACCCCAAGCCGGGCTGGAAGAACGAGTCGTGGCTGCGCTACCAGGAACAGGTCACCGGCACGCAGCGCGGACACGAGTACGTCGTCCCGCACACCGACCCGGACGTGCCGGACGTCGAATTCGACGGCTGGGACTCCTCGCGCCAGACGTACCTCGAGGCCAAGAACGGCTACGACAGCTTCCTGACCGCGGACCGCACGGAACTCACCTCGTCCGGCAGGGAACGCCTGCTGGCCGAGGCACGCCGGCAGACCGAGGCCGCACGGGGCAAGAGCATCGAGTGGCACTTCTCCAACGAGGAGGTCGCCGACGCGGCCAGGGACGCCTTCGAGGACGCGGGCCTGGACATCGAGGTCGTCCACACCGCACCCGAGCCGGTCGCCGGCGACAGACGCCCCGAGGCGTTCGACTGACGGGACCGTCGGCCGGGCGACGGGACCGCAGGCCGGAGCGGCCCTAAGGTGGGAACGGCCGGGCAGGGAACGAGAGGCGTGGGCGAGGGACGGAGAAGGGGAGAGAACGGGACATGCGACGAGTGGTGCGGGGCTTCTGGGGCCCGCGGCAGGAACCGGTGGAGGCGCTCGCCGAACGGTGGAGCACGACCCTGGACCGGTTCACCCGACTGCTCCTCCCCGCCGCCGGGGCACCGGGAAACCCGGACACCGGCACACCGTGGACGTGGCGGACCGCTCCGGCCTCCGGCCCTTCCCGACCGGTCCAGCCGGACGAGGCGTCCCTGCTCGAGGCGTTGCGCACGGCCCAGGCGGCCGACGACTGGTCGGCGGGGAACGGCACGTCGCTGCGCCTGGTCGCCGACGGCGTGCCGTCCGGCTGGAAGGTGGAGATCGCCGGACTGGCGGGCGGCACACCGGAGTTCCTGCTCCAGTCGCTGGTGGCCACGATCGTGTCCCCCGACGGCGAGCAACTCCCCGACGCCGACCTCCTCACCGCCGTCGCCGAGGCGTGGCACCCGGACCACGGGGACGTGAGCGACCGGGCGGTGACGGCGGCCCTGAAGAAGGAGGCCGGCTTCAGGATCGGCACCCCGTCGGTCGGCTGGGTCGGTTTCCTGTCCCCGGGCCGGGCGGCCCGCGTCCCCGCCGACTGGCCGGTCCCGCGCAAGGAACTCCCCGGCGCCGGCGTGCTCCTGGACATCGCGGCGCCCGGCGACACGGCCGAGGTGGTCCGGGCCCACGAGGTACTCAGGAAGGCCGGAGCCCTGGACCCGCTGCCCCATCCGATGACCAGGCCCACGCTGTGACGGCCCGCGCCGGCGCGCCCTTCGACGTGAACCGGGCGACGACCGACATCGAGGCCGCCCTGTCCGCCCCCGTCCCGACGACCGGCCCCACGGTCGGCGAGGGCGAGCCGGCCACGGGGGAGTGGACCGTGACCCGCGGCGAGGGCTTCCTGCTCCTCCCCCTCTGGGAGAGCGAGGCCCTCACGGGCGTGTACGGCCCCGAGTGGAACGACGCCGAGGCGGCGGCCGAAGCGAACCTGGCCGCGCTCGTCGCGGAGCTGGACCGCCGCTGGGGCGTCCACCGCACGGTGAGCATGCGCGTCCCCCTGCACCGCGGCCGAGCGGGCGAACCCCTCCCCGAACCGTTCCGCACCCTGACCGCCAAGGACTGCTACGGCGACCTGGCGGTATGGGGCCCCGTACCGCCTGACGCCGCGCCCACCACCCCCCGGTGGCTCGCCCTCTCCCTCAACCAGTCCGACGGCGACGCCCCCATGATCATCACCGCCCTGATCAGCGCCCACCCGATCACGGAACCCGCCGAACCGGCCTGAAACCGGTCCTGCGCGCATCACCGCTCCGGCGGCCGAACGAACAGGACGGGCGAACCGGTGGCGGCCCGGCGCCGCATCGCGGGAGGCGTCGTCGTGAAGCGCCGCCGGACGACTCGGGGCGTGGCAGGGCCGGCTCCCGTGGCAGGACTGCCCGAGATCCGGCGTGTGACGCAGCACACCTTCGTCGGCCGATGACATGAGGCGCGCTCACCGGTCGTACCCGTGACGACACCGCCCCGCAGCCGGATGAACGTGCGGCGCGGCCGGCGGTCCGGGAACATCAGCACCGACAGACGGGACACCACCGACATGACCGACACCGTCAAGGGACCTGCCAGCTACTTCCCTTCCATCGAGAAGAAGTACGGTCGCCCGATAGCGGAGTGGAAGGACCTCATCCGTTCCTCGCCCCTGACCAAGCACATGGAGCTCGTCACCTGGCTCAAGGCCGAACACGGACTGGGCCACGGCCACGCCAACGCCCTCGTCGCCCACACCCTCGCGGAGGCCCGCGGCAAGTAGGCCGCCCGGACCGTCACTTGCGCGGGGGAGGGCTTTTCACCCTCAATTGGTCGTCTACCCCCACAGGTTGACATCTTTCACCCTGGTGCCGCCGCGCATCACGCGGATAGCTTGGGTCCGCTCAAGAGAAGCCTCGCCCCACCGGGAGCCGACCGTGAACCGCCGCCCCACCCCGCTCACAGCGCTCGCGCTGACCGCCGTCGCGGCCCTGACGCTGTCCGCGTGCGGAAGCGACGACGACAGCACCGCCAAGGACAGCGACAAGATCGCGGGCGCCGACACGGGAAGCGGGAAGTCGGCGTCGCCGAGCCCGAGCGCGCCGGACTCCGGCGGCCGTCCGAAGATCACTTTCCCTTCCGACGCGAAGAACGTCTTCGAGTACCAGAAGACGGGCAACGCAGCGAAGGATGCGGCCCTCGCCGACAGCACGCTCAGTGTCAATTCTGTTGATGAAGCGATTTTCACAGGCGATACGGGCACCAAGGCTCTGGGCTTCTACAATACGGACAAAGCCTTGAGCGCATACATCACTTATGTACAGAAGTACATCGACGATGGCGAGACGTGGGTTGGCGAGACCCGGTACTTCAACTACAAGGTAACGCTCTCCGGTGCCAAAAAAGCCTACGTTTCCTACTGCTCTGACGAGAGTAAGTCCTATATCAAGAACAAGAAAACAGAGAAGGTTGACAGGTCGCCGGCCACGGCGAATTCGTACGTGTTGTACAACACCAGCCTGACCAAGAATTCCGACGGAATTTGGCAGACCACCGACGTCGTCTCGAACAGGGGGAACGAGGCATGTCAGCCGTAAGGAAATCGGCGAGGGCTGTCACGGTCCTGACCCTCACGTGCGCTTCTCTCTTCGCTTCCCCTGTGGCGTTCGCTGGACGCGAATCAAATGGAAATGCGAACGAGGCTGAACAGAGTGCCCAAGCCGACGACAAAGGCAACCTCTCCGTGACCGTAGGCGGTGTCGTCTTCGACCGTTCGAAGAACGGCAGCGGTGGCTCCGCGGGCGCGCTGACGTCGTCCGCGTCGTGGACGCCTCCCCCCTGCTGGTACGCCCCCAAGTACACCCCGGAGCAGTTGCAGAAGCACCTGGAGCCGATCTGGGAGGCCGAGTCGACGGGCTACCAGTGGGATGCCGAGCAGCGGAAGAAGTACAACGCCGACGACGAGGAGAAGGGCTTCAACAAGGACAAGACCGGCAAGGGCTATTGGTGGGGCTCGTACGTCAACGAGAGCTACCCCCCGGGCTGGGACTCCTGCGACAAGGACTACTTCTGGGTGGACCAGGGCGACCCGCCGCCCGCCGACATCGAGAACGCCGTCACCCCGGAGGTCCTCGCCGAACTCGCCTACGCCGAGATCCGCGTCCCGGGCACCGAGGTGACGCTGGCCCCCGCGGAGGCGACCAAGGTCAACCTTCCGACCTGGGCCTGGCTGGACGGTGCCGAGTTCAAGCCGGTCTCCGTCACCGCGTCCGTACCGGTGATCGGCATCGAGGCGACCGCGACGGCGGAGCCGGTCTCGTTGAAGATCGAGCCGGGCACCCCGGATGCCGAGACGTACCCGGCCTCGGGCGTCTGCGAGATCAACGGCGGACGTATCGGCGAGCCCTACGCGAAGGGCAAGGCGGACCGGACGCCCCCGTGCGGGGTGAAGTACCTGCGCTCCTCGGGCGACGGCACCTTCCCGCTCCAGGCCACCGTCACCTGGGAGATCCACTGGACGGGCAGCGGCGGCGCGGGCGGCGACCTCCCCGACGGCGAGTTCGGAGCGACCCAGGACGTCGTCGTCCAGGAGATCCAGGCCGTCAACCGCTGAACGCGATGGAGGCGGGCGTACCGGCGGCCGTCGGCCGGAGGCGTGGTGAAGCGCACCGCCCCGCGGTGCCGCGATGACCATCGGCCGTCTTCTCCTGGACGAACGGCTTGCCGTCACGATGTGTTGTCCGGGGGGCACGGCTCGAGCCCGCAGGCCGGTGGCGCGTCTACGCGCCCCACGGTCTCTCCGACGTCTTCGACCTCGTCGTACGCCCGAACCCGGTGCTCGCCCCGCGTGACGTCTACGAGGCCAAGGCGGCTCGCCGGCGAGGGCAGTGGTTCGAACCGACGGCGTCGGACCGGCCGGCTGCCCCTGCGTATGCGCCACGAATTGCGGAGTCCGTCGTTCCTCCCCATGGGTGCAGGTGACCGGGAGAGGGGATGGGCGCATGGCTGCGCAGCGGTTGGCCGTGGACGGGGACGAGCTGGGACGGTTCATGAAGTCGCTGCGCAAGTCGGCGACTTCGCTCAGAGGCGTACGCAAGGCGCTCGCCGACGCGACCGTCGCCGGGCTCGGTACCGACGATCTCGACGGTGCCTGCGAGGACTTCCAGGAGGACTGGAAGTACGGCGCCGAGGAGATCGGCAAGCAGACGGAGGATCTCGCCGAGATCATCGGCAAGAGCCGGGACAGCTACCTCGAGGTCGACAAGGCACTGGAGGAGGCGCTCAGGCAGGCCTGCGAAGGGGGTAAGGGCGGGGGTGCCGGGAAGTGACCCTCGCTCCGGAGACCGATCAGTCGGGCGTCGTTCCGGACCCACGGTCCCGGGCGGACCTCGGCTTGCCCCAGGGGCTCAAATCGGCCCCGCGCATGCCGAATCCGGACTACCCGCATCTGGGGTTCAATCCGGTGCCGGGTGACACGGAGACCGTCCGTCGGCTGCACAAGAAGCTGAGCGGCTGTGCGGAGGTGCTCCAGGACACGTACGACGTGGTCACCAAGCTGCTGGACGGAAGCTACTGGAAGGGCGACGCCGCCGTCGCCTTCCGCGAGCAGCTCGACGACGGGCCGCTGCCGCTGAACCTGAAGAACGCGGCGCACTCCATCCGCAAGGCGGCGAGGCAGCTGAGCCGCTGGGAGGGGGAGCTGGACGACTTCCGGCGGCGCGCGAAGCGGTTGGAGGACGAGGCGAAGGAGGCCCGGGCCGCGGTCGACCGGGCCGAGGGGCGTGCGGCGGAAGCGAAGGGTCACCCCGGCCTCGAGCAGAAGGGCGCCGACCAGGAGGCCGCACAGCGGGCGCTGACCCGGGCGAACAAGGACGTCGAGGAGGCGCAGGCCGAGCTCGACGGGGTCATCGGCAAGGCGAGGAGGCTGGCCGAGGAGCATGAGCGCCGGGCCCAGCACCGTGCGAGGAAGATCCGCGACGCGACGAAGAAGCTGGCGCCGCAGGAGCCGGGCTGGTTCGACGAGGCACTCGACTGGCTGAACGACAACCTGCCGGACGTCCTGAGCTT
>NZ_JAPSKQ010000058.1:31853-34586 GCF_031181555.1 Streptomyces sp. | reverse complement strand
GGGGGGCGGGCACCACGCCCTCGGGCGTGCGGGGGCCGGCGGTTGCGAACCGCCGGCCCCCGCTGCCGTGTGTGGGCGCGCTCCCACAAAATGCGGAAGATGGCGTTCCGTAACTGCGCGGAGCCTTGCCAGTCCCTCGCGCGTCGCTCTACTGTCGCCGACAGAAAGCGCTTTCCCATTTGATGAGCCGAGCCGCATGGCCGCCGTGGGCGGTTTTACTGTCATGCCCATGACAGGGAACGGTCATGTCCGGCATCCGAAGACGAAAGGCGAGGCGAGGATGAGACGACCAGTCGCACTGCGACTCTCCGCGCTGCTGGCCACGGGGGCCCTTGCGGCCGCGGTCGGTATGACGCTGTCGACGCCCGAGGCGTCGGCCGCCACCACCGGCGCCACCGGCTACGCGACCCAGAACGGCGGGACCACCGGCGGCGCGGGCGGGCAGACGGTGCGCGCCACCACGGGAACCGCCATCCACGCGGCCCTGTGCAACCGGGCCAGCCGCAGCACCCCGATCACCATCCAGGTCGAGGGAACCATCAACCACGCCAACACCAGCAAGGTGTCGGGCGGCAGTTGCAGCACCGCCGACGGCGTGATCGAGCTGAAGCAGATCAGCAACGTCACGATCGTCGGGGTCGGCGGCGGAGCCGTCTTCGACCAGCTGGGCATCCACATCCGGGAGTCCAGCAACATCATCATCCAGAACGTGACCGTCCGGAACGTCAAGAAGTCGGGCTCGCCCACGTCCAACGGCGGCGACGCCATCGGCATGGAGAGCGGCGTCCGCAACGTCTGGGTCGATCACGTCACCCTGGAGGCGTCGGGCGGGGAGTCGGAGGGCTTCGACGGCCTCTTCGACATGAAGGACAACACCCAGTACGTGACCCTGTCCTACAGCATCCTGCGCAACTCCGGCCGGGGCGGCCTCATCGGCTCCAGCGAGAGCGACACCTCGAACGGGTACGTGACGTTCCACCACAACCTGTACGAGAACATCGACTCCCGCACGCCCCTGCTGCGCGGCGGCATCGCCCACATCTACAACAACCACTACAAGGGCCTCAACGAGTCCGGCATCAACTCCCGCGCCGGGGCCCGCGCCAAGGTGGACAACAACTACTTCGAGGACTCCAAGGACGTCCTGGGCACCTTCTACACCGACGCGGCCGGCTACTGGCAGGTCAGCGGCAACATCTTCGACAACGTGACCTGGTCCAGCCGCGGCGAGGACAACAACCCGGCCGGCCCGAACCCGCAGTCCAACACCACGGTCTCCGTCCCGTACTCGTACGGTCTCGACGGGGCGAGCTGCGTGCCGGGCGTCGTGAGCCAGACGGCGGGCGCCAACAAGGGCCTGAAGGTGTCGGACGGCAACTGCTCACCGCAGACCCCGGACCCGACCCCGACCGACCCCACGCCGACCCCGACCGACCCGACGCCGACCCCGACCGACCCGACGACCCCGCCCAGCGGCACCAACCTGAGCATCGGGGCCGGCGCCGACGGCAGCAGCAAGGCCGACGGGACCAGCTACGGCAACGTGCGGGACGGCAACATGAGCACCTACTGGTCGCCGGCCGGCTCGACCGGTTCCGTCTCGGTCAAGTGGGGCTCGCCCACCACCGTGTCCAAGGTCAACATCCGTGAGGCCTCGGGCGCCGTGGGCAACATCGGCTCGTGGAGGCTCGTCAACCACGACACCGGCGCGGTGCTCGCCTCCGGCAGCGGAGCGGGCGTGATCTCCGTCCCCCGCACCACCCTGAGCAAGATCACCTTCCAGATCACCGGCTCCTCGGGCACCCCGAGGGTCGCCGAGTTCGAGACGTACGCCGGCTAGCCGGTGGCCGACGGCCCCCGTCCACGCCCTGTCACCAAGTCGCGGCCCGGTTCACGAAGGTGATCCAGGTGTCGGGGGTGACGGCGAGGCGGGGGCCGTCGGGGTTCTTGGAGTCGCGGATGTGGACGGTGGTGGGGGATATGGCGATTTCGACGCAGTCGTTGGGATCGCTGCTGTCGCTGTAGCTGCTCTTGACCCAGGTCAGGTCGGCGTTGTGGCTCATGTTTCCCCCAATAGTTGCTCGATGAATGCCTGTGATTCCCGAGAGGTCAGCGCCTCCGCCCGGATGATGCCATAGCGCAGTTCGAGGATCCGTAGCTGCCGGGGGTCGTGGACCGGGCGGCTGCCGAACGCGTCGTCGGCCCGGCCGGTGGCCGTGCCGTCCGCGAACTTCAGCACTTGCACGCGCCCGCCCGTCCCCGGGTGGTCGCCGCGTGACGTCGGCATCACCTGGAGGTCGACGTTCCTCAGCTGTGCGACTTCCAGAAGATGTTCGAGCTGCCTCCGCAACACCATCCTGCCCCCGACCGGGCGCCGCAAGGTCACCTCCTCCTGGACAAAGCTGAGTTCGGGCGACGGCACCCGCTGGAAGATCACCTTGCGGGCCATCCGGGCGGTGACCGCCCGCTCCAGCTCGTCCTCCGTCAGGGTCGGCCTACGGGTGGCCAGCAGGGCGCGCGCGTACTCCTCGGTCTGGAGCAGCCCGTGGATGTTGTGACTGCCGTACGACATCAGCTCGACCGCCCTGGACTCCAGCTTGGCCAGGTCCCGCACCGTCTTCGGGTACCGGACTTTCGCCACGTCCTCCTTCATCGCGGCGAGCAGTCCGCCCGCCCCCAGCACCTCGTCCGCCTTCTCCAGGTACTCGGGCCGGGGGATCCGCTTCCCGCCCT
>NZ_JAPSKQ010000058.1:4689-31753 GCF_031181555.1 Streptomyces sp. | reverse complement strand
TCCCGCACCGTCTTCGGGTACCGGACTTTCGCCACGTCCTCCTTCATCGCGGCGAGCAGTCCGCCCGCCCCCAGCACCTCGTCCGCCTTCTCCAGGTACTCGGGCCGGGGGATCCGCTTCCCGCCCTCGACCTTGTAGACGAGGTCCTCCCCGTACCCCACCGCCGCCCCGAACTCCGCGGCCCGCATCCCCACGGCCTCCCGCCGCAGCTTCAGCTGCCGCCCCACCGTGGCGACGACGGCCACGCCCCACTCGTCGTCCGGGTCGACCTCCCACCCCGGCTCGTCCGCCTGCACCTCGCCGTCCACCGGCATCCGCACCCCTCCGCCGTACCACGCGTCGTATCGCGACGTGCCCGACGGTAGGCGGACCGGCGACGCCGGGTGACGTGAACGGACCCCGCGACACGCCAACGGGTGACGCGGGACCCGGCCTCCCGGCTCCGGCCCCCGGTCCGCAGCCGGGGATGCCGTCGGCGAGTCCAGCCACAGGACGCTGGTGGGAGCGAATGTCCCGGCAGAACGGCGTGCCGACGGGACGCACGGCGCGCCCGACGGTGACGGCTCGTACGCGACGAAGGGGGAGACGGCGGCCCGTGCGGGGGCCTTTCCGAAGAATATGCCGTCGACCGGTCCCAGCCGGGCGCGGCGGGGTACCCGGGGGCCATGTTCTTCTTCTTCAGCAACCGGGTCGGTTGCATCGGCTCGCTGGTCATCAGCGCGGTGGCGACCGTCGTCCTGATCCTGATCTTCAGCCGCTGATCCTCCGGCCCGCGCCGGCCGCCCGCCGGGGCGGCGGCACGCGGGGAGTCCCGCCCTCGGCCCGTGTGCGGCCCGAGGGCGGGACTCCCCGCTGGTCAGCGCCCGGAAAGCGGCCTCACGCGGGGCCGGGGCGGTTGCGGGCCTCGTCCGTGAGGTGGCGGCCGGAGTCGCGGGCCTGGTCGGTGACCTGGCCGGCCTGGCCGCGGGCCTCGTCCTGGGTGGTGCGGGCGGCCTGCTGCGCGGTGTCCTTCACCTCCGCGGCCGCGCTCTGCGTGACCTCCTTGGCGCCTTCCTTCAGGTGCTGCGCGGACTCGGCGGCGGCCTGCTTCACCGGCTCCAGCGCCTCACTGCCGCGCTCCATCAGCTCGGACGCCTTCTCCTGCTCGGCCCGGGAAGCGGGCAGCATCGAGGAGACCAGCAGGCCGACGCCGAAGGCGACCAGGCCGGCGGCCAGCGGGTTGCCCTGGGTCTGGCGGCGGGCCATCTCGGGCGTCTGCTGGACGGCCTGTCCCGCCTGACCGACGGCCTCGCGTGCCGTGTCGGCCGCCCGTCCGGTGCCTTCCTGCACCGAGCCGGCCGCCGACTGCACCGAGCCGGCCGCCGACCGTGCGGTGCCGGCCACCCCGTGCGCGGTGTGCGAGGCGGTGCCCATGACGCGGTCGCGCATGCCCGACACCGCACCGCGCACCCTCGCCCTGCGGCGGCGGGCCATGCGGCGCGGACTGGTCCGGTCGGCCAGCTGGTCCACGTCCGCGGACAGCTGGTTCCGCGTGGCCGCTATCTCGGCCCTCATTTGGTCGGGTGACGTGCCCATTCCGCGTCCTCCTTCAAGGTCTCGACGGTTCGCTCGGGCTTCGGGGAGACGGTCCGCATCCGCGCGCGGCCCTTCTGGTACAGCACGGCCGCGGCAACGGCCCACAGCGCGGCGACGATCAGGGCGGCCCAGCCCCCGTCCATCACGTTGGCCAGGCCGTACACGGCCGCCAGCGACAGGAACAGCAGCACCATGTAGCCGGCGAAGCCGGCGCCGCCGTACATCCCGGCGGCCTTGCCCGCCTTGGTGCCCTCCTCCTTGATCTCGGCCTTGGCCAGCTCGACCTCCTGGCGGAAGAGGGTCTGCAGGTCCGAGGTCACTTGGGAGAGCAGTTCGCCCAGGGACTTGTCCTGTTCCGGTCGTTGCGGCTCGGCCGCGCCGGTCCGGGACAGCGGGGACATCGTGGCCATCTCACACCTCCGGGAACGGACGGCCCGTCGTCCCGGTCGGCGGCGTACCGATGGTCGGCGGGGCCGGCGGCGCGGACGGTGCCGGCGGCGCGGTACCCGGCGGGGGAGCGGCCGGCAGGGCCTGGGAGGCCGGTGCCTGCGGCGGCGTCAGCGCGCCCTGGCCCGGTGCCGCGGTGACCTGGTCCTGCCCGGATCCGTCGGTCCGGGACGCGCTCTGCGCCACTTTCGCCAGGCGTCCGACGGCCAGTCCGGCCAGCAGCGCGCCGCCCAGGAAGGCGCCGGGACGGCGTCGGGCGAAGCCCTGGAGGTCGGTGACGAGGCCCTGCACCCCCTGCCGCTCCAGGTAGTCGGCCGCTCGCTGCCCCTTGTCGCCCGCCTGGGCCGCCAGGCTGCGGGCGGGCGAGTCCTTCTCGGCGTGCGCGGCCAGACTGGAAAGGTCGCCCGCCCACTGGCGCAGCGTCTCGGCCGCGCGCCTGGTCTGTCCCTCCGCCTCGTCCATCGCACGGCTGCGCAGGTCGTCGATGACCGTGCCGGCCTGCTGCCGTGCCTCATCCGCCACGGTCCGGGCCTGCTCCGCCGCGGTTCCCGCGACCTGGGTCGCGGCCTGCCTGGCCTGGCCGGCCGTCGCGGAGGTCTCTGCCTTGACCTTCTCTCCGGTGCTCCCGGATCCGGTCCGTATGGACTCACTCATCGGCGACTTCTCCTCATCGGATGTCCTGCGTGCGGCCCGTGTCCCCGGTGCTCCGGCGCGATGCCGAAACAGTGCGCCGGGGCGGCACACGAAGCCGTCCGTCCCACCACGAGTGGCCATTTGTCCGCGTTTGACACGTTGTTGCGGTCACCATGTGCCGCGAGGCCGGACGGCAGCACGCCCACGGGCCGGGGCGAGCCCCCCACGGGGGGTGCCCCGCCCGCGCCGGCCTACGACTCCGCCAGCTTCGTCAGCAGCCGGTGCAGGGGCTCCGCGGCCCGCCGCCGGTACTCCTGGACCGCCCAGCCGTTGCCGTCCGGGTCCGTGAAGTACATGAACGTGGCGCCGTCGTCCGGGGCGTACCGGACCGGCTCGGAGACCTCCACACCGCGCGCGACCAGCTCCGCGTGGGCCGCCTCGATGTCGGCGACGCAGAGCTGGAGGCCCTGGTAGGAACCGGGGGCGGGACGGGGGCCGGCCATGGTGTCCCAGACGGTGTCGCCGAGGGCGACCGAGCAGCCGGAGCCGGGAGGGGTCAGCTGGACGATGCGCATGCCCGGCATGACCTCCTGGTCGATGTCGACGTGGAAGCCGACCTTGTCCCGGTAGAAGTCCCTGGCCCGGTCGATGTCGCTCACCGGCAGCGGGATCACTTCGAGGGTCATGTCCATGGGCGGGACTCCTTCGTCGGCTGTCGGGTCCGTCGGCCGTCGGCGGCGACGCCGGTGCCGGGCGGACCGCCACCGGGTCCGGCTGAACGGCTCTCCCTCACCGAAGCCGAAAACGGTCCGCGGCGCCACCGAGAGCACGGCGGCGCGTCCCGGACCGTGGTGGAAGCGGCCGCCCCGGGGCCCCGGACCGGCACTCCGGTTAGGCTCATGGCCGTACGACCCTGATCCGAGGCACGAGGGAGGCCGGGGATGACGTCGGCGCCGGGGCGCAGGAGCAGTACCTTCACTCGGCTGCTGCGGCACGGCTTCACCGATCCCTCCTCCGCCGAACGGCTGCTGGACGGCCCCGAGCTGACGGCCGTGCGCAACGACCCGGTGCTGCTCGACGCCCTCGGCGCCACCGCCGACCCCGACCTCGCGCTGCTCGGGCTGGTGCGGCTGCTGGAGGCGCAGAGCGGTGCCACCGCCCGCCAGGAGCTGCTGGACACGCTGATCGCCGCGAAGCCGCTGCGGGACCGGCTCCTCGGCGTGCTCGGCGCCTCGGCCGCCCTCGCCGACCACCTCGCCCGGCACCCGGACGACTGGCGGGCCCTCGTCACCTACGAGCCCCGTGACCTGCACCCCGGCGTCGAGGAGTTCGAGCGCGGCCTCGCCGGCGCCACCGACCCGGTCTCGCTCCGCGTCGCCTACCGCCGCTGTCTGCTGTCGATCGCCGCCCGTGACGTGTGCGGCACCACCGAGGTCGCCCAGACCGCCGCCGAACTCGCCGACCTCGCCACCGCCACCCTGCGCGCCGCCCTCGCCCTCGCCGGGGCCGCCGCGCCCGAGGACGCCGCGCTGTGCCGGCTCGCGGTGATCGCGATGGGCAAGTGCGGGGGGCACGAGCTGAACTACGTGTCCGACGTCGACGTCATCTTCGTCGGCGAGGCCGCGGGCGGAGCCGACGAGGACAAGGCGCTGCGCGCCGCCACCCGGCTCGCCTCGCACATGATGCGGATCTGCTCCGAGACCACCGTCGAGGGCTCCATCTGGCCCGTGGACGCCAACCTGCGGCCGGAGGGCCGCAACGGCCCGCTCGTGCGCACCCTCGCCTCCCACCTCGCCTACTACCAGCGCTGGGCCAAGACCTGGGAGTTCCAGGCGCTGCTCAAGGCCCGCCCGGTGGCCGGCGACCTCGCGCTCGGCGAGGAGTACGTCGCCGCGCTCCAGCCGCTGGTGTGGCAGGCCGCCGAGCGGGAGAACTTCGTCGCCGACGTGCAGAAGATGCGCCGCCGGGTCGTGGAGAACATCCCCGCCGCCGAGATCGACCGCCAGCTCAAGCTCGGCCCCGGCGGCCTGCGCGACGTCGAGTTCGCCGTGCAGCTGCTGCAGCTGGTGCACGGCCGCGCCGACGCCTCCCTGCGCAGCGGCACCACCCTCGACGCGCTGAAGGCCCTCGCCGCCGGCGGCTACGTCGGCCGCGCGGACGCCGCCCAGCTCGACGACGCCTACCGCTTCCTGCGCTCCATGGAGCACCGCATCCAGCTCCACCGGCTGCGCCGCACCCACCTCGTCCCCGAGGACGAGGCCGACCTGCGCCGCCTGGGCCGTTCCCTCGGCCTGCGCACCGACCCGGTCGCGAGCCTGCACCGCGAGTGGCGGCGGCACGCCTCGGTCGTACGGCGGCTGCACGAGAAGCTGTTCTACCGGCCGCTGCTCGACGCCGTCGCCGCGCTCGCCCCCGGTGAGGCCCGGCTCAGCGCGGAGGCGGCCCGGGAGCGGCTGGTCGCCCTCGGGTACGCCGACCCGGCCGCCGCGCTGCGCCACCTGGAGGCGCTGGCGTCCGGCGTGACCCGCAAGGCCGCCATCCAGCGCACCCTGCTGCCCGTGCTGCTCGGCTGGTTCGCGGACTCCGCAGACCCGGACGCCGGCCTGCTCACCTTCCGCAAGGTCTCCGACGCGCTCGGCAAGACCCCCTGGTACCTGCGGCTGCTGCGCGACGAGGGAGCCGCCGCCGAGAACCTGGCCCGCGTCCTGTCCGCCGGGCGGCTCGCCCCCGACCTGCTGATGCGCGCCCCCGAGGCGGTGGCCCTGCTCGGCGACGGGGACGGCGGGGGACTGCGGCCGCGTTCGCGCGCCCCCCTGGAGCAGGAGATCCTCGCCGCCGTCCGCCGCGCCGACAACGCGGTGCAGGGCGTCACGGCCGCCCGTGGCGTGCGCCGCCGCGAGCTGTTCCGCACGTCCGCCGCCGACATCATCGGCTCCTACGGCACCGAGTCCCAGCCCGCCGAGGCCGACCAGGGAGCCCTGGTGGACCTGGTGGGCGGCGCGGTGTCCGACCTGACGGCCGCCACCCTCGCGGGCACGCTCCGCGCGGTCGTCCGGGAGGGCTGGGGGGACACGCTCCCCACCCGGTTCGCGATCATCGGCATGGGCCGTTTCGGCGGGCACGAACTGGGCTACGGCTCCGACGCGGACGTCCTGTTCGTGCACGAACCGCGCGACGGCGCGGACGAACAGGAGGCGTCGCGGGCGGCGAACAAGGTCGTCTCCGAGATGCGCCGCCTGCTCCAGATCCCGAGCGCCGACCCGCCGCTGCTCATCGACGCCGATCTGCGCCCGGAGGGCAAGTCCGGCCCGCTGGTGCGCACCCTGAAGTCGTACGAGGCGTACTACCGGCGCTGGTCGCTGGTGTGGGAGCGGCACGCCCTGCTGCGCGCCGAGCCCGTCGCCGGGGACGAGGACCTCGGCCGCCGCTTCACCGAGCTGATCGACCCGCTGCGCTACCCGGCCGACGGGCTCGACGAGGAGGCGGTCCGCGAGATCCGGCGGCTGAAGGCCCGGATGGAGTCCGAACGGCTGCCGCGCGGCGCCGACCCCAAGCTGCACGCCAAGCTCGGTCCGGGCGGGCTGTCCGACGTGGAGTGGACGGTGCAGCTGCTGCAGCTGCGGCACGGCGCGCGGGAACCGGGGCTGCGCACGACCCGCACCCGCCAGGCCCTGGCCGCCGCCCGCGCGGCCGGGCTGGTCCGCGAGGAGCACGCCGCGATCCTCGACGAGGCGTGGGTGCTGGCCACCCGGGTGCGCAACGCGGTGATGCTCGTACGGGGCAGGGCCGGGGACACCTTCCCCACCCAGCCCCGCGAGCTGGCCGCCGTCGGCCGCTACCTGGGCTACGGCCCCGGCCACGCCGGCGACATGCTCGACGCGTACCGGCGCACGGCGCGCAGGGCACGGGGCGTGGTGGAGGAGCTGTTCTACGGGGGTGCCTGACCCGCCGGACCGGCCGGGTGCGGCTTCGGGGCGGCCCGGGCCGGTCCGGCCCGGTCAGCTCCGGGCCGGCCGGGGCCTGCGCGCCGGCAGCAGGCTCCCGGCGCCGTCCGGCACCTGCCTCGGCAGGGCGTACGGCCGGCTCCCGTACCAGAGCAGGGCCACCCCGTAGCCGAAGGCGAGGCAGAGCACGCCGCCCACCGCGTCCAGCCAGAAGTGGTTGGCGGTCGCGACGATCACCACGAGCGTGGCCGCCGGGTACACCAGGCCCAGGACGCGCACCCACGGGACCGTGGCCAGCGCGAAGATCGTCAGGCCGCACCACACCGACCAGCCGATGTGCATCGACGGCATCGCGGCGTACTGGTTGGACATGTTCTTCAGGTCACCGGAGGCCATCGAGCCCCAGGTCTGGTGGACCATGACGGTGTCGACGAAGTCCTGGCCGTTCATCAGCCTCGGCGGGGCGAGCGGATACAGGTAGTAGCCGACCAGGGCGATGCCCGTGGTCGTGAACAGGACCAGCCGGGTGGCCGCGTAGCGGCCGGGATGACTACGGTAGAGCCACACCAGGACACCCAGAGTCACCACGAAGTGCAGGGTGGCGTAGTAGTAGTTCATGCCGACGATGAGCCAAGTCACCGAGTTCACGGCATGGTTGACGGACTCCTCGACGGCGATGCCGAGTTGCTGCTCCAGCTTCCAGATCCAGTCGGCGTTGCGCAGCGCCTCGGCCCTCTGCTCGGGCACGGCGTTGCGGATGAGCGAGTACGTCCAGTAACTCACCGCGATCAGCAGGATCTCGAACCACAGCCGGGGCCTGCGGGGGGTGCGCAGACGGCGCAGACGTCCCCGCCCCGTCTCGTCCGTTGTGTCCGCTGTGTCCGCGACGGGATGCGGAACGGCCTGTTCGCGGCCTTCCAGCGTTGTCACGGTCGTGTCACCCATGGGCACAGAGTCTGCCAGACGGCCCCCCTCCCGAGGATCATCCCCCGGTCGGGTCCGCCCCGCATGTTCTCGTGCGGGCAGAGGCCCGTGAACTCCTTCTGCGGCAGTGCCCGAAGGGCCGTGTTCTCCACCCTAAGGACGATTCCGGTCCCCAGGGGCCGAAGCGGTCGAACCGCGCACCACCAGCTCCGGCATGAACACGAACTCACTGTGCGGCGCGGGCGTCCCGCCGATCTCCTCCAGCAGCGTGCGCACCGCGGCCTGGCCCATCGCCGGGACCGGCTTGCGGACGGTGGTGAGCGGCGGGTCGGTGAAGGCGATCAGCGGGGAGTCGTCGAAGCCCACCACCGAGATGTCCTTCGGCACGTCCAGGCCCCGCTGCCGGGCTGCCCGTATCGCGCCCAGCGCCATCATGTCGCTCGCGCACACCACCGCCGTGCAGTCGCGCTCCATGAGCGCCGTGGCGGCTGCCTGACCGCCCTCCAGGGTGTAGAGGGAGTGCTGGATCAGCTCGCTCTCCACCGTCTCGGCGCTCAGTCCGAGTTGGTCCTGCACGGTGCGCACGAATCCCTCGATCTTGCGCTGCACCGGCACGAACCGCTTCGGTCCGAGCGCCAGGCCGATGCGGGTGTGGCCGAGGGAGACGAGGTGGGTGACCGCGAGCGCCGTCGCCGCCCGGTCGTCGGGGGAGATGAACGGCGCCTGCACCTTCGGCGAGAAGCCGTCCACGAGCACGAAGGGCACGCCCTGCGCGCGCAGTCGTTCGTAGCGCTGCATGTCGGCGGTGGTGTCCGCGTGCAGCCCGGAGACGTAGATGATGCCGGCGACCCCGCGGTCCACGAGCATCTCCGTCAGCTCGTCCTCCGTCGACCCGCCGGGGGTCTGGGTGGCGAGCACCGGGGTGTAGCCCTGCCGGGTCAGCGCCTGCCCGATGACCTGGGCCAGGGCCGGGAAGATCGGGTTCTCCAGCTCGGGGGTGATCAGACCCACCAGGCCCTCGCTGCGCTGCCGCAGCCGCACCGGGCGCTCGTAGCCCAGGACGTCGAGGGCGGCGAGCACGGACTGGCGGGTGGTGGCGGCGACGCCCGGCTTGCCGTTGAGGACGCGGCTGACGGTCGCCTCGCTCACCCCCGCCTGCGCGGCGATGTCGGCAAGTCGTGTGGTCACAGGACCGGACTGTAGCTGCCGTGTCTGTCCTTGCGCACCGGTCGCACGCCTGCTGCGCGCCGTCGAACGGCCCGCTGTGGGCTGCTGGGTCATCGCGGTCCTCACGTCGTGGTCGGCGACCGTTCCGCAACGGATGATTCCCCCGGCGGAAACGGATGGCAAGTGCTTGCAGAGTCTTGCACACCCGTCCGAACCCCCGCCGTACGCCCGGAAATGCGCGGCGCGCGGCGGTTGAGGGGAGGTCACGGCGGCATAACTCTCCGGGTCGCTTGCAAAATTTTTCTGCAAGGTCTTTCGAAACGATTGCACGGCTGTTACGTTCACGTCGCCCGGCGGCGGCAACGGCGCGGTCGGCAAGTCGGCAGGGCGGCAGACGGGGCCGCTCCCTGCACCACACGGGCTTAACCCTCAAGGAGAACTCATGCGGCGTGGCATAGCGGCCACCGCGCTGGTGGCGTCCCTCGCCCTCGCGGCGACGGCCTGCGGCGGCGACAGCGACAGCGGTGACAAGGCCGACGGCCCGGTCACCATCACCTGGTGGGACACCTCCAACGCGACCAACGAGGCGCCGACGTACAAGGCCCTGGTCAAGGAGTTCGAGGCCGCCAACAAGGACATCAAGGTCGACTACGTCAACGTCCCCTTCGACCAGGCGCAGAACAAGTTCGACACCGCCGCCGGTTCCAAGGGCGCCCCCGACGTGCTGCGCTCCGAGGTCGGCTGGACCCCCGCCTTCGCCAAGAAGGGCTTCTTCCTGCCGCTGGACGGCACCGAGGCCCTCGCCGACCAGAGCGAGTTCAAGCCCAACCTGATCGAGCAGGCCAAGTACGAGGGCAAGACGTACGGCGTCCCGTTCACCACGGACACCCTGGCGTTCGTCTACAACAAGGAACTCTTCGAGAAGGCCGGCGTCGAGGCTCCCAAGACCTGGGACGACCTGAAGAAGGCCGCCGCCACCATCAAGGAGAAGACCGGCGTCGACGGCTACTGGGGCTCCACCGCGGGCTACTACGCCCAGCCCTTCCTCTACGGCGAGGGCACCGACACCGTCGACGTCGACGCCAAGAAGATCACCGTGAAGTCGCCCGAGGCCAAGAAGGCCTACGGCACCTGGCTGGACCTCTTCGAGGGCAAGGGCCTGCACAAGGCCGACACCACCGCCGACGCCTACGCCCACATCCAGGACGCGTTCGTCAACGGCAAGGTCGCCTCGATCATCCAGGGCCCGTGGGAGATCACCAACTTCTACAAGGGCTCCGCCTTCAAGGACAAGAACAACCTCGGCATCGCCACCGTCCCGGCCGGCTCCGCGGGCAAGGCGGGCGCCCCGACCGGCGGCCACAACCTGTCGGTCTACGCCGGTTCCACCGAGGCGAAGCAGAAGGCCGCGCTGAAGTTCGTCAACTTCATGACCTCGGCCAAGGCGCAGGAGACCATCGCGCTGAAGAACTCCACGCTGCCCACGCGTGACGACGCCTACACCGACAAGGTCAAGGCCGACCCGGGCATCGCCGGCTACCAGACGGTCCTCGGGGCCGCCCAGCCGCGCCCGGCCCTGCCCGAGTACAGCTCGCTGTGGGGTCCGCTGGACGACGAGCTGCCCCAGATCGCGGGCGGCAAGGAGTCCCTGGACAAGGGGCTGGGCGACGCGGAGACCGCGATCGCCAAGCTGGTGCCGGACTTCAGCAAGTAATGCCCGCGCGGCCGCCGGATCCGCTTCCAGGAGGGGAGGGTCCGGCGGCCGCCGGCCTGTGTGCCGTACTCCTTGATCATCCAGAAGGTGCCGAACCATGACAGTCGCCATCGACCGCGCGACCGGCAAGCGCCGCGGTGACCGCGCGCCCCGGCCCGGGCCGGTCCGCCGCCTCAAGCGCGGATTCCAGAAGCATTGGTACGCCTACGCCATGATCGCGCCGGTGGCCGTCGTGCTCGGCGTCATCGTGCTGTACCCCCTGGCGTACGGCTTCTACCTCACCCTGACCGACGCCGACAGCCTCAACTCGGCCCGCACCATCGGCGTCAACGAGATCGAGGCCACCTACAAGTTCATCGGCCTGGACAACTACGCCGACATCCTGTGGGGCGAGACGGCCTACGACCGCTTCTGGTCGCACTTCATCTGGACGATCGTGTGGACGGCGGCCTGCGTCGCCCTGCACTACGGCATCGGCCTGGGCCTCGCCCTGCTGCTCAACCAGAAGCTGCGGGGCCGCACCCTCTACCGGCTGATCCTCATCCTGCCGTGGGCCGTGCCGACCTTCGTCACGGTCTTCGGCTGGCGCTTCATGCTCGCCGACGCCGGCCTCATCAACTCCGGCCTGGACGCCCTCGGCCTGCCGACGCCCCAGTGGCTGGAGGACACCTTCTGGCAGCGGTTCGCCGCGATCATGGTCAACACCTGGTGCGGTGTGCCGTTCATGATGGTCTCCCTGCTCGGCGGGCTGCAGTCCATCGACGCGAGCCTGTACGAGGCGGCCGAGATGGACGGCGCGAACGCCTGGCAGCGGTTCCGCCACGTCACCCTGCCCGGGCTGCGCTCGGTCAGCTCCACCGTCGTCCTGCTCGGCATCATCTGGACCTTCAACCAGTTCGCCATCATCTTCCTGCTGTTCGGCAACACCGCCCCGGACGCCCAGATCCTCGTGACCTGGGCCTACCAGCTGGGCTTCGGGCAGCAGCCGCGCGAGTTCGCCGAGTCCGCGGCCTACGGCATGCTGCTGCTGGCCATCCTGGTCGTCTTCACCTCCTTCTACCGCCGCTGGCTGAACCGCAATGAGCAGCAGCTCGCGATCTGAGGCAGGAGTCCCCATGAGCACCTCGACCATCACCACCACTGCTCCGGCGGACCGGCCTGCCGACGACTCGCTCCCGCCCCGCACAGTGCGCCGGCGCGGCGAGAGCAGCCCCCTGGCCCGCCTCACCTCGCACGGCATCCTGATCGTCGCCAGCCTGATCGCGCTGTTCCCGGTCGCCTGGCTGGTCTTCCTGTCCCTCGGCCCGGACGAGGACGACTATCTGCGCCCCGGCGGCATCTGGGGCAAGATGACGCTCGACAACTACACGTTCGTGCTGCAGAACACGAACTTCTTCGACTGGCTGAAGAGCTCGCTGATCGTCTCGCTCGGCACCACGCTCATCGGCGTCCTGGTCGCCGCCACCACCGGCTACGCGGTGTCCCGCATGCGCTTCCCGGGCTACAAGAAGTTCATGTGGGTGCTCCTGCTCACCCAGATGTTCCCGGTGGCCGTCCTGATGGTCCCGATGTACCAGATCCTCTCGGACCTGCAGCTCATCGACAGCTACCTTGGACTCATCCTCGTCTACTGCTCGACGGCGGTGCCGTACTGCGCCTGGCTGATGAAGGGCTACTTCGACACCATCCCGTTCGAGATCGACGAGGCGGGACGGGTCGACGGGCTGACCCCCATCGGCACGTTCGTGCGGCTGATCCTGCCGCTCGCCAAGCCGGGTCTGGCGGTCGCCGCGTTCTACAGTTTCATCACCGCGTTCGGCGAGGTCGCCTTCGCCACGACGTTCATGCTCGACGACGAGAAGTACACGCTCGCCGTCGGTCTGCAGAGCTTCGTCAGCGAGCACGACGCACAGCGCAACCTCATGGCCGCCACCGCGGTCCTGATCGCGATACCCGTCTCCGCGTTCTTCTACCTCGTGCAGAAGAACCTGGTGACCGGCCTCACCGCCGGCGGCACGAAGGGCTGACCCCCTTCCGTACGAGGCTCCCGCGTGCCTGACCACGCGGGTAGGCGGCCGCGGTGCCCTCCCCAAGCTCTTCGCGCAGGGAGGGACCCCAGACCCCGCTGACACCGCGGCCGCCTCGTCTCCCGGCCGCCCGCCCACTCGCTCCCTGCCCGCACTCGTATCAAGGACGACATGAGCCAGCAGCACTCCGCCGCCCCGGCCCCGACCCCCACGACCGACGCGGCCGTCGCCACCGTCGCCAGGCGCCGCAGCGACTGGTGGCGGGACGCGGTGATCTACCAGGTGTACCCGCGCAGCTTCGCCGACAGCAACGGCGACGGCATGGGTGACCTGGAGGGCATCCGCTCCCGCCTGCCGTACCTGCGCGACCTCGGTGTGGACGCCGTGTGGCTCAGCCCCTTCTACGCCTCCCCGCAGGCCGACGCCGGCTACGACGTCGCCGACTACCGCGCCGTCGATCCCATGTTCGGCACCCTGCTCGACGCGGACGCGCTGATCCGGGACGCCCACCGGCTGGGCCTGAGGATCATCGTCGACCTCGTGCCCAACCACTCCTCCGACCAGCACGAGTGGTTCAAGCGGGCCGTCGCCGAGGGTCCCGGATCGCCGCTGCGGGACCGCTACCACTTCCGGCCCGGCAAGGGCGAGAACGGCGAGCTGCCGCCCAACGACTGGGAGTCGATCTTCGGCGGCCCGGCCTGGACCCGGGTGACCGAGCCCGACGGCACGCCCGGCGAGTGGTACCTGCACCTCTTCGCACCCGAGCAGCCCGACTTCAACTGGGAGCACCCGGCGGTCGGCGACGAGTTCCGCTCCATCCTCCGCTTCTGGCTGGACATGGGAGTGGACGGCTTCCGCATCGACGTCGCCCACGGCATGGTGAAGGCCGAGGGCCTGCCGGACCTCGGATCCCACGAGCAGCTGAAGCTGCTGGGCAACGATGTCATGCCGTTCTTCGACCAGGACGGCGTGCACGAGATCTACCGGCAGTGGCGCCGCATCCTCGACGAGTACTCCGGCGAGCGGATCTTCGTCGCGGAGGCGTGGACCCCGACCGTCGAGCGCACCGCCAACTACGTGCGCCCCGACGAGCTGCACCAGGCGTTCAACTTCCAGTACCTGGGCACCCACTGGGACGCCGAAGAGCTGCGTGAGGTCATCGACCGCACCCTGGAGGCGATGCGCCCGGTCGGCGCCCCCGCCACCTGGGTGCTGTCCAACCACGACGTCACCCGGCACGCCACCCGCTTCGCCAACCCGCCCGGCCTCGGCACCCAGATCCGCCTGGCCGGCGACCGCGAGCTGGGCCTGCGCCGGGCCCGCGCGGCGACGCTGCTGATGCTGGCGCTGCCCGGTTCGGCCTACGTCTACCAGGGCGAGGAGCTGGGCCTGCCGGACGTCGTGGACCTGCCGGACGAGGTGCGCCAGGACCCGGCGTACTTCCGGGGCGCGGGCCAGGACGGCTTCCGCGACGGCTGCCGGGTGCCGATCCCGTGGACCCGTACGGGCTCGTCGTACGGCTTCGGCGACGGCGGCAGCTGGCTGCCGCAGCCGGCGGGGTGGGGCGAGCTGAGCGTCGAGGCGCAGACCGGCGTGCCCGGTTCGACGCTGGAGCTCTACCGGGCCGCGCTCGCCGTGCGCCGGGAGCAGCCCGACCTGGGCGCGGGCGACGCGGTGGAGTGGCTGCGGGCACCCGAGGGGGTCCTCGCCTTCCGCCGCGGGGAGTTCGTGTGCGTCGCGAACACCACGGGGGAGTCGGTGACCACCCCGGCGTACGGGCGGGTGCTGCTCACCAGCGGTGAGGTGGTCGAGGCGGACGGCGAGGCGAAGGTCCCGGCCGACACCACCGTGTGGTGGACCACCGGCTGAGATCGTCCGGCCCGCAACTTTTTTCCTCCAAGTTGGTACGGCCCGCTGCCCTTTCGGGCGGCGGGCCTCTAACATCTGCGTTGCCGCAAGGTTGCTGAAGCTTTCAGCAAGAAGCTTCAGGCGTCCTCCAGCGGTCCCCACACCCTTCGATGAAGAAGGAAACCCCACATGGCACGCAGAAGCCTCGCCGGAGCCGTCGCCCTCGCGGCCGCCTCGGTTGTCATGACCCCGACGGCCGCGGAGGCCTCGCCCCCCGGCACCAAGGACGTCACCGCCGTCCTCTTCGAGTGGAACTTCGCCTCGGTCGCCCGCGAGTGCACCAACACCCTGGGCCCCGCCGGATACGGATACGTGCAGGTCTCACCACCCGCCGAGCACATACAGGGCTCCACGTGGTGGACGTCGTACCAGCCGGTGAGCTACAGGATCGCCGGCCGGCTCGGTGACCGCACCGCGTTCCGGAACATGGTGAACACCTGCCACGCGGCCGGCGTGAAGGTCGTCGTCGACACGGTCATCAACCACATGTCCGCGGGCAACGGCACCGGCACCGGCGGCTCGCCGTACACGAAGTACGACTACCCCGGTCTGTACTCCCGGTACGACTTCGACAACTGCACCTCGCAGATCACCACCTACCAGGACCGCTGGAACGTCCAGAACTGCGAGCTGGTCGGCCTCGCCGACCTCGACACCGGCGAGGAGTACGTCCGCAAGACCATCGCCGGGTACATGAACGACCTGCTCTCCCTCGGCGTGGACGGCTTCCGCATCGACGCCGCCAAGCACATGCCGGCCGCCGACCTCGCCGACATCAAGTCCCGGCTGACCAACCCCTCGGCCTACTGGAAGCAGGAGGTCATCCACGGCAGCGGAGAGGCCGTCCAGCCCGCCGAGTACACGGGCAACGGCGACGTCCAGGAGTTCCGCTACGCCTACGACCTCAAGCGGGTCTTCACCAACGAGAACCTCGCCTACCTGAAGAACTACGGCGAGGGCTGGGGCTACCTGAACAGCTCCGTCTCCGGCGTCTTCGTCGACAACCACGACACCGAGCGCAACGGCTCCACGCTCAGCTACAAGGACAACGCCGCCTACACCCTGGCCAACGTCTTCATGCTGGCCTGGCCCTACGGCGCCCCGGACATCAACTCCGGCTACGAGTTCTCCGACCACGACGCCGGCCCGCCGAACGGCGGCCGGGTGGACGCCTGCTGGCAGAGCGGCTGGAAGTGCCAGCACGCCTGGCCGGAGATCAGGTCCATGGTCGCCTTCCGCAACGCCACCCGGGGCCAGGCGGTGACCGACTGGTGGGACAACGGCGGCGACGCGATCGCCTTCGGCCGGGGCAGCAAGGGCTTCGTGGCCATCAACCACGAGTCCGGCTCCCTGACCCGCACCTACCAGACCTCCCTCCCGGCGGGCACGTACTGCAACGTCCAGAACAACACGACGGTGAAGGTGGACGGTTCGGGCCGCCTCACCGCCACCCTGGGCTCCCGCACGGCCCTCGCGGTGTACGCGGGCAAGTCCTCCTGCTGAACGCGCGCCGGCCGTGCCGCTGTTCACCGGCGGCGCGGCCGACGCCGGCACGCAAGTCCTTACTGTTACTTTCACACCTCTTGCTGTAACGCTTTCAACGGCGGTACGGTCGCGCCGGCGCCCCGGTGACGTGGCCGAAACAGGTCGTGCCGTGGCGCGGGGTCGGACCCAATGAGCCGTAATCGCAAGGAGTTCACGCCTGTGATACCCAGATGGCCGGCGCCCGCGCGGCGCCGCACCGTGCAGGGAAGACGGGTCGCCGCCGTCACCGTGGCCGCGCTCGCCGCCACCCTCGTCCAGCCGCTCGCCGCCGGCGCCGCCACCCCGCCGGCGCCCCCCTCGGACGCGAAGCTCGCCGCGTCCCCCGCGCGGCACGACCTGACCCGCGAGCAGTTCTACTTCGTCCTGCCGGACCGTTTCGCCAACGGCGACGCGAAGAACGACCGCGGCGGGCTGACCGGTTCCCGGCTCAGCACCGGGTACGACCCCACCGACAAGGGCTTCTACCAGGGCGGCGACCTCAAGGGCCTCACCGAGAAGCTCGACTACATCAAGGGGCTCGGCACCACCGCCATCTGGATGGCGCCGATCTTCAAGAACCAGCCCGTGCAGGGCACCGGCAAGGACGCCTCCGCCGGCTACCACGGCTACTGGATCACCGACTTCACCCAGGTCGACCCGCACTTCGGCACCAACGAGGACCTCGAGACCCTCATCGACAAGGCCCACGCCAAGGGCATGAAGGTCTTCTTCGACGTCATCACCAACCACACCGCCGACGTCGTCGACTACGAGGAGAAGTCCTACGACTACCTCTCCAAGGGCGCCTTCCCGTACCTGACGAAGGACGGCGAGCCCTTCGACGACGCCGACTACGCCGACGGCTCCCGCCGGTTCCCCCGCGTCGACGCGGACTCCTTCCCGCGCACGCCGGTCGTCCCCGCCGCGAAGAAGCGGCTCAAGGTCCCGTCCTGGCTCAACGACCCGCAGATGTACCACAACCGGGGCGACTCCACCTTCGCCGGCGAGTCCAGCACGCACGGCGACTTCTCCGGGCTCGACGACCTGTGGACCGAGCGTCCCGAGGTCGTCAGCGGCATGGAGAAGATCTACCAGCGGTGGGTCAGGGACTTCGACATCGACGGCTTCCGGATCGACACCGTGAAGCACGTCAACATGGAGTTCTGGACCCAGTGGGCCACCGCCCTGGACGCCTACGCGGCCAAGAAGGGCCGGGACGACTTCTTCATGTTCGGCGAGGTCTACTCCGCCGACACGGACGTCACCTCCCCGTACGTCACCCAGGGCCGCCTGGACGCCACCCTCGACTTCCCCTTCCAGGAGGCGGCCCGCCGGTACGCCTCCCAGGGCGGCAGCGCGAAGAGCCTCGCGGCGGTCTTCGGCGACGACTACAAGTACACGACCGGCCGGTCCAACGCCTACGAGCAGGTCACCTTCCTCGGCAACCACGACATGGGCCGCATCGGGACGTTCCTGAAGCAGGACAACCCGAAGGCGTCCGACGCCGAACTGCTGAAGAAGGACATGCTCGCCAACGAGCTGATGTTCCTCAGCCGCGGCAACCCGGTCGTCTACTACGGCGACGAGCAGGGCTTCACCGGTGCCGGCGGCGACAAGGACGCCCGCCAGACCCTGTTCGCCTCCCGTACCGCCGACTACCTCGACGACGACCTGATCGGCAGCGACCGCACCCACGCCGAGGACACCTACGACACGCGCTCACCGCTCTACCGGCAGATCAGCGCCCTCGCGAAGCTCCGCAAGGCCCACCCGGCCCTCACCGACGGCATCCAGCAGGAGCGCCACGCGGACGACGGCGCCGGCGTCTACGCCTTCTCCCGCACCGGCACGGAGAAGGACACCACCGAGTACGTGGTCGCCTTCAACAACGCCGACGAGGCGAAGAAGGCCACCTTCGCGACCGGCTCCGCCCGGATGACGTTCCGGGGCATCCACGGCACCGACGCCTCCGTCACCAGCGACGCCGACAAGAAGATCACCGTCACCGTCCCGGCCGGCTCGGCGATCGTCCTCAAGGCCTCCGGCCCGCTCGCGAAGCCCGCCGCGAAGCCCACGATCACCCTCAAGGCCCCGGAGGCCGGCGCCACCGGCACCGTCGAGCTCACCGCCGACGTCGACGGGGGCCGGCTCAACCGGGTCGTCTTCGCCGCCCAGACCGGCAACGGCAGGTGGCAGACCCTCGGCTCCGCCGACCACGCCCCCTACAAGGTCACCCACACCATCGGCGCGGACGTCCCCGCCGGCACCGCCCTGCGCTACAAGGCCGTCGTGATCGACTCGGCCGGCCGCACCGCGAGCGCCCTGGCCGCCTCCACCACCGGCACCCCGCCCGTCGAGGCCCCGCCCACCGCCGCCTCCCGCGACTACGCGGTCGTCCACTACAAGCGCGCGGACGGGAACTACGACGACTGGGGCCTGTACGCCTGGGGCGACCTCGCCGACGGCGAGGCCACCGAGTGGCCGAAGAGCCACCCCTTCACCGGCCGCGACGCCTACGGCGCCTTCGCCTACGTCAAGCTCAAGCCCGGCGCCTCCGACGTGGGCTTCCTGGTGATCGACAAGGACGGAAACAAGGACGTCTCCACCGACCGCACCATCGACGTCACCCGGACCGGCGAGGTCTGGATCGAGCAGGGCGAGGAGACCGTCACCACCGAGCGGCCCGACTACCCGGCGCAGGACAAGAGCAAGGCGGTGCTCCACTACCACCGCGCCGACGGGAACTACGACGGCTGGGGCCTGCACGTGTGGACCGGCGCCGCGAACCCCACCGACTGGTCGAACCCCCTGAAGCCGGTGAAGACTGATGCCTATGGCGCGGTCTTCGAGGTGCCGCTCACCGAGGGTGCCACCAGCCTCGGCTACATCGTCCACAAGGGCGACGAGAAGGACCTGCCCACCGACCAGTCGCTCGACCTCAAGGCGAACGGCCACGAGGTGTGGCTGTTGAGCGGCCAGGAGAAGTACCTGCTGCCGCAGCCCGCCGGTTCCGCGGCCGCCCTCGACCCGACCACCTCCAAGGCGGTCTGGATCGACCGGGACACCGTGGTCTGGGACGGCTCCGGCGCCGCCGCCTCCACCCAGCTCCTCGCCTCCCGCACCGGCTCCGTCAAGGTGCAGGACGGCACGCTCACGAGCGACGACGAGCGCTGGCTCCGCCTGACGAAGACGTCCCTCACCGACGCCCAGAAGGAGAGGTTCCCGCACCTGAAGGACGGCACCGCCTGGTCGGTCGACCCGCGCGACCGGGACCGGGTGCGCGAGGCCCTGCGCGGCCAGGTCGTCGCCTCCCAGCGCGCCGCGAGCGGCGCCGTGCTCGCCGCGACCGGCGTGCAGATCGGGGGCGTCCTGGACGACCTGTACGCCGCCGAGGCGACGAAGGCGGAGCTCGGCCCGGTCTTCCGGAACGGCCGCCCCACGCTCTCCGTGTGGGCGCCGACCGCCCAGGACGTCTCCCTGGAGATCGGCGGCTCCACGGTCCGGATGAAGCGCGACGACGCCACCGGCGTCTGGTCCGTCACCGGCCCGGGTTCCTGGAAGGGCAAGCCCTACCGGTACGCCGTGAAGGTCTGGGCGCCCGAGGCCCGCGGGATCGTCACCAACAAGGTCACCGACCCCTACTCGGTGGCCCTCACGACCGACTCCGAGCGCAGCCTCGTCGTCGACCTCGGCGACCGGAGCCTCGCCCCCGAGGGCTGGGCGACCCTCGACAAGCCGAGGGCCGTGCCGCTGAAGGACGCCCAGATCCAGGAACTGCACATCCGGGACTTCTCCGTGGAGGACCGGACGGCGGAGCACCGGGGCACCTACCTGGCCTTCACCGACAAGGACAGCGACGGCAGCAGGCACCTGAAGGAGCTCGCCGAGGCGGGCACCTCGTACGTCCACCTCCTCCCGGCCTTCGACATCGCCACCGTCCCGGAGCGGAAGTCCGACCAGGCGACCGTCGACTGCGACCTCGCCTCCTACCCGGCCGACTCCGGCAAGCAGCAGGAGTGCGTGGCGAAGTCCGCCGCCGAGGACGCCTACAACTGGGGCTACGACCCGTACCACTACACGGTCCCCGAGGGCTCCTACGCCACCGACCCGGACGGCACCGCCCGCACGGTCGAGTTCCGCGAGATGGTCAAGGCGCTCAACGAGGACGGCCTGCGCGTCGTCATGGACGTCGTCTACAACCACACCGCGGCGAGCGGCCAGGCGAAGACGTCCGTGCTCGACCGGATCGTGCCCGGCTACTACCAGCGGCTGCTCGCCGACGGCTCGGTCGCCAACAGCACCTGCTGCGCCAACACGGCCACCGAGAACGCCATGATGGGCAAGCTCGTCGTCGACTCGGTCGTCACCTGGGCCAAGGAGTACAAGGTCGACGGCTTCCGCTTCGACCTCATGGGCCACCACCCGAAGGCCAACATCCTCGCCGTCCGCAAGGCCCTCGACGCGCTCACCCCCGAGAAGGACGGCGTCGACGGCAAGAAGATCATCCTGTACGGCGAGGGCTGGAACTTCGGCGAGATCGCCGACGACGCCCGCTTCGTCCAGGCCACGCAGAAGAACATGGCCGGCACCGGCATCGCCACCTTCTCCGACCGGGCCCGTGACGCCGTGCGCGGCGGCGGCCCCTTCGACGAGGACCCCGGCGTCCAGGGCTTCGCCTCCGGCCTCTACACCGACCCCAACTCCTCGAAGAGCAACGGCACCGAGGCCGAGCAGAAGGCCCGCCTCCTGCACTACCAGGACCTGATCAAGGTGGGCCTGAGCGGCAACCTCGCCGACTACACCTTCACCGACACCAGCGGCAGGGAGGTCAAGGGCTCCCAGGTCGACTACAACGGCGCTCCCGCCGGATACGCGGACGCGCCCGGCGACGCCCTCGCCTACGCGGACGCGCACGACAACGAGACGCTGTTCGACGCGCTCGCCTTCAAGCTGCCGAAGGACACGGCGGCCGCGGACCGGGCGCGCATGCAGGTCCTCGCCATGGCGACGGCCGCCCTCTCACAGGGCCCGGCGCTCTCCCAGGCGGGCACCGACCTGCTGCGCTCCAAGTCCCTGGACCGCAACTCCTACGACAGCGGCGACTGGTTCAACGCCATCCACTGGAACTGCGCGGACGGCAACGGCTTCGGCCGCGGTCTGCCGCCGGCCGCCGACAACGAGGACAAGTGGCCCTACGCGCAGCCCCTGCTGGGCGCGGTGAAGGTCGGCTGCCCGCAGATCGAGGGCGCCTCGGCCGCGTACCGGGACCTGCTGAGGATCCGTACGACGGAGAAGGTCTTCTCCCTCGACACGGCCGCGCAGGTGCAGTCCCGGCTGTCCTTCCCGCTGTCCGGGAAGGGCGAGACGCCCGGCGTGATCACCATGGCCCTCGGTGACCTGGTCGTGGTGTTCAACGCGACGCCAAAGAAGCAGGAGCAGCGCGTCGCCGGGCTCGCCGGGACGGGCTACCGCCTGCACCCGGTGCAGGCGGCGGGCGGGGACGCGGTGGTGAAGACCTCGTCCTACGCGGAGGACACCGGCACGTTCACCGTTCCGGCGCGCACGGTCGCCGTGTTCACCACGGCCGGCTGACCCCGTAAGGAGCTGCGGATAGTGTGAGCCCTCCGACCCGGAACAGGAGGGCTCATGCCGCAGATCACCGTCGACTACTCCGAGCGACTGGCGGACGGCTTCGACCGGCCCGCCTTCGCGCGGGACCTGCACACCGCCGTCGTCGAGATCGCGGCCGCCAAGCCGCCCGCGTGCAAGACGCGGTTCCGCCGGACGGAGGACGTCGTGGTCGGCCCCGACACCGACGGGCACGCCCTCGTCCACGTCCACATCGGCCTGCTGGCCGGGCGCACGGACGAGACCAAGGCCCGGCTCACCGAGACCGTGCTCGAACTGCTGCGGCAGTACGTGAAGCCGGCCGGCGACGTGGTGCTGCACGCCTCCGCCGAGGTGCGCGACCTCGACCCGTCGTACCGGAAGTTCGAGAGCGAGTAGGGACTCACCGGTCACCGGTCGACGGACGGGTTCACGGCAGGTCGTCGCGTCCCAGCCACGCCGGCCGCACCGGTACTCCGTCCGCGTCCAGCTCGGCCTGCCGCGCCGCCGGCTCACCCGGTGGCGCGGCCGGTGCCCCGGCCGAGGGCGCCGGGGCGCGGGGCGCGTCGGAGTCCTCCAGCAGTTCCGCCACGGTGAACCGGGTCGCGAACGACTGCCACGCCCCGTCGACGACGAGCAGGAACCCGTCGTTCTCCCGCAGGAGGCGACGGCGCCCGGGGTTCGCGGGGTGCTCGGGCACGTGGTTCCGCGCCCGCCGCTCCAGCTCCGCGAGCGCCTCCTCCCGAGACCCGGTGACGTGCGCCACCACATGTGCCTCCACGTGCTTGCGCTGCCCGATGCCCACGGTCGTCTCGACGACCAGGCCCCACGTCGTCCCGGTGCTCACCGGGACGCCAGTGCGATGAGCCGGCCCGCCAGATCGGTGAACGGCCCGTCGCCCGGCTCGTTCTCGAGCAGGCCGCGCAGCAGCGTGGCCAGCTCCTCGTCGTGGGCGGCGGCGACGGCGGCGAGCGCGGCGAAGTCGTGCACCAGCTGGGTCTCCAGTTCGGTGCGCGGGACGCGCCGCCCGTCCAGCCAGATCAGCGCCGTCGACTCGACGAGCGAGATCCAGGAACGGACGACCAGGTCCAGCCGCGCCGGCGCCGGGCCCACCACGCCCAGATGCGACAGCATCTGGTCGTACGCGGCCTGCCGCACGGAGTCGATCAACGCGTTGGTGGTCGAGGAGCCGACCGCCGGGCCGCCGCGCATCAGGGCGGAGAAACCGGGGCCGTGGTCGTCGACGAAGTCGAAGAACCGGCCCATCACACGCAGCAGCCGAGCCCCCAGCGGGCCCTCGTGCGGCTCGGCGAACCGGGACGCCAGGTCGTCCGCGGCACGCTTCAACGCGGCCTCGTACAGGCTGAGTTTGCCGGGGAAGTAGTGGTAGACCAGCGGGCGGGAGATGCCTGCCGCCGACGCTATCTCGTCGATGGAGACGTCGTCGGGCGAACGGCGGCTGAACAGTTCGAGGGCGACGCCGATCAACTGCTGCCGCCGCTCCTCGACTCCCATTCTGCGGCGTACCCCGGTAGTCATGCGAACACCTTACCGATCGAATTCGGCCTCGAACGGTCCGGACCCGTCGGCGGTGTTCATCCGGCTACCGCAGCCCGCTGATCGACCGCCCGTCCTTCAGCGTGCCCTTGAGATCGGCCCGGGCGCCCCGCTCGGCGCGGACGGTCAGCAGATGCCCCCGGGCCGACCCCTCGACCCCGCCCGTCGCCCTGACGGACGCCGTGTCGCGGCTGCCGGCGGCCAGCAGGTACCAGGCGCCCGCCCCGGACTTCCACAGCACCCCGGCGAGCACCCGCGGCTCGCGCGCCCCGCACGCCGGCACGTCCTCGGCCTTCGCCGTCACCGCCCCGGACCGCCCGCCCGGCGTGTGGAACTGCGCCAGCACCCGGGCACCGCCGCCCCGCCAGGTCTCGGCGCGCGTGCACGCCCACACCGCCGATCCGCTCGCGTCGGGCAGCGGCTGTTCGGCGAACGCCCAGACGTTCACGCTCCGTACGCCCGCGGAGCGCATCGCGCTCAGCGAGCAGGCGAACGGCGCCCAGGCGCCGACGGACGTACCGTCCGTGCCGGGCCGCCCCGCGGTCAGCCGGGCCGGGACCAGCTCGCCGAGGTCGGTCACCAGACGGGTGCCGGTGCCGTCGGCCAGCTGCAGCACGCGCCACGAGGTGCACGGCCCCGGTTTCAGGGCCGGGCTGGGCAGGGGCGGGGTCACCCCGTCGGTGAGCGTGAGGTCCGTCGCGGCGGAGTCCGGCTCGCGCAGGTCCCGCTCGCCCGCTCCCCGCACCCAGGGCGCCGTCAGATAGCGGACGTTGCCGTCGGTCCGGCCCAGCACCACCGCGCCCGCCCCGGCCCGGCCGGCCCCGTCGACCCGGGCGAAGTCGAGTGCCGCACCGCGCGCGCCGTCCACCGGTTCGGCGTACCGGGCGATGCGCAGACCGTCGTGGAGGATCACCACGCGCGCGTTGTCGACCGTCCCCGCGTACAGCAGCTGGGGCGGCCCGGCCGGGCCGCCGGAGGGGGTGCCGGGGGTCGCCGACACCCGGACGCTCCCGCCCGGCCGGGCCCAGACGGTGAGGGCGCGGCGCAGCAGGGCCCTGTCGCCGGTGAGGTCGCCGCGTGCCGGCCACACCGAGAAGTCGACGCGTGCGGAGGTCTTCCAGGCGGTGGGGGAGACCCGGGTCAGTTTCCCGGGGTCCAGCGCCGCCCGCGCGGCCGGGTTCTGCGCGTACGGGGGAGCGGCGGCGCCGTCGGGGGCCCGGCCGTCACCCGCCGGTCCGAGCAGCGCCCCGCAGACGGCGAGCGCGGCCCCGGCCACCAGTGTGGCGTTCAGATGACGGCGGCGGCGCAGCAGATCGGTCGGCCGGGCCTGCAGCGAGCAGGGGTCGAACTCGGGGGAGTCGAGCAGCCGGTACTCGTCGGGGACCCGGCCGGCCTCGTCCAGCGCGGCGTCCGCGTCGGTGACGCCCGCGGCCGTGAGGACCTCGCGCACGTCCCCGTCCGGGAGCCGCTCCAGACCACGCAGCACGTAGGCGGCGCGAGCCGGGCCGGAGAGCGCGGACAGCCGCTGGTCCAGGGCGAGTTCGTCGGCGCCGCCCGGGCGCGGGAACAGCTTCAGGCCCCACACCTGGGGCAGCAGCGGCGGCAGCTGCGCCCGCCTGGGCCACGCCCTGCGCCGCAGCGGCAGGCCGGCCTCCAGCGCCGTACGCACCACCTGGAGGCGGACCAGCGCGTACCCGGGGTCGCCGTCGCGGCCGGCCGGCTGGGAGGGGATCACCGGGGCCGGGGTGCGGGCGCGGGGCAGCGCGCGCTGGGTGAGGGAGTGCGCGGTCAGCACCCGCCTGCCACGTCCCATCCCGGACGGCAGCACCAGGTAGGCGAGCCGGACCAGCCGCGGATAGTGCTCGACGAGCGCGGCCTCGGCCTGCTCGACGTCCACGACCGGTCCGGCCGGGGAGGAGGGGGCGGGGTGACGGGCGGCATCCTGTGACTGCACGTTCAGCTGAACGAACGAATCGGCGGATGGTCACCCGACGGTGAACCGTCACTCCCCGGCGGGTTCGACGAGCAGGCGGGCGTAGGCGGCCATCGACCGCTGGTAGCGCGGGAGATGGCGAGCGAGGGCACCGAGGACCAGGGACAGCCCCTCGCGGTCACGGCCCGCATCGGACAGGCACAGCGCCAGACAGGCGCGCACGGCGTCGTCCAGCTCGTCGGACGGGGCGTCCAGTTCGGGCGTCAGCAGCCGTATGCCCTCCTCCGCCCGGCCGGTGTTCCGCAGCGAACTGGCCAACTGGATCCTCGCCCGTCTCGCTTTGTGACGGCTCTCCTCGGCGAGCCCGCCGTCCAGTGCCTGCCGGTAGAGCGGAACCGCCTTGTCGGAGTGGCCCGTGGAGTCCCAGGCGCAGGCCTGCTCGAAGGGACCCAGCGGACTGTCCTCGGGCAGTTCGGCCACGAGCGCGTCGATCACGGCGCGGAAGGCCGGCGCGTCGTCCTCCGCGCAGTCGTCGAAGCCGGCCCAGGCGGCGGCCACGCGATCTTCCCAGTCGTTGTTCATCGGGCCACTGTCACACGCGCGGGCCCGTCGCCGCACCGGGGATTGAGCGCTCCGGGCGCGGTGGCCGTATCGAAGGCGAGAGGGCCCCGTGCCGGGGCTCCGTGCGGCATGCCGCCGTCGAGGACCGGAGGAACACATGAGGGTGACCCGACCGATGCTCGCGCTGACCGGCGCGGTGGTGGCACTGGCGCTGACGGGCTGCGGCTCCGGCGGCGAGGGTCAGGGCGACGGGGAGGGCAAGGTGCCGGTGACCGCGACCGGCAGCCTCGAGCGTCTGGCCGCCGAGGTGAAGTGCAAGCCGAACGTGCAGACGGACGCCGACGAGATCCGGCAGGCCCTCTGCGGCAACGGCGACGGCAAGTTCGTCCTCGCCACCTTCGCCACCGACCGCGGCCAGCGCGAGTGGCTGAACGGAGCGAAGGACTACGGCGGCTACTACCTCGTCGGCCGCAAATGGGTCGCCGTCGGCCAGGAGAAGACGGTCACCCGGCTGCGGTCCGCGCTCGGCGGCACGCTGGAGGAAGGGTCCGAGCACATGAACCCCGGTGGCAGCCACAACCGCGGTGACCACGGCGGCGACGGTCCCCACGGCTGACCCCGCGGCACCGGGCACACGAAGAGGCCGGCGGTGGGGGATTCCCACCGCCGGCCTCCCGCTCACCGGTTCAGGGCTACTGGCAGTCCTGGCCGCTGTTGATGCAGTCGACCATCTCGTTCATCAGGTCCTCGTCGAAGAAGTTGATGAAGTCGTTGTGGTCGGTGATCGGCTTGTGCAGCTGCTCCGGGAAGGAGTCCACCGCGAACGGGTTCACGAGCTGCCCGTTGTCGATCTGCGGGGCCGGGATGTCGTAGACCAGGCGGACCTGGAGCTGGGGGATGGCCCGGAAGCCGTTCGAGCAGCTGCCGTCCGCCTCGACGAAGTCGACGTGTGTGCGGTGGTTGGCGCTGTCGGTGTTCTGGCCGTCCCAGCAGCTCTGGAAGTTGGACGTCCGGACGACGCTGCTGCCCTCGGGGCAGATCGGGTACTTGTCCGTCACCTGACGGTCCTCGAAGCCGGTGCAGCTCCAGGAGGTGTTGGCGTTGTTCAGGCCGTTGGTGAAGGACTTGGCGTCACCGGTGATGATGCGCAGGCCCGTCGGCATCGCGACGACGTCGCTCGTCCGGTTGCCGACGAACCTCAGCTCCGCCTCGCTGGGCTCGACGATCCTGCCGACGTTGCCGTCCTGACCGCCACCGGGCTGGTTCTGGTCGATGTCCTGCGAACCGTCCTGGATCCGCAGGACCGGCCAGAAGTACGTCGACCTGTCGCCCTGGTTCTGGCAGGTGGTCTCGCCGCCCGCCAGGTCCTCGTCGCTCGCGAAGGCGTTGTTGGCCTGGTTGCCGACGTAGTCGTGCTGGTGCTGCGCACCGTTGCTGACACCGGGAGCGACGATCACGTTGTCCGAGTTGCGGTTCTCGTTCGCGTTGGTGCCGCAGTTCGTGGTGAAGCTGCCCGTCGAGCCGGTGTCGCCGTTCGCCGGCA
>NZ_JAPSKQ010000058.1:0-4589 GCF_031181555.1 Streptomyces sp. | reverse complement strand
CCGGCGTCACCCGCCTGGGCCTGGCGCGTCTCCGCGAGGCGCGTGTAGGCGTCCGTGATCTGCCGGTCGAGCAGCGCCAGCTCCCTCGCGACGCCCCTGCGTGCGCTCCTCGGCACCTTCGTCAGCTTCTGGCCGACGTCCGGGCAGTTGATCGTCGCGATCTGTGCCGCGCCGGACCTCGTCCGGTTGTCCGGCGAGTCCTTCTCGTGCGCCGAAGCGTAGAAGTTCGCCCAGATCAGCCCGCCCCCACCGAGCGCCAGGGCCGCCGCCCCGGCTACGGCCTTGGTGGCCAGCGGCGTACGGCGTTTCCTTGTGTTGCGTCCCATGGAACTCCTCTGAACTTCCTTGCGGGGCATCCCGTTGCGGGGCATCGAGCGGCCCGACAGGAGTGAAGCGGCTCCCTTGAGTACGGGAGCCGCTCCGGGAGTGTTCACCCGCCCCGGAAATCGACGAGAAATCCGTACGGACACAGGGGTGTCAACAGCCCCTGGAACACCGGGAGTTGCTGATCGCCCACGGGGGGTGCGCGGCCGGGCCCGGTTTCACCGGCCGTGGTCGAGATACGCGAGAACCGCCAGCACGCGCCGGTTGTCGTCGTCCGAGACCTCCAGCCCCAGTTTGGTGAAGATGTTCGCGGTGTGCTTCGCGATCGCCCGTTCCGTCACCACCAGCTTGGCCGCGATCGCCGCGTTGGTCCGCCCCTGCGCCATCAGCTCCAGCACCTCCAGCTCCCGGGGCGTCAGCCGCGCCAGCGACCGGTCGCCGCCCGACTGCCGCGCCAGCAGCTGCTGGATCACCTGCGGGTCCATCGTCGTACCGCCCGCCGCCACCTGTCGTACGGCGTCCACGAACTGCTCCGCGTCGAACACCCGGTCCTTCAGCAGGTACCCCACGCCGCCGCTGCCGTCGGCCAGCAACTCCCGCGCGTACAGCTGCTCCACGTGCTGGGAGAGCACCAGCACCGGCAGCCCGGGCCGCCGGCGCCGTGCGTCCAGCGCGCACTGCAGCCCTTCGTCGGTGTGCGTCGGCGGCAGCCGTACGTCGACGACGGCGACGTCCGGCTCCAGCTCGGCCAGCGCCCGGGCCAGTTCGGGCCCGGACTCCACGGCCGCCGCGATCTCGAAGTCGTGCGCTTCGAGGAGCCGGACGAGTCCGTCCCGCAGCAGGAAGAGGTCTTCGGCTAGGACAACGCGCAAGGGATCTCCATGGTGACCATGGTGGGACCGCCGGCGGGGCTGCTGACGGCCAGGACGCCGTCGAATGTACCCAGTCGCCGCTCGACCCCGGACAGTCCCGAGCCGGCCCCGATCACCGCGCCGCCCTTGCCGTTGTCGGTGACGGTCATCCGCAGATGCCCGTCCGCGTGGTGCGCGTCGATCCAGATGCGGTCGGCACCGGAGTGCTTGACCGCGTTGGTCAGCACCTCGCTCACGGCGAAGTACGCGGCCGACTCCACGGGTGCCTGGGCCCGCCCGGGCAGCTCCACGTTCACCTCGGTGGTCACCGGAAGCCGGAGCGCCAGCGCCCGCACGGCGTCGCCCAGCCCGCGCTCGGCCAGCACCGGCGGATGGATGCCGCGCACCAGCTCGCGCAGCTCCGACAGGGCCTCCATGGAGGACTGACGGGCCTGCGCGATCAGCTCCTTCGCCTTCGCCGGGTCCTTGTCGAGCAGCGCCTCGATGGTCCCCAGGTCCATGCCCATCGCGACCAGCCGCGCCTGCGCCCCGTCGTGCAGATCCCGCTCGATGCGCCGCAGTTCGGCGGCGGAGGTGTCCACGGCGTCGCGCCGCGTCTCGGTCAGCACCCGGACCCGCTCGGCCAGTTCGCCCTGGTCGGGCGCGAGGACGGCGCGAGTGAGCCGGAAGTGGACGTCCAGCGTGCGCGGGACGAGGAAGTGCGCGAGGAACAGCAGGACGAGGGCGAGCACACCGGCACCGAGCGCGGAGGTCTGGTCGCTGATCGGCACGAAGCCGTACCAGTACACGTCGGGCATCACCCGCCACAGCCCGGCCGCCAGGACGAATCCCTCCAACGGGTAGAACAGCAGCACGGCCGGCAGCAGCGCGGTGACGAAGCCCGCGGACATGTCGACCGGCAGCCACCACAGATCCCGCCAGGTCGCCGGGTCGCGCAGCATGCCGAAGGTGCGCTCCCGCAGACCGGCGTCCTCGGGCAGCGGCCGGTACGCGGGCGGGATCCGCACCCCGCCCCACTCGGCCGCCAGCACCCGCCGCCAGTTCGCGAACGCCCGCACCCCCGCCAGCACGTACGGGGTGGTGACGATGCCGACCCCGAACGGGACCAGCGCGATGGACACGAAGGCCAGCACGAAGCACACCAGCGCCCCCGACAGCGCCACCAGTGACAGTGCCAGCCCCCGTACCGCGGCGAGCGCCATGCCCCGCCCCATGGTCCGCCCGCCGCGGCTCTTCGTGTCGATGGTCATGGCACAAGTCTGGCCGAGCGGGGCACGCGGGTCACTGGGCCGAGCCCCCCGGTCAGGAGGTGATGCTATCTACACCTCCGACGCCGTCGACGCGCGCCAGCACCTTCGCCTCCACCTCCGGGGCGAGCCCCTTGACCGTCCGGTCCGCGCGCTGCGGCGCGGTGCCGCCGATGTCCTGGAGCCAGCGCCAGGTGTCGGCCACGGTCTCGGCGACCGGGCGGCAGCGCAGTCCGGTCGCGACCGCCCGGGAGACGTCCGCGGAGTGCAGCGCATCGTGCAGATCGCTGTCCGGCGGCACCCACACCGGCAGCTGCGTCCACGGCTCGACGCCCGCTTCGAGGATCACCTCGGGCTCGGTCCACCGCAGCTCGGCCGCACCACCGGTCACCTCGGCGCACGCCCGGAGCAGCTCGCCCGTCGTCGCGTGCCCCTGCGGGGAGATCAGGTTGTACGGCCCGCTCAGCTCCTGCTCGGCCGCGTCGAGGATCCACTCGGCGAGGTCGCGGACGTCGACGTACTGCAGCGGCAGGTCACGCGGCCCCGGGGCGAGCACCGGGCCGCCGCGCGCCATCCGGGTCAGCCACCAGGGCAGCCGGCCCACGTTCTCGTACGGCCCGAGGATCAGCCCGGCGCGCACCAGCACCGACCGGTCCGCGCCGAAGGAGTCCAGGACGGCGAGCTCCCCGCCCCGCTTGTCCTGCGCGTACTCCGTGTGGCCGGCGTCGGCGGAGGCGCCCTCCACCAGGGGAGCCTGCTCGGTGTACCCGGCGGGCGGGGCCCACGCGTACACCGAGCAGCTCGACACGTACACGTACCGCCCGGCGCGGTCCCGCAGCAGCCGCGCCGAGTCCCGCACCGCGCGCGGGGCGGCCGACCAGGTGTCGACGACGACGTCCCACGCGCCGGGGTCCTCGTCGAGCGCGGCCAGGCCGTCGGGCGCGGTGCGGTCGCCCAGCAGCGTCCGCACGCCCGGCGGTGCCCCGTGCCGCCCCCGGTGGAAGACGGTCACCTCCCAGCCCCGGCCGAGGGCCGCCTCGACGACGGCCCGGCCCGCGAACTCCGTACCACCCAGCACCAGAAGTCTCATGCCGGTGACTCTGCCCGGTTTGGTGGCGCGAGGGAACGCGGATCTGCTGTCGGCAGACCGGACCGGCCGGTCTCAGCGCCCGTTCGGCGGCCGGTACGTGTAGCCGACCCGGCGCACCGTGCGGATCGCGTCCCGGTGCTCGGCGCCGAGCTTGCGGCGCAGCCGGGCGATGTGGACGTCGACGGTGCGGCCGTCGCCCACGTGGCCGTAGCCCCACACCGTGGCGACCAGCTGCTCGCGGGTGTGCACCCGGCCCGGGTGCGCCACGAGATGGGCCAGCAGCTCGAACTCCAGGTAGGTGAGCTCGAGTTGCCGGCCGTCCACCTCGGCGGTGCGCCGCACGGTGTCGACGCGGATCAGCGGGTCGCCGCCCGGTTCGGTGCCGCCGGACCCGGCCGGGTCCGGCACCGCCACCGGGAACGGCGGCTGCCGGTCGGCGGGGACCAGCACGAGGTAGCCGACCATCGGGGGACGACCGGGCAGGACGGGCAGGCTGTGCTGCGGCGCGGGCAGCCAGGTGGTGCCCGGCGGCAGCAGGTCCGCGACGGTCTTCCCCGGGATCTCCACCGCGTTCGAGCGGGGGAGGCCCCCGTCGCCGTCCCGGTCGACGGCACGCAGCCGGTGCCGGGGGCGGCCGGGCGCGGGGACGTCGAGCGGGGCGGAAGGGGCGGAGGACAGGGAGGGGGCGGAGGACAGGGGACGGGTGGTCGCCATGAGACGTCAGCTCTTTCGCGCGAAGGGTTCGTCGTTCGTCGGACGGGTCGACGGCCGCGTGTTCGTGGTCGGGCTCGTCGAGGGACGTACGCGGTTCGCGCCGGGCGAAGGCCGGGGTGTGCGGCTTCTACAGGGCCGGCGCGTTCAACGCGCGGCAACACACCCGGTCGAAGTCGTCGTGCTGACGGGAGGGCCAGAAGGGCTCGAGGTCATGGCGACCCGTCGCGATGAGCTTCCGGAAGCTGGCCATGGCCCCATTGAAGCAGACGCCGGCCCCCGGCAGGAGCCGTCTCTCACTGCGTGGACGCCCCAGCGGTCCTCGCGCCCCACGGCGGACTCCCC
>NZ_JAPSKQ010000229.1 GCF_031181555.1 Streptomyces sp. | reverse complement strand
CACCGGTGCCCGGGGCGTCGGCCCCCGGGCCCTGCGGCGGGTCGCTGAGCTGTTCGCGCAGATAGTTCCAGACCACCGCGATCAGTGCGGCGACCGGTACGGCGAGCAGGCTGCCGACGATGCCGGCCAGGCTTCCGCCCAGCGTCACCGCCAGCAGGACGACCGCCGCGTGCAGGCCGAGACCCCGGCTCTGGATGATCGGCTGGAACACGTTGCCCTCGAGCTGCTGCACCACGACGATGATCACCAGCACGATCAACGCGTCCGTCAGGCCGTTCGACACGAGCGCGATGAGCACCGCGACGAAGCCGGCGAACAGGGCGCCCACGATGGGCACGAACGCGGACACGAAGGTCAGCACCGCGAGCGGGAGCACCAGGGGGACGTCCAGGATCCACAGGCCCAGCCCGATGAACACGGCGTCGATCAGACCGACGAGCGCCTGGGACCGCACGAACGAGCCCAGGGTGACCCAGCACCGCAGGGCCACGGCCGGCACGTCGGTGGCGAGCCGGCCGGGGAGCTGCCGGCCGAGCCACGGCAGGAAGCGCGGGCCGTCCTTGAGGAAGAAGAACATCAGGAAGAGCGCCAGGACGGCCGTGATCAGACCGCTGAAGACGGTGCTCACGCCCGTGACGGCGGTGGTGGCGATGGATCCGGCACTGTCCTGGATGCGGGCGACCGCGGTGTCGAAGGCACGGGCGATCTCGTCGTCGTCGATGTTCAGCGGCGGCCCGGCGGCCCACTCGCGCAGCCTCTGGATGCCTTGGACGACGCCGTCGGCCAGCTCGCCGGACTGCGACGCCACCGGCACCGCGATCAGCGCCACGGTGCCCGCGGCCACCAGCAGGAACAGGACGGTCACGACGGACGCGGCGAGTGCCGGTGCCAGACCGCGCCGGCGCAGGAAGCGGGCCAGGGGCCAGGTGAGCGTGGTGAGGAGGAGGGCGACTATGAGCGGCCAGACCACGGACCACATCCGGCCCAGTACCCACAGAACCACCGCGGCCATCACCAGCACCAGCAGCAGCTCGCCGGAGACCCGCGCCGACACACGGAGCGCGGCGCGGGTTCTCCTCGAATTCAACGTCGCAGACATGGGAGGCACTTTATGGGGCCCGTCCGTCCTGAGGGATCTTGGCCCCGCGTACGCGTCGGCGGGGCGGTCGGAGATACGCGGGCCGGCCCGGCCGCGCCCGCCCGCGTCAGCGGTTCACCGGTGAGCGGATCGAGGTCCCGGCCACGGGGAGGGCCGCGCCGGGACCGGCGCCGGGGGCGGTCCCGGCCGGACGCCGACCGGACAGGTCTCGCCACCGGAGAGGTGCGGGAGGGGTGGTGGGGGGCCGGCGTGAGCGTGGCCGACGCGGTGCTCCCGGGGGGGACCGGCGCCGGGCGCTCCCGGTACGCCGCGCCCTGTCTGCCCGTCCCGGCGGGGTGGCAGCAGAACGAGAGCGGGGACTGGCTCGCCCTGCGGCCGCACGACCTGTAACTGACGCCCGGGGCGCCGGTGCTGTGCGCCGTCCGGCACACCGGTGTCCGGCCGGCGCCTCAGGACCGTGGGACGGACGGAAGGAAGCCGGCTGGTCGTCGCGCACCGCCCGTCGGTCGCGGCTCGCGCGGATCAGGTGATCTGGCTGGAGGACGGACGCGTGCGTGCGGTCGCGCCGCACCGCGAGCTGTGGAAGGAGGCTCGCTACCGGGCGCTGTTCGGCGTCGGCGGGGCCGACGGCCCGGTGCCGCGCCGGGACCACGGACCCCTGCCCGAGGGAGCGCGGTCGTGACGGGCGCCGCGGACAGCCGCGGGGAGGGGAAGGGCGCCGGGTCCGGGGCACTGAGCCGGACCGTGCCGCCGGCTCGTCGCCTCCTCGCCCGCCGCAAGGGGGTACTGGCGCGGCTCGCACCCTGGTCGGTGGCCGAGGCGGGTCAGGCCTTCGTGGTGGGCTACGGCGTCGCGCACGCCGTGGACCAGGGGTTCGACCGGGGCGTGACGGCCGGGGCGCTGCTGGGGGCTTTCACCTGTCTCGCCCGGTCGCTGCTGCCCGCCGTGCACACGCTGATGACCGCGCTCGGCGCGGCGGGGTCCCGGCTGCTGGTCGTCGTGGACCGGATCGCCGGCCCCGCGTCGCAGGCGCCCGCGTGCCCGGCCGGACGTCCCCCGGCGGCCGGCGCCGTTCCCTCAGCGGCCGACGTCGTTTGGCCGGCGAGATCCGGCACGTCCGCGGTCACCGGATCCGGGACCGCGGTGCCGCGGTCCACCGACGCCGCGCGCTCGGGGCCCTCCACCGCTCTCCGGTCGGCCGCCGCGGTGGAGTTCCGGGCGGTGACCCTGTCCTACGGCGTGCGTGGGGCACGGCCGCGCGGAAAAGGCCAAGACCGGCAGTGGGCGGGAAGGCCGGGCCCGTGCGGTGCCGGCCGGACGGGGCGGGCGTCATGCCCCCGGTCGCCGGGTAGGTGCCCTGGCCGGGGCGCCGCGCGGCCCGGCCAGGGGGTCCGCCGACCACGCGGCAGAACGCCGGGGAAGGGTGCTCCCGTCCGGCCGACGCCCGGCCGGAAAGAGTCGTCGCCAACATGGCGTGAAAGCCACCGGCCCTCCTTGCGGTGTCGGCGTTCCACGCCCTCCCCCGTACCGGTCAGTCGACCGCGGGGCCGGCCTTCTCCGTGCCGGACAGCCGGGCCAGGAACCGGTGACAGCGGGCCGCGCGCTCCGCGTCCTGTTCCATGACGGTCCGGAAGAACTCGGCGATGTCCTTCTCGTTCGCGTTCTCCGCGTCGCGTACGTACTGGCCGTAGTCGTGCCCCGCCTTCAGCGAGTGGTACTGGACGGAGATCAGGTCGTACACGACGTCGCTGAATCCCGTTTCGCCGGTCGCCATGAGCCCTCCCGAGGAGTGTGAGGAACGGGTCGGGGACCGGGTATCCCCCCTTCGCGGGCGAAACCGGTACGGAAACCGGCCGGGCACGGCCCGTCTCACTCGTCCGCCGCACCCGGGCGGGCCCGGACCCGGGCGGAACGGCCTCCCTGAGGCAGACTGGGGGCATGGGCGACCTCAAGGCCCGGGAGACACCCTCACGTCGGTTCCCCGAGGCGCCGCAGAGCGTGGCGGAGGCCCGGCGCTTCGTGCGGGCCGCTCTCGACGGCGTCGCACCGGACGTGGTGGACACCGCTCAGCTGCTGGTCAGTGAACTGGTGACCAACGCCGTGCTGCACGCCCGCACGGAAGTCGAGGTGTCGGCTCACGTGGAGGAGAACACGGTCCGCGTGCGGGTGGGCGACCGGCGGCCGGACCGCGGGCTCGTGCCGCAGAAGTACTCACCGTACGCCGGTACGGGGCAGGGCCTGGCCCTGGTGGAGCAGCTGGCGTCCCGGCACGGCGTCGCCGTGGGGGAAGCGGGCAAGACGGTGTGGTTCGAGCTGCGGCCCGAGGCGGCGCCGCGGCAGCGGAACGGATGGGAGACCCCCGCACCCCCCTCCGGCCCCGGCGGGAAGACCGTGACACTGATCGACGTGCCGGCGGCGCTCTACCGGGCGTCCCAGCAGCACCGGCACGTGCTTCTGCGCGAGGCCGCCCTGGCCATGGCCGCCGGACACGACCTCGGTGTGACGGCGGATGACCTCGCCGTCGCCCAGGACACGAGCAATGTGATCACCGCTTGTGTGACGGCCGCGCTGCGGCAGCAGGGCGCCGAGGCGGAGATGGGGTCCCTGCCCCTGTCGGTGCCGCCGGGCGCCGAGCCGCCGCTGCGGACCCTGCGCACGGTCCTCGACCTGGCGGAGGAGGCCGCCCGCGGAGAGCGACTGCTGGCCCTCCCGTCCCTTCCGCGTCACCGCGCCTTCCAGCAGTGGCTGCTCGACCAGATCGTCGGCCAGCTCACCGGAGCGGCCCCCACGGCGTGGACGGTGATGCCCCAGGAGCCGGGTACCGGCCCCTCGGCACTGGTGCCGTGGGACGCCGACCAGGTGCGGGCCAGCAGGGTTGCGACGGTCGCCACCGACGAGCGGAACCGGATCGTCGCGGCGAACGGGCCCGCCGCGGACATGCTCGGCTGGCACGAGGACGATCTCGTGGGGCTGCCGCTCACCACGCTCGTCCCGGAACACCTCCGCAAACGCCACCTGGCGGGGTTCTTCTCCCTGCTGCTCAGCGGGGAATCCCGCATCCTGGGCCGCTCGGTGCCGCTCCCCGCGTTGCACCACGACGGGCACCTGATTCCCGTCCGCCTGTTCATCCAGACGCAGGAGACGGCCGACGGCCGCACGGTGTTCGTCGCCCAGCTCGCCCCGAGGGCGGCCGCTCCCGGCCCCTCCTCGCGCCCGCCCGGCCGCGTCCGGCCCGCAGCCCCTCAGGAGTCCGGCCCGCTCTCTCCGTGGGCCACCCCGCAGGCCGTCGGGGACGCGGGCCGCAGCCGGGCGGACACGTCGGCGCTCGGCCGGCTCGCCCTGCTGGCCGACGCGGGGGCGGCGCTGAGCAATTCCCCGAATCTGGACGAGGGCCTGCGGCGTGTGGGCGGGCTCCTCACCCAGCAGCTGGCCGACTGGTGCGCGGTGGACCTGTTCACCGAGGACTCCCGGGTGGAGCGGGTCTCCATCGTCCAGCGTTCCCCGCACGGTCCGTGGCCCGAGGAGTACGGGGGCCGGCTCCCGCCGGTGTCCGACAGCGCCCGGGGGCCCCTGGCCCGCGCGCTGCGCGGAGCGGGCCCGCTGCTGCTCAGCGGGCCCCCGCCGCCCGGCCAGGTGACGAGCCCGCTGGACGCCCATTACGTGGGGCTGTTCCGGGTCATGGGCGCGAACAGCGCGGTCGTCGCCCCGCTGCGGGTGCGGCGGGAGGTCATCGGTGTCCTCACCGTGGCCCGCAGAGGCCGGGGCAGGCCGTTCACGGAAGAGGATCTGCCCCTGGTCGACGACCTGGTGCGCAATCTCGCCCTGGGCGTGGACAACGCCCGGCTCCACCAGCAGACGCGCAACATCGCCGAACGCCTCCAGCGCTCGCTGCTGCCGGTGCTGCCGGAGGTCGAGCACCTCGAGCTGGCCGCCCGCTATGCGGCCTCCTCCGCCACCGCCCAGGTCGGCGGTGACTGGTACGACAGCTTCGTCGTGCCCAACGGGGACACGGCACTGGTCATCGGCGACGTCACCGGGCACAACCTCGACGCGGCCATCGCCATGAGCCAGCTGCGCAGCATGCTGCGCGGCATCGCCGTGGACCGTCAGGAGCCGCCCGAGACGGTCCTGCGCCGCCTGGACCTGGCGAACCACAGCCTCTACCGGGAGGCCACCGCGACCTGCATCTACGGTCTGCTCAAGGGACCGACGGACGGCCTCTGGGAGCTGGTGCACTCCTCCGCCGGGCATCTGCCGCCGCTGCTCATCAGCGCGGACGGCCGCACCCGCTACCTGGAGGACGGCGCGGGACTGCTGCTCGGCGTGGACCCCGACGCGCGCCGCCCCCGCGCCAGTGACGCGCTCCCGGCCCGCTCGACCGTGCTGCTGTACACCGACGGCCTCATCGAACGCCGCGGCGAGCCTCTGGACCACGCGATGGACCGGCTCCGCCGGCACGCCGCCGCTCTGGCCCGCGAGCCCCTGGACACGCTCTGCGACGAGCTTCTCATCAGGCTGGGCGCCGACAGCGACGACGACATCGCCGTCCTCGCGGCGCGGCCGACGCGGCCGGACTGACCGGCCCGTGGCACGGTGGGGCCGGCCCCGGAACCGGTGCGTCCGTGGGCTCGTCCTGGCAGACGGGGTCGAGTGGACGGGAAACGATGGCGGATCGAGCGGACAGGGGTACGGCGTCGGCGCCGAGGGCGGCACCGCGTCGGTGGGCCGGGCGGTGGACTCCGGGCGGGAGCGCGACGAGGGGGGCGCGGGGCCGGTCGGCCCGGACTCGGGGGCGGGTGATCGCCGCACTCGCGGTGGTGACCGCCGGGCTCCTGGCCTTCCACCGGGCGGTGCCCAACTCCGTGGGCCGTGCGGGCAGTCTGCTGGAATCGTTCCTGCCGTGGCTGGGGCTCGTGGTCGTGGTGCTGTTCGGCGCGGCGCTGCTGCGCCGCTCCGCGACGGCGCTGGCGGCCCTGCTCCTGCCGGTCGCGGCCTGGACGTACCTCTTCGGCGGGCTGGTGCTGCCCGGGGCCGGGCCGGGCGGGCACGGCCTGGTCGTGGTGCAGCACAACGTCAGCGACGAGAACCCCGACCCGGCGGGCACGGCCCGCGCCCTGGCCGACGCCCGGCCCGATCTCGTCGCGCTGCAGGAACTGGTGCCCCGGGCACTGCCGGTCTACGAGAGGACCCTCGCCCCGCACTACCCGTACCACGCGGTCCGGGGGACCGTCGGGCTCTGGTCGAGGTATCCGCTCACCGACGCCCGGCTGCTGGACATCAAACCCCGTGGGATCACGGCGGCCTGGAACCGCGGGCTGCGCGCCGTGGTCCGCACACCGCACGGCGACATCGCGGCGTACGTCGCGCATCTGCCCTCGGTCCGCGTCCGGGCGAGCGGCCTCGCGTCCTCCTGGCGCGACGAGAGCGCCGGCCTGCTGGGCGAGGCCATCGCCGCCGAGGACCTCGGGACCGTCATCCTGCTGGGCGACCTGAACGGCACCGTCGACGACCGCGGTCTGGCGCCTGTGACCTCGCGGATGAACGTGCCGGAGCGGGGTTTCGCCCTCAGCTTCCCCGCCGCCCTCCCCCTGGCCCGGATCGACCAGGTCATGGCCCGCTCGGCGACCGTCGGCCGCATCCGCGCCCTGCCCGCCACCGGCAGCGACCATCTGCCGGTGGCGGCCCGGATCTCACTCGGCTGACGGACCGGCCCCGTGCGGACGCGTGCGGCGGGGCACTCACTCGGCCCCGTGGCCCGGCCCCCGGCGGCTCCGGGTGATGAGCCACGTCCCGCCGACTATCAGCAGGGCGAAGACCGCCAGGCCCACGCCCTGCGCGGCCAGGAGCCACAGACGGTCCGACAGCGCGAGATCTCCGGTGAGGGTGACCTGGAGGGAGCCGACGGCGAAGGCGATGGCCGCCGTGAAGACGGCGACGACTTCGACGGCGCGCACCGAAGAGGTGTGCAGGGAGCGTTCCACCTGGGCATTGGCCGCTGCCTGCCGTTCCCAGCGGCGCTGCTGTTCCGCGTCCCGCAGGGCCTGCAGACGTCCTTCCTGGATCGCCTCCCGCTTCGTCAGGTACTGGTCCTGCAGCGCACCGAGGCTGGCGGTGGGACTCGCCGCCAGCAGGGCGAGTGCGGTGTCGATGCTCCGCAGCGCCGCGTCGTGCTGCCCGCACATGTGCAGTCCGGCGGCCAGGCGCCCGTGGAACATGTGGTCGTCGGGGTAGGCCTCCACGGCCTGTGCCGCCCGGTCGCGCAGCAGCTCGCCCTGGCCTTCGAAAGGGGCGGCGAAGGCCAGGCCGTTGAGGCAGATGTCCACCGTGTGCCGGGTCCGCCCCGCCGCGGACCAGGCCTGGTCCAGCAACTCGCAGGCGTGGGCGACCGTCAGTGTCCGGCTGCCGAACGCGGCGAACGCCCGGAGCGCCACGAAGACGGGTTTCTCGCGCAGGGAGCCGGCGGCCAGGGCCGAGGGCGAGAACGCCAGAAAGGCGTGCAGCTCGTCGAAGCAGAAGTTCGCCCGCAGCTTGCCCGCCTGGTACAGCGTGAGAAAGAACCCGGTCCGCTCGGTCTGCGGGCCGGTACCCGCTTCTCCCACCGCCTCCGCGACCTGCTCGGCGGACTCCAGGCTCCCCCTGTTCAGGAACCCGTTGCCCAGCGCCCACTGCTCGGCGACCTCACCCCAGTTCTCGTCCCGCACGTGGTCCGACATCCACCGCGCGCACTCGACGGCCGTGCGCGCGGTCGGCTGGTGCACGAAGCGACTCCGCCAGTAGCGGTCGGCACACCTGAAGTAGGGATCCGCGCGCAGGTCCGCCGAGCGCACCTCGAAGGTCGGCACGGTCCCTGCCGCCAGCAGCGCCGCGGCAATCTCCTCACAGATGCGGTCGCGTGTTCTGGCATCGACAGAGCG